>USGM01000083.1 GCA_900554205.1 uncultured Lachnospiraceae bacterium
TGTTCGATACGGCGGCGGGAAATTATAAGACAGCGGGAAGCACCCGCAGTAAAAAAGAAGCATAAAGGAGAAATGGGAGATGAAGGATCAGATCACGATTGCGGAGCTTTATGATTTGAAGGAGACGATTGCGGCAGAGCTTTTCGGGGATGCGGAGTATCCGTGGGAGGTGCTTCCGAAGATCCATGACTTTATTATCGAACTCGGAAAGCGGCTTCCGGGCGGGCTGTATGAGGAGAAGGGCGAGAACATCTGGATTGCGAAGAGCGCGAAGGTAGCGCCGACTGCCTGCCTGAATGGGCCGCTCATCATAGATGAGGACGCGGAGATCCGCCACTGCGCTTTTGTGCGCGGAAACGCCATTGTCGGCAAGGGTGCCGTCGTCGGAAACTCCACGGAGCTGAAAAATGTCGTCCTGTTCAACAAGGTGCAGGTACCGCATTACAACTATGTCGGAGACAGCATTCTTGGCTATAAATCCCACATGGGTGCAGGCTCGATCACATCCAATGTCAAGAGTGACAAGATGCTTGTCACGGTGAAGGGCAGCGAGGTCTGCATTGAGACCGGGCTGAAAAAGATGGGCGCCATGCTCGGAGATCATGTGGAGATTGGCTGTAACAGCGTACTGAATCCCGGAACGGTGATCGGCAGGGAGTCCAATGTCTATCCGACCTCGATGGTGAGAGGCGTGGTTCCGCCGCACAGCATTTATAAGTCAAAGACAGAAATCGTGGAAAAACATTGACTTTTTTTACACGCTGTTGTATAGTTCTATAAAGCGTTGATGCGCTAAAGTGTAAAAGAAGGAATGAGGATGATTATGAAAAAGAAGTTGATGGCTCTGGTTATGACTGCCTGTGTGGCAGCGACAATGCTCACGGGCTGCGGCTCTTCCGCAGGCTCCAAGGATACATACACGGTAGGTATCTGCCAGCTGGTTCAGCACCCGGCTTTGGATGCTGCGACGCAGGGCTTTAAGGATGCGCTGACGGAAAAGCTCGGTGACAAGGTAAAATTTAATGAACAGAACGCTTCCGGTGAGTCGGCTACCTGTTCGACGATCGTGAATCAGTTCGTCTCCTCAGGGGTGGATCTGATCCTTGCAAACGCAACCGCACCGTTGCAGTCGGCAGCGGCGGCAACCAACACGATCCCGATTCTCGGAACCTCTGTCACGGACTATGCGACGGCGCTGGACATCAGCGACTGGAACGGAACGACAGGCGTGAATATTTCGGGTACATCGGATCTTGCGCCTCTGGCAGAGCAGGCGGCAATGCTGAAGGAACTTTTCCCGGATGCACAGAATGTCGGCATGCTTTACTGTTCCGCAGAGCCCAACTCTGAATATCAGGTGAGAATTGTTACCGAGGAGCTTGAAAAGCTGGGAGTGACCTGCAAGAATTATTCCTTTGCGGATACCAACGATATTGCGTCCGTTGTGACGAATGCGGTGAGCGAGTGTGATGTCATCTATATCCCGACCGACAACACGGCGGCATCCTCTACCTCTGTCATCGACAACGTATGCCGTCCGGCAGGTGTTCCTGTCATCGCCGGTGAGGAGGGCATCTGCAAGGGCTGTGGCGTGGCGACACTGTCCATCAGCTACTATGACATCGGATATGAGACCGGACTGATGGCATACGACATTCTTGTAAACGGTGCCGATGTATCGACCATGGAGGTCCGTTTCGCACCTCAGGTGACAAAGAAGTACAATGCAGAGATCTGTGCCGAGCTGGGCATTACCGTGCCGGACGGCTATGAGGCAATCGAAGCAGAATAAGATAGTTTGGGGAGGTAAGCAGTTTTGGATGTAATGTCATTACTAAACGCGTTGCCCGGAGCCTGTGCTCAGGGGCTGATATGGGGAATCATGGCGATCGGGGTCTATATCACCTACAAGATCCTTGACCTCGCCGATCTGACCGTGGACGGAACTATGTGTACGGGCGGAGCTGTCTGCATCATGATGATGCTGGCGGGATTTCCGGTCTGGTTCGCATTGCTTGTCGCTTTTATAGCGGGCGCTCTGGCGGGACTTGTCACGGGTGTTCTGCACACGTTTCTCGGAATCCCTGCCATTCTTGCGGGAATCCTGACACAGCTGGGATTGTACTCCATCAATCTCCGCATTATGAGCAACAAGGCGAATCAGGCAATCAATGTTGACAAATATGATCTGCTTGTCTCCCTGCGTTATATCAAGGATGTTCCGTTCTATAAAAATACACTGGTGATCGCAGTGATCACGATCGCCATTCTGATTGCCCTGCTGTACTGGTTTTTCGGAACGGAGCTCGGCTGCTCCATCAGAGCCACCGGCTCTAACCAGAATATGTCCAGAGCACAGGGTATCAACACAAATGTGACGAAGATTATCGGACTGATGCTCAGCAACGGCATCGTCGCTTTTGCAAGTGCACTGTATGCACAGTATCAGGGCTTTGCGGATATCAATGCAGGCCGTGGAGCGATTGTTATCGGTCTGGCGGCGGTTATCATTGCACAGGTTATCTTCGGCAAGATCCATGGAAATTTTGCCTTTAAGCTCGCCTCCGTGGCAATGGGCGGCGTTGTCTATTACCTCGTGCTGCAGGTCGTGCTCTGGCTCGGTCTGAATGCAAACGATCTGAAGCTGGTTTCCGCGACAGTGGTTGCCGTATTCCTTGCGATTCCTTATGTCAAGGATCATTATTTCAGAAAGTCCGCGAAAAAGGGAGGTGCTTCCAATGCTTGACATCAATCAGATCAGCAAGACCTTTAATGCCGGAACGGTAAATGAAAAACGGGCGCTCAACGGTCTGGATTTACATCTCGCGGAGGGCGATTTCGTCACCGTCATCGGCGGCAACGGAGCGGGAAAGTCCACAATGCTCAACGCCATTGCGGGAACGTGGTTCGTCGATGCGGGAAGCATAATGATCGACGGCGTTGACGTCACGAGGCTGTCCGAGCACAGAAGGGCGAAGTACCTTGGCCGCGTCTTTCAGGATCCGATGACGGGAACGGCTGCAAGCATGCAGATCGAGGAAAATCTTGCGCTGGCGGCGAGAAGAGGAAAGCGCAGAGGCTTGAAGATCGGTATCACGGCGAAGGAGCGGGAGAGCTACAAGGAGCAGCTGCAGATACTCGGCCTTGGGCTGGAAAACCGTCTGACGACACATGTCGGACTTCTCTCCGGCGGACAGAGACAGGCGCTGACACTGCTCATGGCGACGCTGGAAAAGCCGAAGCTGCTTTTACTGGATGAGCATACGGCGGCACTCGATCCCAAGACGGCGTCGAAGGTGCTTGAGGTGACAGACCGGATCGTACAGCGCGACGGACTGACGACGATCATGATTACCCATAACATGAAGGATGCCATTGCACATGGCAACCGTCTTGTGATGATGCATGAGGGACATATCATTTATGATGTTGCCGGTGAGGAAAAGAAGAAGCTGACGGTATCGGATCTGCTGCATAAATTTGAAGAGGCGAGCGGAGATGAATTTGCAAATGACAGAATGATGCTCGCATAGATTTCTGAGACAGAGGGCTGCACGGGAAAGCGTGCGGCTCTTTTTTGTGGTAAAATCAAACTAATTTAGCTTAATATTAGTTAAATTTAATAAAATACAAAATATAATTTGTTAATTTTATCTATTTAAAAAGACCGAAATTTCCCATATGATAGAGATATAAAATAGACGAGTCCGTCGAGGAAATCGGAGGTTGCGAATGAATATTAAATTTGATGAGCAGAACAGGGTCTTTCAGCTGGATACGGAGAATACGAGTTATCTGATCGGCATTGCAGATCAGGAGGGCTTTATCGGACATATATATTATGGAAAAAAGATCAGTGACAGCAATGTCGCTTATCTGATGCGCACGGAGGAGAATCCGCTTGTTCCCTCTAAGAATAACCGGGACAGGAGCTCCTTCTTTGATACCTTCCCGATGGAATTTCCCGGCTGCAATACCGGTGATTACCGCGAGAGCGCGATAGAGGTTAAGGATGTGAACGGGCACAATGCCGTTGAGCTTGTCTACAAGGGGCACCGCATTCTGAACGGAAAGCCCGGACTGCCCGGCCTTCCGGCAACCTTCGGAGCGGAGGATGAATGCATGACGCTGGAGCTTGAGGCGGAGGATAAGGTATTAGGCATGGAGGCAGTTTTGCGCTACAGCGTCTTCCGCGGGCTTGATGTCGTTGCGAGAAGCGTGGAGATTAAGAATGTCTCCAAGGACAGCTTTTTCCTTACAAGACTGATGTCTGCGAGCGTGGATATGGATCAGGAGGACTACAGGCTGCTGACGCTTCACGGTTCCTGGGCGAGAGAGCGCCACATGGATTTCAGGAGCATCGGCTACGGCAAGCAGAGCGTCGGCTCCACAAAGGGCGAGTCCTCACATCAGGAGCACCCGTTCATGGCGCTTGTCTCGGAGAAGGCTACACAGGAGAGCGGCAATGTCTACGGCTTCCACTTTGTGTATTCGGGAAACTTTTTTGCACAGGTGGAGAAGAACCAGTTCGACAATCTCAGGGTGCAGATGGGTATTCACCCCAAGAACTTCTGCTTTGAGGTCAGAGCGGGGGAGAGCTTTGTTGCGCCTGAGGTTATTTTAACCTACTCCGCAGAGGGTCTCGGCGGCATGAGCAGGACGCTGCACGATCTCTACAGACAGCACCTGATCAGAAGCCCCTATAAGGACAAGAAGCGCCCGATTCTGATTAACAACTGGGAGGCGACTTACTTTAACTTTAATACCGAAAAGCTGATTGCCATTGCGAAGGAAGCGAAGAAGGCGGGAATTGAGATGCTTGTCATGGACGACGGCTGGTTCGGCCACCGCAACGATGACAACACCAGTCTCGGCGACTGGACTGTCAACGGGGAGAAGCTTCCCGGCGGACTGAAGGTGCTCGTCGATGAGGTGAATAAAATCGGTCTGAAATTCGGCATCTGGTTTGAGCCGGAGATGATTTCCCCGGACTCCGAGCTTTACCGGGAGCATCCCGACTGGGCAATCGCAATCGAGGGAAGAGTTCCCTGTCGTTCCAGAAACCAGTTTGTGCTCGATCTCACAAGACCGGAAGTACTGGACTATGTATATAACGCAGTGGCGGCTGTCCTCCACAGTGCAAATATTGAATATGTAAAGTGGGATATGAACCGTCAGCTCACCGACCTCGGAAGCCTGTATCTCGGCAGGGAGAATCAGGGCGAGCTCAGTCACCGCTATGTGCTTGCTGTGTATGAGCTGCAGGAGAGACTGACAAAGGAATTTCCGAATCTGCTTCTGGAGAACTGTTCCGGCGGCGGAGCGAGATTTGACCCCGGTATGCTTTATTACAGTCCCCAGATCTGGTGCTCTGACGATACGGATGCAATCGAGCGTCTGGAGATTCAGGAGGGCACGGCGCTGATTTATCCACTGTCAACGATGGGGGCGCATGTGTCGGACTGCCCGAACCACACGGTCGGAAGGACAACACCCTTCTCCACGCGCGGCAATGTCGCACTGGCGGGAACCTTCGGCTACGAGCTTGACATTACCAAGATCCCCGAGGAGGACAGAAAGCAGATCCCTGGGCAGGTTGCCATGTACCACAAGTACAATGACCTTGTGAGAAACGGCGATTACTACAGACTTGCTTCTTACCGTGAAAATCATTATTATGATTGTTATGAGGTGGTTGCAAAGGATAAGTCAGAGGCGCTGATTACCTTTGTGCAGGTGCTGAACCGTGCGAACCATCACAGCCGCTGCATCAGGCTCTCCGGGCTTGATCCGAAACGGCAGTACAGAGACGAAGAAACCGGAGAAATCTATTTCGGCGACACACTGATGAATGCAGGCATTCTCGTACAGGGAATGTGGGGGGACTTCCAGTCGAAGCTGATTCATCTGGTGGCGGAACATTAAGGAGAATTCTTATGGCGAAAGCAGTGAAACTGGCAGATATTGCGGAGAGAGTCGGCGTCAGCACCGTGACGGTGTCGAAGGCGCTCTCCGGTCAGAAGGGCGTCAGCGAGGAAATGCGCGACAAGATCAAAAGGCTGGCGGACGAACTCGGATATAAGCAGCCGTCTGCGGTGATGAGGGACAAGAAGATCAGGCAGAGCCGCAATATCGGTGTGCTGATCGAGGAGGGTTATCTCGACAAATACGAATCCTTCTACTGGCAGATGTATCAGCATGTTTCGACCTGTGCGCTCGGCTATGAATGCTTCACCCTGATGGAGGTAATCAGCCGCCGGATGGAGGAGCAGCTGGAGGTACCGAAGGTAATTAAGGAGCAGAAGGTACACGGCGTGATCGTGATCGGCAGGATGTCGGCGGGCTTCTTAAAGATGCTGCGCGAGAACAGTGGTGTGCCGCTTGTGTATATGGACTTTACCGATGAGGAGCAGGGGACGGACTCGGTTGTCTCCGACAGCTATTACGGCGCTTATCACCTCACGAATTACCTGCTGTCGCAGGGACATACGAAGATCGGCTATGTCGGGACGCTTCTTGCGACCAGCTCCATCACAGACCGCTATCTTGGGTATGTGAAGGCACTTCTGGAGCATGGAATCCAGCCGCGTCAGGACTGGAGACTGGATGACCGCGATATGGCAAGCGGCTTTATCGAGGATGAGCTTTTACAGCTTCCGGTGGAAATGCCGACCGCTTTCTTCTGCAACTGTGATCTGACGGCGGGGCGGATGATTCAGAAGCTGAGGGCAAGCGGCTACCGTGTGCCGGAGGACATTTCAGTTGCCGGCTTTGACAATTATATTTACCCGGGCATCTGCGATGTCGGCATTACGACCTATGAGGTCGATCAGACGGCTATGGCAAAGCAGGCGGTCAAGATTCTTGTAAAAAGAATGGAAAAGGAGTCCTGCCGTTATGGCACACATATCGTTGAGGGCAGACTCGTTGTCAAAGAAAGCGTAGAGGCAATAGGATGAGGGATCGGCTTTGGGGCAGAAAGCTCCTCACACTGGCATTGACGGCAGCGCTTGCGCTTTCAACTGCAGGCTGTGGGGAACAGGAAAATACAGAAAAGGTGGATAATTCCGCTGACGAAAGCACGTCAGTGGTATCGGAGGAGAGCAGCATTCCGGAGGAGACTCCTGCGGAGGATACCTTAAGCCTTCCAACCGCATTCCTCTCCGACACGGACATGGAGCTGGCGGACATGTGGGCGGGCTGCGATGACAGAGCGCTTGCGGCGGTCATGCGCAAGGCGGAGACGGGAGAAAAGGTGACGATTGCCTGTATCGGCGGCTCAATCACGCAGGGAACGATAGCCAGCGGGAAGCGGGATACGGAGGTCGGGGAGAGAAAGGCGTATGCCGACCGCTTCTTTGACTGGTGGGAAGAACGCTTTCCGGAGACAGAGTTCCAGTTTGTGAATGCCGGTATCGGCGGGACGGATTCCTATCTTGGCGTACACCGGCTGGAGCGGGACGTGCTGGACAGTGAACCGGATCTGGTTCTCGTAGAGTTTGCGGTGAACGATGGCAACAACAGCTTTTATAAGAAGTCTTACGATAACCTGATCTACAATCTGCTGACAGACGATGCCGCACCGGCGGTGATCTGCCTGTTCATGGCACAGACGAGCGGCATTTCCGCACAGACCAACGAAGTGCTGGTCGGCTATCACTACAGTGTGCCCATGCTGAGCTATGCGAACGTAATTTCCGATATGATAGAGACCGGGCGTTACACGGCGAAGGAGCTCTCCGGTGACGGCGTTCATCCTTCCGCTCTGGGACATGCGGTGACGGGCGAGATTCTCTGGAATTACCTGAACGGTGTCTATGAGGTTCGGAACACGCTTGAGGAGCCGGATGCGGATGCCGTGACTGAGCCTCTGACGAAAGCAGTGTACGGCAAGGCGGCGGTTCTGGACAGTAGCGTCATCACACCGGAGGAGTACGGAGACTTCGCGGAGGAAAAGAGCAGTCAACAGTTCCCGAACGGTTGGGGCTGTAATGGCGAGGGTGGCATTGTTTTTCGGGCTTCCTTCAGCAGACTCGGAATCCTTTACCTTGCGACTACGGACGGAAAAAGCGGGCAGTTTGAGGTACTGATCGATGGGGAACCGGTCAGGACAATCGATGCGGATTTTACCGGCGGCTGGGGAAATGCAATCAAGGCGGATGAGGTCTATGCTTCGGATACGGTGGGCGAGCATACGGTGGAACTCAGACGGAGCGAGAATGCCACGGGAGATATCTTTCATCTCCTCGGACTTTTAACCTCAGAAAGTATTACAGATTAATTTAACCAAAAATAAAGTAGGGCAGATAACGAATTTCCGTTTTTAAAGTTATCTGCCCTAAAAATATGCACAAAAATCAGAAGCTAAAATTGGTAATATGGTAAAACTGACGAAGAATTTATGAAAAAAGATTGAATAAATCGTATAAAAGATTTATAATTTAATTCATAGGAAGCTAAAATTACTTAAATAATTAGCCCTGCGAGGAGTGATGCAATGAAAAAAAGCAGGAAAGCAATGGTAAGTCTTATGGCATTGGCAACATTTGGAAGTGTCATGGCGGGATGCGGAAGCAGCGGTGAAGCGGATGGAACCGCAGAGCAGGAAGAGGTATTTGTACCCACCGTCATCGGCACCTATGAGGCGGAGGATGCTTCTTTCGCCGGCAATGCGAGAGCGGAGACGGGAAAGAGCGGATACAGCGGCGAGGGCTATGCCACCGGATTTGAGGAAGACGGAGACGAATGTATCTTCCATATCAATACACCGGAAAGCGGGTTCTATGATTTACTTTTCGGGAGTTCCGCGAGCGGATATAAAGAGAATTATGTGAATGTTGACGGCGACTACTTCGGAAATCTTGTGACGGACAGCAGTGAGATCGCGGAGACAGAATTGAAAAGAGTCTATCTGGACGCGGGAGACCACGATGTGACCGTTTCCAAGTACTGGGGGTGGATCGATTTGGACTATTTAAAAGTGACGACATCAAAACCAATACCGGAATCTGTATATCAGGTATCGGCGGAGCTGGTGAATCCCAATGCGACGGAAAATGCCAGACGACTGATGAGCTATCTGGCGGATAATTACGGCAAGAAGATTCTCTCCGGACAGTACTGCGACACAGGAATGTATGGAAAAGAATTTCAGGTCATCAAGAAAGTGACGGATAAGACCCCGGCAGTGCTCGGACTTGACTTTATGGAATACACTCCCTCCTTTGTGGAGAACGGAAGCAACGGACGTTCTACGGATCTGGCGCTTCAATGCTGGGAGCAGGGAGGTATCGTTACCTTCTGCTGGCACTGGAACGCACCGTCAAAATATCTGACAGGAAACTGGTACAGCGGCTTCTATGCGCAGTACACCAATATTGATCTCGCAAAGATCATGAACGGTGAGGATCAGGAAGGCTATGATCTGCTGATGCAGGATATAGATGCCATTGCAGCGCAGCTGAAGATCTTACAGGATGCAGGAGTACCGATTCTTTGGAGACCCTTACATGAGGCGAGCGGCGGCTGGTTCTGGTGGGGCGCAAGCGGCGCGGATGCATACATACAGCTGTACAGGCTGCTTTATGACAGGCTTACAAATGAATATGGATTAAACAATCTGATCTGGGTGTGGAACGGACAGAACAAGGACTGGTATCCGGGTGATGAGTATGTAGACATTATCGGGGAAGACATTTATCCCGGCGAACGCGTTTACACCTCGCAGGTCAATAAATATCTGGAGGCAGTCGAATACACAACACCGGCAAAGATGGTTGTCCTCTCGGAGAACGGCTGTGTCTTTGATCCGGATCTTGCAATCCGCGACGGAGCGATGTGGGGCTTCTGGTGTACATGGAACGGCGAGTTCGTAGCCAAGTCCACAGCAATCTACTCCTACAGTGAACAGTACACTGAGGCGGAGGCACTGAAAAAGTTTTACAGCAACGATGCGGTGATCACCATGGATGAGCTTCCTGATCTCAAGGAATATCCGATCAGGGAAAAGTAAAGGGGAGAGAAAAGCTTTGAAGAAACAAAAGGGTGCAGGGCTTTTATCTTATGACGGAAAGCTGATCGGCTTCCTGAATAAAATGGGAGAGATCATTCTTCTGGACATGGTGTTCCTCGTATGCTGTCTGCCGGTCGTCACGATCGGACCGGCACTGACTTCTCTCTATTATGCGACGATGAAGAGCATCAGGAGAGAACGCGGATATCCACTCAGGGAATTTTTCAGTTCGATGAAGAGGACACTCGCAAGAGGAGTGCTTCTGACGGTTGTGTGTCTGCTCTGGCTGCTGGCGCTGTTCTTTGGGAGAGATTACTTTCTGGCGGCGGATGGACAGCAGACGGCAATGTCGGTATTATACAGCTTTCTGATCTTTGTCAGCACATGCATTATCTTATATCTGTTTCCGGTGTTTTCGAGATTCGATATGAAACTGACACAGATTTTGAAGCTATCATTTGTTATGAGTATCAGGTTCCTGCCGCTGACGATCCTTGATCTGGCGGGAACGGCGCTGATCGGATGGGTATTGATTTACTTCCTGCCGATCCCCTGCTTTTTCTTTGTGCCGGGACTGTGGTGTCTCGCACTGACCTTCCCGATGGAAAAAGCGATGCGCGCTTATATGCCGAAGGCAGATGCAGGGGAGGAACAATGGTATGACAAATAGTTTTAAGCGCATGGCGCGGAAACGGGGAAAACGATGAAGCGAGCGAAATGGTTAAAAAAATCGATAGCATCAGTCCTTCTTGCGACAATGGCATTTACCATCCTGCCGTTTACGGGTATGGACAGCTTTGCGAGAACCGACTACTCCATGGACGACTATGATGAGATTGTCAGTACATATTCCATTGACAAATCAATTGTCGGCTATACGACCTATGTGAGTCAGTTCGAGCAGTCTTATCCCGAGGACACACTGACAGTCAGAGCGGAAGCGGTAGTCCGTTATGACGAGGGCGACAAGGCAGCTGACCCGGTGATTTATACCGACTACGAGGGAATGCAGGGCGACAGCGTCTACACGAGTGAAAATTCACTGGTGGAGTTCGAGGTAGAGGTTCAGCAGGAAGGCTTTTACAACCTGTCACTGGTCTATTACCCGATTGCCGGTAAGAACTCAGATATAGAGAGAAGCATTTTCATTGACGGAGAGCTTCCTTATAAAGAGATGGCGTCCATTGACTTTTACAGAATATGGCGCTTTGATCTCGAGGAGGATAACCTCAACGCAAACGGATCGGCGACCTATCACTGGGAAAAGGATAATCAGGGCAACGACAACCGCCCGAGCATGATTGAGGCGCCGGAATGGATTACAAGCTATGTGTACGACAGTGAGGGCTATGTGACATCCCCGCTGGCTGTGTATCTGACAAAGGGTACACATACAATAACGATGCTTTCCCTGCGTGAGCCGATGCTCATCAACAAGATTGTACTGAGCAACGCGAGCAGCGCAAAGAGCTATGCTGATACAAAGGCAGAGCAGGATGCAAAAGGAGCAACGGTAACCTCAGGACATAAGATTACGATCGAAGGGGAAAACGCGACAAGAACTTCTTCCCAGATGCTTTATCCCACACAGGATCAGTCATCACCCTCCGTTTCACCCTCCAGTGCGAAGGAGCTGCTTAACAACACGATCGGCGGAAATTCATGGAGACTGGTAGGACAGTGGATCGAATGGGATTTCGATATACCGCAGAGCGGCTATTACAATATTTCCCTCTATGACTGCCAGAACTTCGTGAGAGGCATTTATGTTTCCAGACGAATCACCATCGACGGTGAGGTTCCGTTCAAGGAGATGGAGGATTATGGCTTCTCCTACGGACAGAGCTGGAGAGAGGATGTGCTTTCCGATGAGAACGGCGAAGCATATCAGTTCTATCTGGAGGAAGGTCACCACACGCTGCGCATGCAGGCAGTGCTCGGAGACTTCTCCAACATCATCAGCGAGGTACAGAGCTGCGTACAGCAGTTGAACAGCATTTACCGTGAGGTCATCAAGATCACCGGCGTTTCCCCTGATACCTACAGAGACTATCAGCTGGAGGCATCCCTGCCGGAGCTGCACAATGAGCTTGTGGCAGTAAGGGAACAGCTTGCCGGTGCAATCGATCAGATGCAGGCACTGACCGGAAAAAATTCCGACAGACTGACCGTGCTCCTGACGATGCGGGATCAGCTGGATGATCTGATCGACGATGCAGAATATTTTGTCCGTGTCATCGGCTCTTACAAGATCAACGTCAGAGCCTGCGGTAACTGGGTCACACAGGTGACGGAGCAGCCGTTGGCAATCGACCGCATCAATATCACCTCACCCGACACGAAGGTGGAGTATAAGAATACTTCCTTCTTCAGCAAACTCGGATATGAGTGCAGACGACTTTATTATTCCTTTGTAATTGATTATAACCAGATCGGTAATGTCATCGAGGACGACAAGGCGGATGACACGACGATCACACTGTGGATCGGCTCCGGCCGTGACCAGGCGAACATCATCAAGAAGATGATCGATGAAGGCTTCACCAATTCCTTCGGTGTCAACGTCAACGTACAGCTGGTTGATATGAATACACTGCTGAGAGCAGAGCTTGCCGGCGAGGGACCGGATGTGGCAATTCAGGTTGCAAACACAAACGGTATCGCCGGTGCAGTCCTGAATACGGGTAATGATACTCCCGTCAACTACGGTATCCGAAATGCCGTTCTTGATCTGAGCCAGTTTGATGATCTGGACGAGGTCAGAACAAGATTTGCGGAGGCGGCAATGGTTCCGTTTGAGTTTGACGGTGCGACCTACGGGTTGCCGGAGACAACGACCTTCCCGGTAATGTTCTACAGAAAAGACATTCTTGCCGAGCTGGGCATGGAAGTGCCCCAGACATGGGATGAGGTAAAGGTTGCGATGGCAGTGCTGGCAAAGAACCAGATGGAATTCGGTATGCTGCCCAGCGAGCAGATCTTCGCAATGCTGCTTTACCAGAACGGCGGAAGCTATTATACCGAAGACGGAGCGCGCTCCGTACTGGATTCAGACGTGGCGGTAAACACCTTCAAGGATTACTGTGAATTCTACACAGATTACAAGCTTGACAAGGAGACCAGCGTGGAGGAGCGTTTCCGAACCGGTGAGTGCCCGATCGTGATCGCAGACTACACGACCTATAACAATCTGGTCGTTTCCGCACCGGATATTGCGGGATTGTGGGATTTCGCTCCGGTTCCCGGAACAGTGAGAGAGGACGGAACGGTGGATCACAGCACAGGCTGCACCGGACTGGCAAGCATCATCATGGCGGATACGGATTATCCCGAGGAGTGCTGGGAGTTCCTGAAATGGTGGACATCAGCTGACGTACAGACGCAGTACGGACGCGAGATGGAGAGCCTGATGGGCTCAGCGGCAAGAGTACCGACCGCGAACTTAGAGGCGTTTGCAAACATGCCTTGGCCGGTAGATGACTACGAGGCACTGGAGGAAGCCTTCCAGTGGGTAAAGGGAATCCCTCAGGTACCGGGCGGCTATTACTCCTGGCGAAACGTAAATAATGCATTCTATACCGTAACGACCGAGACGGATACCGCATCGCCGAGAGAAGAGCTGATGGATAAGGTAATTTACATTAATGCAGAGATCGATTACAAGCGGCAGGAGCTTGGACTGCCGGTGGCAGAAGACTAAGAGAGGAGGAGATTGATAATGGCTGAACAGAGTACTGTTTCACAGGAAGCACTGGACATCGCTGCAAAGCAGAAAAAATTAGGCTATCGCATCAAGAGAAGCCGTGTTTCCTATATGATGCTGGCACCGTATTTCATCTTATTTTTCCTCTTTACGGTTTTGCCGGTAGTGATCTCCATTGTTCTGAGCTTTACTTACTTTAATATGTTGGAAATGCCTACCTTTGTAGGCTGGAAGAATTACGTCAAGTTGTTTCTGGAGGATGATGTCTTCCTGATCGCCTTGAAGAACACCCTGATCTTCGCGGTGGTGACCGGACCGGTCAGCTACATCCTGTGTCTGTTGTTCGCGTGGATCATCAACGAGTTCTCCGGTAAATTCCGGTCGTTCCTGACGCTGATTTTCTACGCACCGAGTATCTGCGGTAACGCATACATGGTCTGGAACCTGATCCTGACCGGTGACCGTTATGGTTACTTAAACGGTATCCTGATCAAGCTCGGCATTCTGGATGAAGCGATCCTCTGGATGAAGACAGAGAAATATGTCCTTCCCGTGCTGATCGTTGTACAGCTGTGGCTGTCACTTGGTACCGGCTTCCTTTCCTTCATCGCAGGTCTCCAGACGGTAGACAAGAGCCTGTACGAGGCGGCTGCACTGGACGGTGTCAAGAACCGCTGGCAGGAGCTCTGGTATGTGACACTTCCTTCCATGAAGCCTCAGCTGATGTTCGGTGCTGTTATGCAGATCACGCAGTCCTTCGCCGTGGCAGACATCTCGATACAGCTGGCAGGAAACCCTTCCGTGAACTACGCCGGAGCAACGGTGGTAACGCACCTTCTGGACTACGGTTCAACGAGATTTGAAATGGGTTATGCATCGGCGATTGCAACGGTTCTGTTCCTGCTGATGGTAGGAACAAACAAGCTGGTACAGAAACTGTTAAGGAGGGTTGGCGAATAATGGCAAAGAAAGATACAACGCAGACAACAACTGCAAAGCGCAAACTCTTCAAGAGAAAACCGAGAGAAAAGAAATTAAACCGTTCCATGGCAGGAAACACGCTGTTGTTCATCCTGATGTTCATCTGCGGAATCTTCATGGCGCT
>USGM01000084.1 GCA_900554205.1 uncultured Lachnospiraceae bacterium
TATGTCTACGAGCCGTAATATCAGTCCCGTTTCCCAGAACAGAGAGCTCTTTTATAATGCGAATGCCGATGCTCCCACAAGCCGTATTCTGATCGAGACCGGACAGGAGTTGGTACAATATCATCAGGATACCTCTGTGCGAATCTGGTATAACGATCTCTCCGTAGATTATGATCCGCACTGGCATACTGCGCTGGAAATCATCATGCCCGTCGAAAACTGGTATGACATTTACGTCGGAGAAAGCTATTATCATGCAACCCCCGGGGACATTATGCTGATTCCGCCCGGTGAGCTTCATTCGCTGAAGGCACCCGAGGAAGGGAACCGCTTTATTTTTATGTTTGATCTGTCTAATTTTTCGCGTCTGAACGGCTTTGCCAGCATCCAGTCCATTCTGGCACAGCCCATGCTTCTGACACGTGCCACCTATCCGAATGTCTATGACGACATCTACGAGATACTGGTACAGATGAGAAATGAATATTTTTCCAAAAAGGAATTTGCAGAGCTCACGATCTGCTCTCTCCTGCTGAATCTCTTTGTGAAGCTGGGGACGAATCATCTGGATAATATTGACCTGTTTTCAAATATCAGAGTATATAAACAGAAAGAATATGTACAGAAATTCAACTCCGTGATGGATTACATCGATTCCCATTACACGGAGGAACTGAATCTGGAGGATATTGCAAGCTCCATCGGCTTCAGCAAATATCATTTTTCCAGACTGTTTAAGCAATATACGAATTACACCTTCTGCGCCTATCTCTGCCACCGGCGCATCAAGGTCGCGGAAGAGCTTCTGGAGCAGCCGGATCTCTCCATTACAGAGGTTGCGCTGCAGTCGGGCTTTCCAAGCATCTCCACCTTCAACCGCCTGTTCAAGCAGCAAAAGGGCTGTACTCCCAGCGAGTACCGCGAAAAGAACAACTTCTACCTGAAAAACCATGCGTAGAATGCCAAGAAGGAAGTACCCAGCCCGGGTACTTCCTTCTTTATTTACTGCTTTTGCTTCATTTCCTGCCCCTTCTCTTTGCTGTGTAAGCAGTTGCAGCGCCTGCCGCCAGCACAGCCGCGCAGACCAGCAACAGCCACATAGCGTGCGCCGGAATTTTTTCAGCCGCCGTTAGGTCGTCAGCATCGCCCGTCTTCGGGGACTTTACCGCCACATCCCGGCCAATGACAATCGTGTATTCCGAAGCGTGGGTAAATGCCAGCTGCACCGTTCCGTCCGCCGCGATCTCTCCCGCACTCATGAATTCCAGCACACCTGTCCGCTCGTTGTAGTAGTACAGGTTCGCATACAGACCGGCATTCTTCACATCCACATTCAGCGAAAGCACTGCCTTGAAACCAAATTCGCCGTCATAGGAAAGGCTCAGGTTCATATGCGCCTTCTCTCCGGTGACATTGTTGATGACCTCCACGGGAATCACATTGTTAGCATTCGCGCCGGTCTTCACGCCGAAGTCAATGTCTCCGGCTCTGTTCTCTGCCACATCTCTGCCGTTTACGCGCCAGATAATGCCGCCGCCCATGTCAAACGCGATCGTCACATCTCTTCCACGGATAGTCTCAAACACATCCGACGGTACTACGGTCGTACCGTTCATATCCACAGTGACATTCGAGCCCTCTGCTGCGACCTTCACATCCTCCCGGATAACATCCCAGCCTTCCTTGCCGTTTTCACCCTTGATGAAGGGGCTGCTCTGCTGGGTGCCGCTTCCGGAATCCGTGGCTCCCGGATCAGTCGTTCCCGGATCGCCACCGTCAAGCTTCGCCACGGCCTCCGTGTACTGATGGCTGCAGTTTTTACAGGTGTAGGTTCTGATGCCCTCCTCCGTGGTCGTCGGCTGCTTTGTGATCTCCGATATGTAGCTGTGTCCCTTCGCAGGAATCTCCGTTCCGCTCGCTGTCAGCGCACCGCACTCCGTGCAGTAGGTATCTCCGGTATAACCCTTCTCCGTACAATTCTCTTCCTTTGCATCCTTTAGCACCGTCTGCGGATGCTCACACGCGGATCTTGTGATCTTTACAGCCACAGTCTCGTTCTCATAATTTCCCTGATCCGCCCCGGTGTAAACCGCCGTTGCCGTCGTTTCCACGCCGACATCCAGCGCTGTCTCAAGCTCGCTGTCCTGCCATACCCAGTTCTCTCTGTCAAGCGCCACATCAGATACCTTCTTGCACTTGTACGCGACGCTCATGACATCACCCGGCATATCCGGCGCGTTCTCCGCCTTGTTCACCGTCAGCTTTATCTTCGTCGTTACCGGTTCATAATTGTCGGTATCCGCCGGAGTAAATATTACCTCATACTCTGTCGTATTGCTGTCAGACACGGCAGGCTTGACATCCTGTGTGCTCCATCCGAAAGCACCTGTCACTTCCGCATCGCCGCCGGTCAATGAGGATGTATTCCCCATACCGTCGCCCTGTACCGCTTTTCCGCCGGTCAGCCCGGACATTCCGAGACTGTCTCCATAGGTGATTGCTACCGCCGTGGGAGCTGTCTCAATATAAGGCTTCGCTTTTGCCACCGTCACATCAATCATCAAGGTAAAGGACATAAAATCATCCGTACTCGCCTTAAAACGCACTTCATAGCTGTTTGTCCCGGCTGCCGGAATCTCGGCAGGATTCACCCATAACCAGCTGCCAGCTACACTTTGCTCCTTACCATCAACCGACCAGTAAAGGCTTGCCCTCCAGAGGTCAAAATCCGCCAGCGTCCGTGCCGGATCATAAACAAGATCGCTATTCATCACTACCGGCTTTCTCTTAACGATCGGCAATACCGGATTCACCGTAATGCTTACATGATCTGACAATACGGCATACCTCTCGTCAGCCGGTGTAAATTTCCATGTCGCGCTTTTCACACTGCAGTTCGGTACCATTGTCACTTCTTCCCATGCCAATGTACCTTCCACAGGATTTCCGTCAGCATCCACAAACTCTACCGGCTCAAATTCCAGTGCGGAAAGCTTATTGCCGTAATTCATAACGCTGTTTTTCAGGGCAACCTTCTGCCCCTCCCTGACATACACATCCAGCTTGGAGCTCCATGTAACATTGAAGACAATATTACAGTTTGTGTAATTTTCAAGCACAACTGTAATTTCAATCTCTGCGCTCTCGTCCGCTGTATTCTTTAGAACCTGATAGGTCAGCATGCCAGTCGTAGCATTAAAGTCACTCTTGTCGATCAACACCTTATCATGACTTGTCACTCTGGCAATTTGTATCTCTCCACAGTCCTCAGGCAAAAATGCTCTTATATCAAGCTCCCCATCATGGTTGCGGTCGAAATAAAAGCTTTTGCTCGTTCCGAGAGTAAACAAATACTTTTTGTCTACTGTAATCGTGATCGTCTTTTCCGCCGCATTGTAGTTCTTACTCTCCGGCAGGTACACCCTGATCGTTGCCGTTCCCGCCTTCAGAATCGTCACAGTGCCGTCTTCCGCAACAGTTACCACACCTTCTCCGCCCGTCAGCTCGTATTGAATTGCCGACTCCGTGTGGTTTGCCGTCACATCGAGCTTGAATGAGGAATCCCCATACTCCTTGGTAACGCTGTCCGCTCCGGTAAGCACCGCATCCGCCCGTTTCACGGTCAGCGTACCATATTCGGAAAAATTGCCCGTTTTGTCCTCGTAAGCAACTGCTATAATATACTTTGTACTTGCGCTGTCTATCCGAAATTTATAATCGCCGACAGTCGAGGCTGCCGTCGCATCTGTCACCAGTGTGAGACTGTCTAATATCTCCTCTTTGGTATCCCCGGGCGCCAACTGATCCCAGTCCATCGTTAAATCGCTTATTGTAAGCTTCGGGTTTTCCTGCCCGTAGGCTCTTTCCAGATTTTTTATACTTGCCCAAATGGTTTTCATTCCCACCTGCGGCATTACCTTTGCGGTCACACTGTCAAAGGCATTGTCCGCTGGTGTAAAGGTCAGCTCATACTCTGCGGTTGTACCCAGCACGAGATACTCTTCCGCATTGCTGTCCGTGACGCTCCATGTACCCTCCAGCGCACTGCCCGCAGGGTCTTCCGGATTGATGACTGTTCCGCCGGAAATCCGAAGCTCCTTCGCTTTCTCACCGTAGAAACCGTTCAACTTAGGCGCCGCTGACACGATCGGTGTGATCTTCAGTGTGGTAAACTCAGAATTAAGACCACCGGTTGCAGACCAGTTGCCTGCCACATCCAGTGCATACAGGTAGAGCTTATAGCCTGTATTCGGCTGCAGTCCCGACAACCTGATCTCATTTTTGCCCTCCTGCATTTCCTGCGCGTATATCGTCACCTCTGCCGTCTTCGTGTTTGCGTCCGCTCCGGTATAGCTGACCGGATAACGGTACGGCTGACCGGCTGACGCGCGGAGTGTCCACTTTCCATCGACATTTTTGACTGCAAACATATCTTCGGTGTGGTCGGGATTGCCATACATCTTGTCGTCCAGTGCCTTCACGGCGGCTGTGAACTCCGGCTCCGTTGTCTCGATCACAAAATAGCTGACCATCCCAGCTTCTGATGCCTCAAAGGTAAAGGTTCCCTCGTGCTCTGTCAGTGTTCCGGCAGCCTTCGAGGGCACCTGTTCCGACTCAATATCCGGCGGTGTCCGGTCGATCACGATTCCCTCAGAGCAGATATATCCGCTGACATTTCCGGCGTTATCCTTCGCGTAGGCATAGATTACATAATCCCCGTCATTATCGAGTTTCCCTGAAATGGTAGCTCCTCCGTCGCCGTCCTTTTCGACTTTTGTAAATTGTAATGAATCCAGTTCTTCCGCCGTCTTGGGCGTTACAGAGCCTGCTGTGGTCTCGCTTTCATTGATTTTCTGAATATAGTACCAATATTCCATGATGCCGCTGTCTGCATCGGATGCCTTGAGCTTAATATCAAGGCTGTCATTGTAAAGCAGTCCGAAGGAAACTTTTCTTAATAATTCCTTCCACCAGTTATCCTTGACGGAGATTCCATAGCCTTCGCCTGTGCCGTCGGCTGCCGCCCACACAGGCGCAGTCTGATCTATCTTCGCCGCAATCTTCTTCTCTGCGGAGATATAGCCCGTTGCCGTCTCCTTTAAGTAATAGGAAACCTCCGTCTGTCCCTCCGTCTCAACAGCAAAGTCTCCCGTGTAGTTGCCATTACGGGTACTGCTGATGAGATAACCGTCCGGTGCCTTGACCTTCACTCCGGCTGCCCACGCACCGTCACTGAGCTTATTGTCAGAAAGGTCGGTCAGCGTCGCCACTTCGGATATAGCATAATTTACAATATCAAATGCTACCTTAAGCTCTCCGCCGTAGCTTCCGATACCGCGCAGCGTCACGCCTGCCTTTGTGCCGCCCGCAGTCAGCTCCACATTGTTCTCGTAGCTGTCCGTAACGATTTCATAATCCGTTCCCTCTGTCAGTTCCGTACTTCCGTTATACACCTTCAATGTAGAAGGCTCCAGCACTGCCGCCTTGCCCGTATAATAGCCGAGAGTGCCGTTCTTATAGCTGCAATTTGCAAGGTTGTTCTTCCATGTCACCGTCGCCGCATTGCTGTGGAAGGGATAACCGTCACAGGTAATCACACAGTAATAGGTCTGGCTCGTTCCCGCACTCTGTCCCGGAAGGGTCAATGTCGCAGACGTTGCACCGTCAACCGCTGTATCCGTACCGCCCGCCGCGTCTGTGAGATACCACTGATAAGTCAGTTCCTTTTCCGATGTGGCAGTCACGGACAGCGTCTCCTGCTGTCCCTCCAGCGTAGCCTTATCCTCCGGCTGCTCTGTAATCGAAAGCTCCGGAAGCTGTTCCACCTTCACGGCATAATCAAACTTGCTGCCACTTAACGCCGTCTCCTCCAGAATCCAGTCGCCGGCAGAGCCATCGTCCTCCAGCCTTCTAAAACCATAGCCCTCGGAGAGCAGATTCCGCAAAGCTCCAGAACTCACTTGCACACTCATGCCATCATGCGGCGCCGCATGTCTCGACATATCGTAGCTGCCGCCCTTCAGGCTTAAAGTTCCCGACTTATGGGATATTCCCTCAAAGCTGCCGTCAAGGATCGTGACTGTTCCACCATCCACATACATGACCGATTGCATGTCTGTCCCATTAATGATCGTCTCACCACCATATGTCCTCAAATTGCAACCATACAATGTATTCTCCCATAAAATCTTTAAGGTATTCTCCAGTCTCAGGCTGCCACCCGTGACATCCAGAACATAACCTTTATCATTGCCTGTCAATGTTCCGTTTTCAATCGTCACTGCACCGTCTACAATCTTAAAGAGAGTTCCCGACCTTCCGCTTTTGATATTGTGTCCGCCCAGATCCAGCGTTACCTTGCCGTTTTGCAGCTGGGCACACTGTGTCTCATCTGTCACAGTCACATCCGTGTAAAAATACACGGTATAGGTCTTGCCGTCAACCAGCTTTTCCGCCTCGCTGCACAGCGCTTCCCACGACGTACAGTAAACGGCTTCCTCCTCCGACCGGACAGCTGCCAGAACCTGCAAGCCGCAGTTTCCACAGACCCCGGTGGTCTGATCCAGGTCGGTATGTTTGCAATCCGCGATTAATGCATTGCAGTATTTGCAGTACCCTTCCACATATACATGTTCGTTACAGGAATATGCCTCCATTTTGCCTGAAAAGCCCTCCGCATCCAGTTCCGCTCTGGTATAGCGTATTCCGGTATCCGGGTTTTTTACCCCATAGCCGTCCGGGAAGGCAGCGCTGCGCTGCAAATAAGACTCGCAGTTCAGCTTGCCGATGGTGCCGCCGGTAATGGCAAGACCTCCTCCCGACCAATTTATTTCCTCCACGCTTCCCGAAGGAATCATACAGCTGCCATCAAAAATCCCCAGATTAGCAATACTGGCTCCTTCTACGCGTAGAGTTGTGTTGTATCTATACACCTTGACGATTATTCCTGTAACCCTGACGTTTTCTTTGAATACAACTGTACCTTTACCAATCCAGACCCCGCCCTGCAGCTCTCCACTGCCTTTTGAAGACATCACTATAAAATTATCACTTTGTAACTCCACAGCATAACCACTCGGCAGCACAAGATCATGCCCCGCCAGATCCAGCGTTACCGTGCCTGTTACATTCTTTCCAATCGTATAACTCGTCAGATCCTCCTGACAATTCCTTAACAGCGTCAGTGTTGCGTCAGAATCTTTTGGCAGTGCCGCCACTGCCGCCGACAGGGACGTATAGTTTGTGGTGGTCTCACCTATGGTCAGACTGACCACATCTTCCGAGGAACCGCTCTCATCCGACAGCATTGCAATTCCATATTCCCCGGCAGGCGCGCTGTCTCCGTCTGTCACGGAGTTCCCGCTCACAGAAACGTTCTCGTCCACTCCATCCGCCACCCCCGGCTCAGCAACCGCCGTTACCGCAGTTTCTGCCGCTTCCTGATTCGCAGCTGCCACCGTCAGCGCTGACAGATCAACCGCATCGCTGACCATCAGAACTGCCAGCGTCACCGCAACTGCCCTTTTGAATCCTTTCATCCATTTCTTCATCACTTTTCTGCCTCCATCTATGTTTCGTTTACGCCTTATGTAGCGTTCCAATAGCACATGTGCAATATTTGCATTCCAGACTACCATCTACTATGCTATCCAAAATTTCCCTCCCACACAAGATGTCCTGCACGAAACGACGTAATTCTGCACGAAACGACAGAGATATTATGTAATTCCTCCTATGCGAAAAACACAGACAGACAGATGCCCCAGTATCTTCGCAGGAGGAACGGCACTCCTGCTCTCACCTTGCGTTCTGTGCTTGAGAATCGTTGTACCGCTTTGCTGCCATTCTCCAGTTAATCAGGTCAAACCAGCCCGCGACATAATCCGCCCTGCGGTTCTGGTACTGGAGATAATATGCATGCTCCCATATATCAATGAGGAGAATGGGGGTCAGCAGCTCCAGATCCGGCACATCCTGATTCGACGTCTGTACAATGGAGAGCTTTCCGTCATGATCCGCCACCAGCCATGCCCAGCCGGAGCCGAACTTGCTGACTGCTGCCTGGGTCATCTGATCCTTCCACTGTTTATAGGAACCGAAACCGCGTTCTATTGCCTCCGCAAGCTCTCCCTCCGGTGCCTGCCCTACGGGACTTTTCATGCCGTCAAAGTATAACTCATGATTATATACACCACCGCCGTTGTTCCGTATCGGCGTCTGTAGCTGCGCAGGTAATTTGTCTATATGGGTCAACAGCTCCTTCAAGCTCTTCTTCTGTAGCTCGGGATAATCCGCAAGCGCACTGTTCAGATTGTCAATATAGGTCTTATAATGCTTATCATGATGAAAATGCAGGGTCTCCTCATCGATCACCGGCATCAACGCGTCATATTCATAGGGAAGCGGACGCATTACAAACGGGTAAGTTTCAGCACACAACATAGTTAATCTCCTTTTCATTAAAAGAACCCACAGATACCGTTATAGTATATGTGGGTTCCCGCATGATTATTCGTTTTTTTTTGCGTCCTTACAGCTGGGCGATGTCAACGAGGGTCAGCTGCTCGTTGCTCTCCTGATTTTCAAGGCTGGTGACAAGCGCTCTCGCCGTATCCATGGCAGTGATGACGTTTACGCCGGTCTCGATAGAGGTTCGTCTGATGAGGAAGCCGTCTCTCGTCTTGTCGCGTCCCTGCGTCGGCGTGTCGATGACAAGGTCAATCTTATGTCCAAGGATCAGATCCATGACGGTAGGAGACTCCTGCGAAATCTTATTGACCTTTCTCGCCCTGACTCCCGCGTCATTCAGCGCAGCCGCTGTGCTTCTGGTCGCATAGATTGTATAGCCCAGCTTTTCAAAGCGTCTGCCGATCTCGATTGCCTCGCCCTTATCCGCATCCTTCACGGTCATAATCAGGTTCTTATACTTCGGCAGGTTCACACCCGCTCCCATAAACGCCTTGTAGAGCGCTTCGTTGAAGGTCTTTGCAATGCCGAGACATTCGCCGGTAGACTTCATCTCCGGTCCCAGGCTGATTTCCGCGCCCCTGATTTTCTCAAAGGAGAACACCGGCATCTTGATCGCATAATACTCTGCCTCCGGCTGCAGTCCGGGCTTGTAGCCGAGCTCTCTGATCTTCTTTCCGATAATGACCTCCGTTGCCAGATCCACGATCGGGATACCTGTCACCTTGCTGATATAAGGTACGGTTCTGGAGGAACGGGGATTTACCTCAATGACATAGACATCTTCCCCGATAGCAATGAACTGAATATTAATCAGTCCCTTTACATGGAGCGCCATGGCAAGCCTTCTCGTGTATTCCGCGATCTTATCCTTTACCAGCTTTCCGATGGTATGCGCCGGATAAACGGAGATACTGTCGCCGGAGTGCACACCGGTTCTCTCAATGTGCTCCATGATTCCGGGAATCAGAATATCCTCGCCGTCGCAGACCGCATCAACCTCGATCTCCTTGCCCTGCAGGTACTTATCGACCAGAATCGGGTGATCCTGCGCAATGCGGTTGATGATCTCCATAAATTCCTCGATCTCCTGATCGGAAATGGCGATCTGCATTCCCTGACCGCCCAGCACATAGGAAGGACGAACCAGCACCGGATAGCCCAGACGGTTCGCTACCGCCTTCGCCTCTTCCGCCGTGTAGACAGTGCCGCCCGCCGCGCGGGGAATATGCGTCTGCTCCAGAATCTCGTCAAACAGCTCCCTGTCCTCTGCGGCGTCAACATCCTCCGCCTTGGTTCCGAGAATCGGAACGCCCATCTTCATCAGGCTCTCTGTCAGCTTGATTGCGGTCTGTCCGCCGAACTGCACTACTGCGCCGTCCGGGTGCTCGATATTGACGATAGATTCCACATCCTCCGGGGTCAGCGGCTCGAAATACAGCTTATCCGCAATATCAAAGTCCGTACTTACCGTCTCCGGGTTGTTGTTGATAATGATTGTCTCATAGCCTGCCTTGGAAAATGCCCACGTCGCATGTACCGAACAGTAGTCAAACTCGATTCCCTGTCCGATACGAATCGGTCCTGAGCCGAGGACAAGAACTTTCTTCCTTCCTGTTGTCTCCGTTGCTTCACACTCCCCGCCGTAAACGGAATAGTAATACGGCGTAGAGGCGGCAAACTCCGCGGCACAGGTGTCTACCATCTTATAGACTGCCTTGATACCGTTGCTGTATCTCATCTGTCTGATCTCTTCTTCGGTCTTGCCGGTCAGTCTGGCAATGACATTGTCCGGGAACTCAATTCTCTTCGCTTCCCTTAAGAGCTCCGGCGTCAGTTCCTGCGTCTTCAACGCCTGCTCCATCTCCACAAGGATTGCAAGCTTATCAATAAACCAGATATCGATCTGCGTGATGGCATGGATCTCCTCGTAGGAGATACCCTTGCGGATTGCTTCCGCAATGACCCAGATACGCTGGTCATCCACAACCTTAAGTCTCTCCTTCAGCTCCTCTGCATTCAGCGCAGAGAAGTCGTAGCTGAGAAGACAGTCCACATGCTGCTCCAGAGAACGGATAGCCTTCATCAGCGCGCCCTCAAAGTTGTCACAGATGCTCATGACCTCTCCGGTCGCCTTCATCTGGGTCGTCAGCGTCCTCTTTGCCGTGATAAATTTATCAAAGGGCAGTCTCGGAATCTTGACAACACAGTAGTCAAGCGTCGGCTCAAAGGATGCGTAGGTCTTCTTTGTGATGGCATTCTTGATCTCATCCAACGTGTAGCCCAGCGCAATCTTTGCGGCAACCTTTGCGATCGGATAGCCTGTCGCCTTGGATGCCAGCGCAGAGGAACGGCTCACACGGGGATTTACCTCGATGACACAGTATTCAAAGCTGGTGGGATGCAGCGCGAACTGCACATTACAGCCACCTGTGATCTTTAATTCATTAATAATATTGAGCGCCGATGTACGGAGCATCTGGTACTCTTTGTCGCTCAGGGTCTGCGACGGTGCGACAACGATGCTGTCACCGGTGTGTACGCCGACCGGATCAATATTTTCCATATTACATACGGTGATACAGTTTCCGGCACTGTCGCGCATCACCTCATACTCGATCTCCTTCCAGCCTGCGATACAGCGCTCGACCAGAACCTGACCGACACGGGAAAGTCTGAGTCCGTTCTCCAGAATTTCCTCCAGCTCGACCTGATTATGAGCGATACCGCCGCCGGAACCGCCCAGCGTATATGCCGGACGAAGCACGACCGGGTACCCGATCTGATTCGTGAAATCAATACCGTCCTGCACGTTCTCCACGACCTTTGAAGCCGCACAGGGCTCACCGATGCGCTCCATCAGATCCTTAAATTCCTGCCGTCCCTCGGCATTGCGGATCGTCTGTGCCGTGGTTCCCAGCAGTGTCACACCGTGCTCGGCGAGGAAACCGGACTCCTCCAGCTCCATGCCGAGGTTCAGTCCAGCCTGTCCGCCCAGCGTCGGCAGAATGCTGTCCGGCTTTTCCTTTTCGATGATCTGTTCCAGAACCTTTACCGTCAAAGGCTCGATGTAAACCTTATCTGCAATATCCTTGTCCGTCATGATCGTCGCAGGATTGGAGTTGACGAGAATAACCTCGACGCCCTCTTCCTTCAGGGAACGGCACGCCTGAGTTCCCGCATAGTCGAACTCTGCTGCCTGACCGATAACGATCGGGCCGGAACCAATAACCATAACGCGCTTTACATTGGGATTCTTAGGCATTGTAATTCTCTCCTTTCATCATGCGGATAAATCTGTCAAACAGATAGCGGGAATCCTGCGGCCCGGGACATGCCTCCGGGTGGTACTGCACGGTAAAGATATTCTTGCCTGTGTAAGCGAGTCCTTCGTTCGTGCCATCATTGACATTGATAAATGCGGGAACGGCAACCTTGGGATCGAGCTTGTCCGTATCGACAACATAGCCGTGGTTCTGGGAGGAAATATATACCCTGCCGGTCGCCAGATCCTTGACCGGATGGTTTCCGCCTCTGTGTCCGTATTTCATCTTATGGGTGTCACAGCCGTTTGCCAGCGCCATGAGCTGATGCCCGAGACAGATGGCAAAGATCGGAATATCCGTCGCATAGAGCTTCCTGATCTCTTCTATAATAGAAGTACATTCCTTCGGGTCTCCGGGGCCGTTGCTGAGCATAATGCCGTCCGGCTGCATTGCAATGATCTCCTCCGCGGGAGTCAGCGCCGGGAAAACCGTCACCTCACAGCCTCTCTCCGCAAGCGAATGAGCAATATTTGCCTTTGCACCGAAATCCATCAGGGCAACCCTCAGGCCCGCACCGTTGAGCTCCTTTACAAGCGTCGGTCTCGGCTCACGCACACCCTTCCCATAGCTGTCCTTATCAAATCTAGCAGCCCCGGAGAGCGGCCCGTTCTCCTCCAGCTTCAGCGTCGGCTTCACAACATATTTTTCCTTGCAGGTCACGCGCTCCACGACCTTTCCGGTAGTGTATGCCTTGAGTCTGGGCTGTATCTGCGCAAAATCATAATTTTCGTTGGTGGTAATCATACCGTTCATAGTTCCCTTTTCACGAAGAATCTTCGTCAGGGCTCTGGTATCGATGCCGGCAATACCGGGTACTTGATTTTCTTCCAGAAATTGCTGAATTGTCATATCACAGCGGAAGTTGCTGGGAATCCGGGAAAGTTCATGCACAATGAAGCCGTCCGGCCAGGGCTTTAATGACTCCATGTCATCCTTGCAGATGCCATAATTACCGATGAGTGGATAAGTCATGCATACTGCCTGTCCGGCGTAGGACGGATCAGTCAATACCTCGAGATATCCCGCCATGGATGTGTTAAACACGATTTCACTGATAATCTCTCTGTCAGCGCCGATGTGCGTTCCTTCAAACACGGTGCCGTCTTCCAAAATCAAAAAAGCCTTCATCGCATCCTCCTGTATCGATTGTCTGTAAATTCATATGCCTTTTATCTGCATAATCAACTCAGTATATCACAAAAAAATCAGGGGGGCAACAAAAAGCCCACCTGATTTTCGATTTTTTAAAAAGTAACTAGATTAATTTTTTATACCAGCTCAGCGCATTGAAATATACCTCGCTGATCGCGTCTACGTCGATGTTTCTCAGAATCAGTATTCTTGAGACCTCCTGCCAGTTTGCTGCCTCGTACTGCTTCACCAGCTCATACACCGGCGCAAGCGGACCGCTTTCCTTTGTCAGGGCATCCCGGATCTCGTCTGACACCTTCACCATCTTCAAAGCCTCTTCCATCGGCTTTTCCAGAATGACATTCAACACGGAGAACAGTCCCATCAGGAAAAGCTCCTCTGTCTTTGCCGTCAGATCGAACATCGGTGCCAGCCCCTCCGCAAACTTAGCGCGCAGCAGGGAAAGTCTTGTGATCTCGTTAGGCTTATCTGCGTAGAGCTTATTTACCACCGCGGTATTGATCCACTTTTTCAGTTCCCGCTGTCCGAGCATTGCCGCGGCGTGACGTATCGTCGTAATGCCGGAATTCACGGTGATGCGGTTTACCATCTGAAGCAGGGAGATCGTCAGCGCCGTGTCACGCCCGATGACATCCGCTGCATCTGTCAGTTCAAAGTTATCGTTGTTTACAATGTTCAGCAGCTCTATGTAGTTCGCCTTCAACGGTGCAACCTCATGCGTTCCCTTTGTGACCGGAACACGGTAGAACTCGCCCTCGTACAGCTGATACCCACCGGTCTTTTTCAGATTCTCAAAAACCTCCATGGTATCAATGCCCCCGGCACAGAGCTTGATATGCGGATAAAGCTTTCCAAAATAAATTCTCGCCTTTTCAATCGCAATCTTCTTGCTGTTCAGGAACACATAATCCGCCAGCTGCATAATTTCCGCATAGCTTCCGAAATCAGAGACAGCGAGCTTGCGCACTGCGAGCCGGTAGCCCATCTCCTTGAGCTGCTGCAGCCGTTTAATGTACATCTCTACGGGCGGGATCGTGTTATCGATGATAAAGACGATTCTTCCGTGAGGTGCACTGCACTGGCTCTCAACATCCGAAAAGACGGAAATGTTTGTCACAGGCACGAAAATCTCCTTATCGTCCGAAAGCGTTTCGATTCCCATGCTCTCGATCAGCTCCAGTCCGTCCACTGCTGCCGCACCGTCAAACCTTCCCGTGCCGAGCTTCATCGGGTTGAGAAAATAATTGTCCTTCTGTGAAAAGATTGAATAGGCACTGACTGCCATATTCTCATCAAAAAGCGGTACCAAAGCCAGTAACATGATATCCCCTCCTTTAAACCTTTTTCTGGTTCCTTATCTGAAATATTCTACACCGGACTCAAAGATTCTGATGTCCTGCTCCCCGTAAATGTTCTTTGCAACGGCGATATCCCGTCTCTCGGAATGCGCCATCTTGCCAAGCACACGGCCATCCGGGGAAGTGATACCCTCGATGGAACAATACGAGCCATTGACATTGTATTCTTCGTCCATAGAAACATTTCCGTACTGATCCGAGTACTGGGTCGCCCCCTGTCCGTTTGCAAAGAGCTTGTCGATCCACTCCTTCGGAGCGACGAAACGGCCCTCGCCGTGGGATGCCGGGTTACAGTAAACCCCACCCAGCTTCGCGCCCTGCAGCCAGGGAGACTTACTGGAAACAACCTTTGTATATACCATCTTTGAAATGTGGCGGTTGATCGTGTTGAAGGTCAGGGTCGGCGAATTTTCATCCTGTCCCTGTATCTCTCCCGTGGGAACCAGTCCCAGCTTGATGAGCGCCTGGAATCCGTTACAGATACCCAGTGCCAGACCGTCTCTCTCATTTAACAGCT
>USGM01000085.1 GCA_900554205.1 uncultured Lachnospiraceae bacterium
CAGATGATCCGGAAGGAAGAGTTTGAAGAGGGCATGGAGCAGGGTATTGCACAGGGAATCGAGCGTGGAATTGAGCAGGGCGTGGAGCAGGGACGTGTTCAGAGATTGGCAGAGCAGGTCTGCAGCAAACTGAAGAAAGGGAAGACACCGGAGGAGATTGCGGATGCACTGGAGGAGCCGGTAGAAAATGTACAGAAGATTTGCCAGATCGCAGAGCAGTATGCGCCGGAATATCCTGCAGAGGAAGTGTGCCGTGCACTGATGAACTAGAGAGAGGAAAGAGCCAAGGGAAGAGACGCTGGTTTAGCCGCGGAAAGGAAGTGAACGACATGATTTCCGATGAAGAGTTATACAGGCAATATTTAAGCGGCGATGAAACAGGACTTAATGAATTGATGAGAAAATACGGCGATCCCCTGATCTTATACATCAACGGCTATCTGCATGATATTCACGAAGCAGAGGATCTGATGATAGAAGTTTTTTCCTATCTGTTTACGAAAAAGCCCCACATCCGGGACGGGGGATTCCGGGCTTACCTGTATAAAGCGGCGCGGCACATGGCTTTGCGTCATAAGAGCAGAAGGCGGCTTCTCTTCTGCCTTGATGACCTGAGCAAAGAGCCGGAAGGCGAGAAGCTGGTGGAGGAGGTCGTCAGGACAAGGGAGAGGGACCAGATCCTGCATTTGTGCATGGGCGAGCTAAAGGCGGATTACAGGGAGGCTCTTTATCTGACCTATTTTGAGGGTATGAGTTACTTGCAGACCGCGGAGGTTATGGGAAAAAGCGTGAAGCAGATTACCAATATGATGTACCGGGGGAAAGAACGTCTTCGCGGATTGTTGGAGCGGGAGGGAATTACAAATGCGAAGCCATGAGGAACGGATCGCGGAAGTAAAGAGGCGGATTGTTGAAAAAGAACGGCAGAAAAGACGGCAGCGGAGACAGATTGCCGCTGTATCTGGTGTGGCGGCGTGCCTTGCAGTGATCGTCGGCGCATCCTTTGCCATGCCCGGTATTTCCGAACAAATTATGCAAGGGACTTCTTCCGGGTTTGAAACAGCGGGAACAATTCTGGGCGGAGGCACCATACCCGGGTATATTATAATAGGTTTGCTGGCATTTCTTCTCGGCGTATGCGTGACCATCCTTTGTTTTCGCATCCGCCGGCTGGACAAAGAGGAACAGACGGAGGAGGATCAAAAGGGGGACAAGGCCAATGGAATTGATTAGTAATCTTTTACAATTCTTCGCTACTCTGTTCGGCTTTTGCCTGAGCGGTATTCATTATCTGAAAAGCCGGACTCAGGCTTATTTTCTGTTGATTTGCTTTTATGGCTGTTTTGCACTCGGCTCCCTGTACTGGACGTTGTATCTGCTGTTGTTTTCCGAAACGCCGCAGGTTTTTTATGTATCGGAGTTCGGATGGGTCTCAAGCGTTATTTTTCTCTGCCTCCTGCAATATACCCTATCCACCCCGGAGGAAAGGAGCTTTCCTTGCAGGAAAGCCCTGCTCGCTCCGTTGATCGGGGTTCCGCTGTGCGTGTTTTACTGTACATTTGGAGACGTTCTCTCCAACCTGCTCTGGTGTGGCATGCTGAATGCTGACGGCGGCGAAATAGTCGGCACAATGACGAACGATACCACCGCGTACGCCACCGGCACGATCACCGGCAGTGAGGGTGCTTCCGGCAGCACTGAGTTCCGGGGCAAAGTGACCAACAACGGCACCATCCGGAAGGGCACATTTAAGAATGAGGTCATAAATGAGAGCAGCGGTACCATTAACGGCGGCACATTCACCGGCACAGTCGAGAACAGGGGCGGAACGATTTCAGACGGCGATTTCAGCGGTGCCACCCTGACCGGTATGCTCATAATCTCATTTGACCCGGACAACGGAGAGCCGGTCATCACACAGGAAGTGAATTGGAGTAAGGGCGGAGCGGCACTCACCGCCCCCGTTCCCACAAAAGAGGGGCATAGTCTTGACGGCTGGTATTACGATAATAACAGTACGGAAACAAAATGGAACTTTGACACGGATAAAGTCAGATACACCATGACCCTCAAAGCCAGGTGGGAACTTTCCACCTATTCTGTAACGCTGCAGACGGACGGCGGCACGATTGCCAGCGGAAAGGAAGTAACCGGCTACACATACGGCACGGGTGCAGTTCTTCCGACCGCCGATGATATGACCCGCGAGGGATACCGATTTGACGGCTGGTACGCGGACAGCAGTTTTTCCGGCTCTCCCATTACAGAGATCACAGGTACCGATACGGGAGACAAAATGTTCTACGCAAAGTGGACGCGAAACACAACTCCCATCATCCCCGGAACCACGATAAATTATATCGTGGAGCATTACAAGGCTGACGGCAGCAGCTACACGCTGGCGGAAACGGAACATTCCGCAGGTAAAACAGGCGATACCGTCACAGCAACGCCGAAAACCTACGACGGCTTTACTTATAATGCGTCAATCTCCACCGTCAGCGGAACATTAAAGAAAATCAGCAGTCCTGAGGACATCGTGATTTTAAAACTCTACTATGATGTGAGTGTATACACCGTCAGCGTAAGCGCAGCACCCGCAGAGTACGGTATTGTAAGCGGCACCGGAACCTATGCATGGAATACCTCCGTTACCGTCACGGCAACGGCACACATCGGTTACCGGTTCGTGAAATGGACGGAGAACAGCTCGGAAGTAAGCACTGACTCAAGCTATACGTTCCCTGCAGCGGCAGATAGGAAGCTTGTGGCTGTCTTTGAACAGGAACCGCAGCCGACTGCAAAATACACCGTGACCGTTGATGGCAGTTATGCGGAGGCAAGCGGTGCGGGACATTATGCGGCGGAGGATACCGTTACGATCAATGCGGGAACTCGGAACGGCTACACCTTTTCCGGCTGGACTTCCCATGACAGCATTACCTTTGCGGATGCAGGCAGCACGACAACAACCTTTATCATGCCAGATCGGGCTGTTACCGTAACCGCGAACTGGGAAAGCGCAGACAGCGGCTCCGATGAAAAGGCAGACCGTGAGGAAACCTCCCCTGCCGTGAAAAACACTCCCTCCTATGTGATTCATACCGTACAGGCGGGAGACAGCCTCTGGGCAATTTCCAGAAAATACGGCTGTACTGTGGCAAAAATCGTGGCGGCGAACAGCGATCTGATCAAAAACCCGAACCGGATCTATGCGGGCTGGCAGCTCAAGATTCCGCTGCCGGGCACAGGCAACGCCTCCGACGTCGTTCTGCCGGAGAATCAGATAAGGGACATTTACATCGTCAGGAAGGGCGACACCCTCTGGGCGATCGCCAGAAAGTGCGGCTGCCCCGTGGCAGAGATTATTTCCCTGAACCGGGAGCTGATCCGCAACCCTGCCCGGATTTTCCCCGGATGGGAGCTGAAAGTACCGAAGCAGTAAGGAACGGAGGAAATTTTCTGCCACATTCTTGCAAACACAACCTCTGACTGGTAAAATGAATCTGGGTGTAAGCAACACCAATAGGAATCTAGTCGGCGCGGATACCTGCCGTGCGGAGGAGACAGATAGAATGAGGAAGATGGAGTTTAAGATGGAGAGGCCGGGGCTTCTGGAGGCCGGACAGAAAATTACGGTGACAGAAGGACTGCTCCCCAGCAACTATTACTACACGATCGATCCGTCGCTGGCGATGTCGGCGAATATTCCGTTCCGAGATCGCCTGAAAAACAGGGAAGGACTGGTGACGGACGTCATAGAAAACGCGCGCGGGTTCTATGTCACGGTCGAGTTTGATGAGCCGGAGGTGGGAGAAAATGCAACAGTCTAAGGATAATATTGTGCTGATTGGTATGCCGGGTGCGGGAAAGAGTACTGTCGGCGTTGTCCTTGCGAAGAATCTCGGCTACAGCTTTGTAGACTCCGACCTTGTGATCCAGCAGAAATACGGTCAGCTCCTTCATGAACTGATTACGGAAAACGGTATCGAGGGCTTCTGGAAGATTGAAAATGATGTCAATGCGTCACTGAATCTGCATAAGAGCGTCATTGCAACCGGCGGGAGCGCGATCTACGGCGCTGGGGCGATGGAGCATCTGCGGGAGATCGGAACGGTTATCTATCTGAAGCTGTCCTGTGAGGAGATTGCGGATCGTCTCGGCGATCTGAATGCGAGAGGCGTGACGCTGAAGCCGGGGCAGACCTTATGGGATCTGTACGATGAAAGAGTTCCGCTTTATGAAAAGTATGCGCATATCTCCATTGCCTGCAGCGGGAAGCCGCTCAGGGAAATTGTGCGCGAGATTGCGATGAAGATCAGATCTGGACAATAAACTGAGCACAAATAAATCTTACACTGAAATATGTATAAACATCCTGATTTGGCAGAAACTATGAAAAAGATGTTTGGAGGAATATGCCATGATGGATTATGTAAATGCCTTCTGGGTAGGCGGACTGATATGCGCCCTTGTGCAGTTTCTGATGGAAAAGACGAAGATGATGCCGGGGCGCATTATGGTGCTCCTCGTCGTGACGGGGACGGTGCTCAGCGTGCTGGGATGGTATGAGCCCTTTCAGGAGTATGCGGGAGCCGGGGCGAGTGTGCCGCTGCTGGGCTTTGGAAACGTGTTGATGAAGGGTGTGAAAGAAGCGGTAAAGGAACAGGGCTTCCTCGGTCTGTTCGCGGGAGGCTTCAAGGCTGGTGCGGTGGGAACCGCTGCGGCGCTGATCTTTGGTTATCTGGCGAGCCTCGTGTTTAAGCCGAAGATGAAATAAGAGAAAAAACTGTCTGACCGGAGAGGAGCTATTGCGCCTCTCTGATCAGACAGTATTGTTTTAATTTGAAATGTTTCTCGAGAACACCGAAAATCTTGAAGTTAAATTGCTGATAAAATGCCACATTCTTAGGGTTGTGGGTCTCCAGCGAAAGCATCATTTTATGTGCATCGGCATAGCGGATCGCCTCTTCTACCAGCATAGCTGCAATGCCGTGGTGCTGCATCTCGGGATCGACGGCGAGGTAGATGATGTGCATCCTGTTTTTCTGGTGCAGCTGGTCGGTCCAGCTGGAATTTAAGTAATCCCGGCCGAGGATAAAGTTGAAAAAGGTCTTCAGCGAGTGGTCTTCTTTGATGAGATAGCCGTCTGTGCGGAGGGAGGCCAGAACCTCGCTGAAATAATATTTCAGGAGATTGTACGGCTCCGCCTCGTCGGAGACGACGAGAACGCCGTTTAATTCCTTACTGTCGGCAAAGATCTCGCAGGTCTCATAGAATTCGGTCATGTCGCAGGAAAATAACTCGGGCATCAGCCGCTTCCGTATCTCCTCATCGGGAATCAGCTCCTGATAGAGCGGGTCGAGGGAGAAGCACTTATTCAGCAGTGCCTCGAGCTTCGGAAGATCTTCTGCCTGTACATGGTAAAGCTTATCACTTGTCATAACTATCCTTTCCGGCCCCGGATAAGGGCGTGGCTTCTGAACTGTGCATTGCCTCCGTCAGAAGCTGTTTTATTTCATTTGTGGCTTCTTTCATTTTCTTTATTTCGCAGCGGTACAGCTCCGCCTGTCTCTCATAAGCATTTTCCAGAAAAGCGATCTCGTCGGAGCAATCGCTGTCAGCGTTCCGCTCCTTCTCCAACAGGCTGATCACAACATCGAAGAGATCCTCGTGACCGATAATTCTTCCGTAGCCCCATTTCAGGCGCTCCTTCGGCTGATACAGGCTGTTGCCCGTGAAATGCTCATAGACCTCTCTGTCAAAGGAAAACGCATAAAAATTATTGTCAACCTGATACAGCTTTCGCAGGGCAACGGAGATTTTTCCCTGTCTTAAGTCATTGACAGCCTCCGAGAGGAGGAGCAGATGCTCCTGCAGGATGCGGTGGGGAAAGAGGACATTGCCGTGCCAGTCAATGCGCACGAAGGTGTCCTGTTCCTTCTGGAACGCGGCAAGGAGCTTTGCCTCCGCGATCCGTGAGCGGGAGAAGAGTTCATCCGCCTCCGCAGGACGGTTTTCGGCTAATGCCTGCGCATAGGCTGCATTCAGCCCGGTGACCTTCCGGTAAATGGGATCGGCTGCCTCTGCGGCGGCCTGCAGGGCATTAATGAGTGCAACGCTGTCCGCACCGAGCGCCTCACAGCGCGGAAGGTCGAGCAGGGAAGCGGCTCTTTGCAATACCCCGGCGAAGGACAGCGGGACGACGGCGGTTTCGTCGATTGCCATCAGCAGCAGACCGAACAGCTCGTGATGCATCCGGTAGACGTCCTCGTCGTAATAATTGTCGTTGTCGAACTGCGAATGATAATTGGTCTCCATGAAGCTTCCGCCGGTGAAATCATTTACCATGGAGGGAATACCAGCGATGGCGATGGAAAAGTCATCAGACCAGGTCTCAATGGGCGCGGTGATTTTAGTCTCCTCCGGGTAGGCAGGAGTCAGCGTGGGCAGCTCCACCAGAAAATGCTCCAGAAACGGAAGGTATTCCCATGTGCTTCTGATTCTCGCCCTCGTCCCATGGGCAAGGGCAGGCAACTCAAAGTTCAGGTCGGCAATCACCTTTCCGCGCCAGTCGGGATGGACGGTGAAGACCTCCTCATAAGCGCCGGTTGACCAGTCGAACTGGGAGTCGATGACACCCCATTCCTCGGATGCCATGGCGCAGAAGGTGAGGGTATTCTCCGGCTGATAGCCGATCTCCAGCAGTGTCTTCGCAATACATAGCATCATGGAGATGGCGGTGTTATCATCCTGAAAGCCGTCGAAGTAGGAGTCATAGTGCGCTGAGAGAAGAATGCGCCGCTCAGGGTGCCGTCCCGGAATCTCGCCGACGATGTTGTAGGTCGTCTGGTCGGGAGTCACGCGGGAAACCGCATCCAGCAGGACGGAAAGCTCGCCCTGTGCGTCAAGCGCCCGCTTCAGCAGCGCGGCGTCTCTGCGCGAGATGGAGAAGGCGGGAGCATCGGCGGGGCCGGAGATGTCCTGTGCGTTCAGCGCTGCCTCATCGACCTCACCGTAGCCGCCCGTCTGTACCGCGATGACAGCGGCGGCGCCCTTCAGGTGTGCCTGATAGACGGGATAATTAATCCACCATTCATCCCGCTGATTGATGTCCACCAACACCAGCTTGCCCTTGACATCCTTTCCCTCATAATCGAATTTTGTGCCCTTTCCGACATAGACAAGGGAGAATGGGGCAGCGCCGTCGGTGATAAAGTTTGTCTGGTAGGAGCCGAGCTGTACGGTCTGGGTGGTGCCATCCTTCGTGTGGAAGGTCAGTATCGCTCGCTGGAACTCCCATGCGTCAACCCTGATCGCATCCTTGTAGACCTTGGGAAAGCCCAGGGAACGCATCGTGTCGGCTAGCAGCTCGCCGGTTGCCAGCTCTGCGGCGGAGCCTGCTGTACGATAGCCGAGTGCGGGGTTAGAGGCGTTCTTTTCCATTTCCTTTGCCAGACGGTAGGACCAGGAGACATCCAGAGCCTTTAAGTATTCCTGTTGTTTTTTCATAGGTTATCTCCTCCTGTGTACGCGATTTCCTTTCCATCGAGATATTTCAGCATTGCTTTATCCCAGATCCGGTCAGGTTCCTTGGAAAGAAGGAAGGTGTGGAACGAGGTGCCTGTTGTGAGCATTGCCTTTGCGCCGTCGTAGCGTATCGTCAGGACAAGTGCCTTCAACTGGGAGGGATCGATGTCGCAGTTTTCCCGTGCCAGAAGCGCCAGCGCCTTCTCCGGCATAAGATGCAGGACAAAGCGAAAGAAGAGCGGGGTACGCTTTCCCTTGATCAGATCAAAGCAGAAGTTCCTGATTTCGCTCCACGGACGGAAGCCTTCATAGGAGGCAGGGTAGGGGGACTCGTCCTCCCGCCCTGCAAAAAAGTCTTCATTGATATGTCCGTCTATCGTGAAGGTGTTCACCGTGCTGATGACCGCCTCCTCCAACAGAAAACAGTCGAAGGCATCGGAAGCCAGAAGCTTGCTCATAAAATTTTTCATGGAAGAAATTTCGATCGCAATCATTTTTGCCTCATTGATTTCATTTTTTATCTTGTTTCAAGCTTATCTTACAGCTACCCCTACAGTATAGTACAAATTGATTTTTGTGTACATAATGTTTTTCTTTACAGGGAACAATTATTGTGCTAACATATATGTAGTAATGAAAACTACATGTAAAAGAATTTGAAACCTTGACGAATAATTTTGATAACTTGATATAAAATGTAGTAGAGTCCTATCTGCGGAGAAAACCCGCAGGTAGCGGAAAGGCAGGGTAAGTGTTATGGGTTATAGAATTGTGGTTGACAGCTGTTGTGAGCTGCCGGAGGAACAGGCAAGGGATGAGAGATTCCGGATCGTACCGCTGGAGCTTTCGGTGGGAGATTATCATATCATGGATGATGAAAATTTCAGTCAGGCGGACTTTCTGCACAGGGTGGCAGAGTACCCGGAATGTCCGAAATCTGCCTGCCCATCGCCCGAAAAGTTCCTGAGTGCTTACGGAACGGAGGCGGAGCGGGTGTATGTGATTACCTTGTCCTCCCAGCTCAGCGGAAGCTATAACAGCGCGATGCTGGCGCAGCGGATTTATCTGGAGGAGCACGGAGAGAAGCACATCCATGTGTTTGACTCGGAGTCGGCAAGCTGCGGAGAGACGCAGATCGCTTTGAAGATCATGGAGCTTGAGGAGCAGGGGCTGGACTTTGAGACGATCGTGGAGAAGGTGGAGGCATTCCGGAGCAGTGTGCGTACTTATTTTGTGCTGGATAATCTCGATACACTCCGGAAGAACGGCAGGCTTTCGGCGGTAAAGGCGCTGGTTGCATCGACCTTGAGCATCAAGCCGATCATGGCGGGCTGTAAGGGCATGATTCTCCAGAAGGCACAGTGCGTCGGGATGAAAAAGGCGATCGCGCGGCTCGGGGAGATTCTGGCATCCGAGCTGAAGGATGCGAAGGAGAGATGCCTGATTATCAGCCATTGCAATGCGCCGGAGCGCGCGGAGCTGATGAAAAAGCTGATTCTTGCCAGAACGGAGATCAAGCGCGTGATCATTCTGAATACCAGGGGCATCAGCAGCATGTATGCCAACGACGGCGGCATCATCGTGACGGTGTAAAGGAACGGATAATTTAAGAAACCTTCTCTTGCAGCAGCATGAAATATCTGGTAATATTGGAACAGAGGCAAACTGTTGCATGGAGAAGGAAGATGAATAAACGGAGTGTTTGCGGGCAGCGTCTTTTATGCCTGCTCCTAATTCTATTCATGATTCTTGCGGGAATGCGTACTGAAGTGATTCAGGCGGATTCCTTTTCTTCGTCTTTAGTCTGCCAGACAGCAGCCATCCAGCAGATCAGCGGCGCGAGAGATATTGTTCTTTACCGCAGCACCAACCTTCTGGAGATGGCGGAAAAATGTTCGATCACGGAGCCGGTCAGACGAACTGTCCAGAACATGAGGATCGGACAATGGTTTCTTACAGCAATTATCCTGGCGGCTTTGCTCGGACAGCAGCTGCCAGCGGACAGGTCTGTCCTTCCCAGGGGCGTCTGTGAGAATCAGTACAGGCGGAGAACCCTCGATTATATTCACCACATGGACGGCAAAAAAGCATAACTGCCATAGAAGCTTTTGAAACGCTTGTAGAAGCGTCTTTTTGGCGTGTCGGTCTTTTCGGGAGAAAGGACTTTTTGACGTGCCGGAATCCGCGTACATAACAGGTAAAAGGAGAGAAAGACGATATGGTTGAAAAGGTTGTGTTCGCAGTGATGATGATTATTGCTGCGGGAGCCGGTATCATGGGCTGCATATACGAAATTGGCGGAAGAAGAAAAGCGAATGCAGAAAGTAAGAGTCCGGAGGGCGAGGCTGCTTCGGAGGGAAAGGAGACTGAAAAAAGATGAGCGCAGGAATGTGGATTATTATTATTCTGGGAGGAGCGGCAGGGCTGTTTTCTACCCTGTATATTGTAGTATCGATTTTTGCGGTTCTGATTTACAAGTTCTATCGTAAGTGCAGACACCACATCTCCCTCTTTAACTGATTAAGAGGGAGTACCGAACTGTGCCAGAAGCTTTCTGGCATAGGGCATGCATCTGTGAGAGATGCGGAAAGCTTTGCCGTCACTCATTTTGGCGCTGCCCAGAAAGATTTTTTCCATGTAACGTCCGTTCAGTACGACATTTCTCGTCGGAGAGAAGAAAGCGGGAAAGGGCTCCAGCTGGGAGAATAAATTCTGGGCATTGTCAAGGAGCGTGAGAATACGTCCGTCCTTTAAGTGGATATGAAGCTTTTTGCCGGAGCCTACGGCATACAGGATGTCCGGCTCCGTGACATAGTAGGTCTCCTTTTCGACACGGAGCTCGATCAGGGGAACTGCCTGCTTTGTGATCTCAAGGGCGCGGTCAAGACTGGCAGACAGCTCGTCGGATTTAATCGGTTTGTCCAGAAAGAAGACATTGACCGGGAAGGTCATCTCCCGGTAATCAATATCAGAGCAACACATCACAATGGGCGCGTTGACGCCCTTTTTTATCAGTGCATTTACCACGTCAGCCCCGGAAACTCCGGGAGTCTTACACATATCAATATAGAATACATCATACTGCATGGGATTCGTGAGGAGTGATTCGGAATTTCCGAAGGAGTCTACGAACAGAATGCCCTCGTCGGCAGCCCGGCGGTCGGATTCCCGCTTGACCAGACGTTCAAATTGCTTGCGGTCGGCAACATTGTCATCACACAGTGCGATATGCATAACAGTTTCCCCCTTTTAATGGATCGGCAGCAGCAGATACAGGATGAATGCCTCCGCGAGGAAGATCGCGGGCATGCCATATCGGAAGTACCAGTGCTTTGTCTTATGATGAAAATAATGCATTCCAAGAGTACAGCCTAAGGAGCCGCCCACCAGTGCGGTCAGAAACAAAGAAGCCTCCGAGATGCGCCAGGCACCCCGGATGGCTCTTTTTTTGTCGATTCCCATGACTGCAAATCCCAGAAGGTTTACAATGACCAGATAGGCAGCAAGGATTTTATAAAGCATATGGCAACCTCATTATAACATGTTCTCGCCCTGCTCCTGCATCTTCATGGCGCGAACCTTGCAGGACAGACCGAACAGGTTGATGAAGCCCTCTGCATCGTGGTGGTCGTAGAGATCACCGGTCGTGAAGGAAGCGATGCTCTCGTTGTACAGAGAGTAGGGAGAGGTCGTTCCTGCCTTGATGATATTGCCCTTGTAGAGCTTGAACTTTACCTCGCCGGTGACATACTTCTGTGTCTCCTCGATGAATGCCTGCTCCGCCTGACGGAGAGGTGTGAACCACTTGCCCTCGTATACCAGACTTGCAAAGCGGCTTCCGATTTCCTTCTTCATGGCATAGGTGTCACGATCCAGAATAAGCTCCTCAAGCTGCTGATGTGCCTCCATCAGGATTGTTCCGCCGGGTGTCTCGTACACGCCGCGGGACTTCATGCCGACAACACGGTTCTCAACGATGTCGATGATGCCGATGCCGTGCTTGCCGCCGAGCTCGTTCAGGGTGGTGATGATCTCGGAAACCTTCATCTTCTTGCCGTTTACGGAGGTGGGCACGCCCTTTTCAAACGTCATTGTCACATATTCGTCCTGGTCGGGAGCCTTCTCGGGAGTAGTTCCGAGAACGAGCAGATGCTCAAAGTTAGGCTCGTTTGCGGGATCCTCCAGCTCCAGTCCCTCGTGGCTGATGTGCCAGATGTTCCGGTCACGGCTGTAGGAGGAGTCTGCGGAGAAGGGAAGATGGATGCCGTGTGCCTTGCAGTATTCGATCTCGGATTCACGGGAGTCCATTGTCCACTTATCGTTTCTCCATGCAGCGATAATCTTGATATCGGGAGCGAGTGCCTTGATGCCAAGCTCAAAACGGATCTGGTCGTTTCCCTTTCCGGTTGCGCCGTGGCAGATGGCGGTTGCGCCTTCCTTGCGGGCGATCTCAACCAGCTTCTTCGCGATCAGAGGTCTTGCCATGGAAGTGCCGAGCAGGTACTTGTTTTCATAGATAGCGTTCGCCTGTACGCAGGGAACGATGTAATCGTCACAGAATTCGTCGATGACGTTTTCGATGTACAGCTTGGAAGCGCCGCAGGACTTTGCACGCTCCTCAAGTCCGTCAAGCTCCTCAGCCTGTCCGCAGTCAACGCAGACACAGATAACTTCATAATCAAAGTTTTCCTTTAACCAGGGAATGATTGCGGTGGTATCGAGACCGCCGGAGTAAGCGAGAACAACCTTTTCTTTCATAAGTATAACCTCCATAAAGTTTTCAAATGTTTCATCTGAGAACACTATACAACAGAAAAAATGCAAATGCAAGTGAAAATATGAATAAAAAATTTTAATTAATGCATAAAACAGCGTGTAATATGCATAAAAATGAATAAAACAGGCAATAAGATGCATAAAAATGCGAAAAAAGTAGTAGACATTTATGAAAAAAGTGGTATGATTACAACAGAGAGTAATTTTAATGTCCCGAGCGGACGGAAAGAGGAAGAGATGGTTAAGGTAGGTATTATCGGAGCGACAGGCTATGCCGGAGGCGAGCTTGTGCGCATTCTGGCGAATCATAAGGATGCGAAGATCATGTGGTTTGGTTCCAGAAGCTATATAGATAAGAAGTATTACGAGGTCTATCAGAACATGTTCCGGATCGTCGATGACATCTGTAAGGATGATAATCTGGCGGAGCTTGCGGAGCAGGTGGATGTCATCTTCACGGCGACGCCGCAGGGCTTTCTGGCGGGACTTCTCACGGAGGACATATTATCTAAGGTAAAGATCGTTGATCTGTCGGCGGATTTCCGCATCAAGGATGTCGCCGTCTATGAGAAGTGGTACGGCATCGAGCATAAGTCGCCGCAGTTTATCCCGGAGGCGGTTTATGGGCTCTGTGAGATCAATAGGGACAAGGTAACGGAGCGGACAAGACTGGTGGCGAATCCGGGCTGCTATACGACCTGTTCCATCCTGACGGCGTACCCGCTGGTGAAGGAGGGACTGATCGACGTGGACACGCTGATCGTGGACGCAAAGTCCGGCACCTCCGGCGCTGGCAGAGGGGCGAAGGTGGCGAATCTGTTCTGCGAGGTCAATGAAAATATGAAGGCTTACGGCGTGGCGACCCACAGACATACGCCGGAGATCGAGGAGCAGCTGGGCTACGCCGCAGGCAGTGAGGTGACGATCAATTTTACCCCCCATCTGGTTCCGATGAACAGGGGCATTCTGGTGACAGAATATGCGAGCCTGAAAAGGAAGGCGGACGGAAGCCTGCCTGCATATGAAGAGATCAGGGCGGCATACGACAAATATTACGCGGATGAGAAGTTTGTCCGCGTGCTGGATAAGGGTCTGTGCCCGGAGACAAAATGGGTCGAGGGCAGCAACTATGTCGATATTAATTTCGTGATCGACGAGCGGACCGGCCGTGTGATCATGATGGGAGCGCTTGACAATCTTGTAAAGGGCGCTGCCGGTCAGGCGGTACAGAATATGAACCTGCTGTTCGGGCTGCCGGAGAGCGAGGGACTGGAGCTGGTTCCCTGCTTCCCGTAAGCATCGGGCAAAACGGCAAGCTTCAGAAAATAAAGTCGGAACGGAGAACAGTATGAGTGAGAAAAACTACACGATCAGAACAATGACGGCGGCGGACTACGACGGACTGAAAAGTCTCTGGATGAGCATTCACGGCTTCGGTATCCGGAGCATCGATGATTCGCGAGAGGGTGTGGAGCGCTTCCTGAAAAGAAACCCGACGACGAGTGTGGTGGCTGTCTCGGAGGCGGGAGAGGTCGTCGGCGGTATCCTCTGCGGACATGACGGCAGACGCGGCTGTCTCTATCATGTCTGTGTGCGCGAGGACTTCCGCAGAATGGGCATCGGAAAGGCAATGGTCGTCCACTGCATGAATGCGTTGAAGGAGGAAGAGATCAACAAGGTCAGCCTGATCGCCTTTACGGTAAACGACATCGGAAATGCATTCTGGAACTGTATCGGCTGGACGAAGCGGGAGGATCTGAATTATTATGATTTCACGCTGAATGAGGCAAATATCACGGCATTTAACAAATAAAGGAAACATGCGCGGGAGCGCGGAAAGAGGAACGAGATGAAGCAGATCGAGGGCGGCGTGACCGCAGCAAAGGGATTTGAGGCAGCAGGTGTTGAGGCTGGAGTAAAATATCAGAACCGGAAGGACATGGCGATGATCTACAGCAAGGTGCCCTGTAAGGTGGCGGGAACCTTTACGACCAACATTGTAAAGGCGGCTCCGGTACAGTGGGATAAGCAGGTGGTGGAGCATTCCGCCTTCGTGCAGGCGGTGGTCGTCAACTCCGGCGTGGCGAATGCGGCTACCGGCAGACAGGGTCTGGAATGCTGTAAGACAGAGGCGGAATATACGGGAAAGCTGCTCGGAATCCCGGCAGACGCGGTTCTCGTGGCATCCACGGGTGTCATCGGAAACCAGCTTCCGGTCGATAAGATCACGGCGGGCATTGAGAAGCTGGCGGCGGCGAAGGCAGCGACGGCAGAG
>USGM01000086.1 GCA_900554205.1 uncultured Lachnospiraceae bacterium
AAGCCTGTTCAACGTCGTGTACTCTATTCCATGATTGAGTTGAACAACGGACCGGACAAGCCGCATCGTAAGAGTGCCCGTATTGTCGGTGATACGATGGGTAAATATCACCCGCACGGTGACAGCTCCATCTATGGTGCATTGGTTAATATGGCTCAGGACTGGAATATGAGATACCCTCTTGTCGATGGACATGGAAACTTCGGTTCCATGGATGGCGACGGTGCAGCGGCAATGCGTTACACGGAGGCGAGATTATCCAAGATTTCCATGGAGCTTCTGGCGGATATTAATAAAGATACCGTGGATTTTGAGCCAAACTTTGATGATACGGAGAAGGAGCCTGTTGTTCTTCCCAGCCGTTATCCGAATCTTCTGGTAAACGGTACGACAGGCATCGCCGTGGGTATGGCGACAAATATTCCTCCCCATAACCTCAAGGAAATTACTTCCGCTCTGACAAAGATTATTGATAACAGAGTGGAAGAGAACAGAGAGACTTCAATTGAGGAAATCCTTGAGATTGTAAAAGCGCCGGACTTTCCTACAGGCGGTCTGATCTTAGGCACAAGGGGATGTGAGGAAGCCTACAGAACAGGACGCGGAAAGGTCATTGTCAGGGCAATTACAAATATCGAGACGCTTCCCAACGGAAAGAGTCAGATTATTGTAACAGAGCTTCCCTATATGGTGAACAAGGCAAATCTGATCATTAAGATTGCCGAGCTTGTAAAATTAAAGAAGATTGATGGCATCACGGATATCCGCGATGAGTCCAACCGTGAAGGAATCAGAGTTGTCATTGAGTTGAGAAAGGATGCCAATGCGAATGTCATTCTGAATCAGCTTTATAAACACACGCAGCTTCAGGACACCTTCGGTGTCATCATGCTTGCTCTGGTAAATAATGAGCCTAAGGTCATGAGCCTTCTTGATATGATGGTACATTACCTGCGCTATCAGGAAGAGGTAGTAACCCGGAGAACAAAGTATGATCTGAACAAGGCGGAGGAGAGAGACCATATTTTACAGGGTCTGCTCAAGGCGCTTGACTTTATTGATGAAGTGATCTCTATTATCCGCAGCAGTCAGAATGCGCAGATTGCAAAGGAAAGGCTGATGGAGCGCTTCGAGCTTTCCGATGCACAGGCACAGGCAATCGTAGATATGCGTCTGCGTGCTCTGACAGGTCTGGAAAGAGAGAAGCTTGAGAACGAGCATAAGGAACTGGAAATACGCATCGGGGAGTTGAAAGCTATTCTGGCTGATGAAAAGCTTTTACTCGGTGTAATTAAGACCGAGATGACAGCAACTGCCGAGAAATACGGTGATGACAGAAGAAGTAAGATTGGGCATGATGAGTTTGATATTTCCATGGAGGATCTGATCCCGAATGAAAATGTTGTCATTGCGATGACAAACATGGGATATATCAAGAGAATGACCGTTGATAACTTCAAGGCGCAGAACCGTGGAGGCAAGGGAATCAAGGGAATGCAGACGATAGAGGATGACTTTATTGAAGATCTGCTGATGACAACGACGCATCATTACCTGAATTTCTTTACCAATATGGGCAGAGTTTACCGCCTGAAGGCATATGAAATTCCCGAGGCGGGAAGAACAGCGAGAGGAACTGCTGTCATTAATCTCCTGCAGCTGAATCCCGGCGAGAAGATCACTGCGATGATTCCGATCAAGGAATATGACGACAGCAAGAACCTGTTCATGGTAACAAAGACAGGTACCGTAAAGAAGACGCCTCTCGACGAGTTTTCCAATGTCCGCAAAAATGGTCTGGCTGCCATTATCTTAAAGGATGACGACGAGCTGATCGAAGTAAAGGTTACGGACAGAGAGAGCGAGATATTCCTTGTTACAAAGCAGGGTATGTGCATCCGCTTTAAGGAGACGGATGTGAGGGCAACCGGCAGGGCATCCATGGGTGTTATCGGTATGAATCTGGATGACGGAGATGAAATTATCGGTATGCAGCTCCAGAGTCAGGGCGATTCCCTGTTAATTGTGTCGGAAAACGGAATGGGTAAGAGAACCTTCCTGAATGAATTTACCGTCCAGAAGCGAGGCGGAAAGGGAGTCAAGTGTTATAAGATTACAGAGAAGACCGGGGATGTTGTAGGTGTCAAGGCTGTAAATGATGACAACGAGATCATGATGATAACGACGGAGGGTATCATCATCCAGCTTCGCATGGAGGATATTTCCACTCTTGGCAGAATTACATCTGGTGTAAAGATGATCAATCTTGAAAAGGGTGTAAAGGTGGCACAGATTGCCAAGGTCAGGGAAAAGGTATCAAATGGAGAACAGGAATTTGAAAACATGGAAGATGCCATGGAAGAAATCCCTGAAGAAAATATAGAGGATTAGTAAGGTGACGAGAGATGGAAGTATATAGTATATTTAAGGATTTAGCAATTATTATTATCTTTGCAAAGTTTTTCGGCGTGCTTGCGAGAAAGTGCAAGGCGCCGCAGGTAGTAGGCGAAATTGTTGCCGGTCTGCTGATCGGACCCTGTGTACTCGGGCTGGTTCAGCAATCGGATTTCTTAACCGGTATGGCAGAGGTAGGTGTTGTACTTCTGATGTTCTCTGCGGGACTGGAGACAGATCTGAAGGAGCTGATGAAGACGGGACCGATTGCATTTCTGATCGCCTGCTGTGGCGTATTTGTTCCTCTGGTAGGAGGTACGTTGCTCTACATGGGCTTCTACGGAACAGCGCCGTGGGGTTCGGAGAAGTTTTTTACAGCTGTATTTATCGGTGTAATCATGACGGCAACCAGCGTCAGCATCACCGTTCAGGCATTAAAAGAGCTTGGCAGGCTGAAGGGAAGAGTCGGCACAACGATACTGAGTGCCGCGATCATCGATGATGTCATTGGTATTGTCGTACTTACCTTTGTCATCGGATTTAAAAATCCCGACAGCAATCCTGGAAAGGTAGTCCTGAATACCGTCCTCTTCTTTGTAGTTGCTATTGTTGTAGGATTTATCCTTTATAAGATATTCAGAAAGCTGGATGACAAATACCCTCATACGAGAAGAATTCCTATCATGGGACTGGCACTCTGCTTTGCCTTTGCTTATATTGCAGAGACTTACTTCGGTATCGCCGATATTACAGGAGCTTACGTTGCCGGAATTATTCTATGCTCTATCCGGGATTCCAGTTATATCGATGAAAAGATGGAGGTCAGCTCTTATATGATATTCGGCCCCGTCTTTTTCGCAAGTATCGGATTGAAGACGAATATTGACAGTCTTGACGGAAAGATTTTGTTATTCTCGCTCGGTTTTGTATTGGTCGCACTGATCACAAAGATCATAGGCTGCGGATTGATGGCAAGGATATGTAGATTCAGTACTGCTGATTCCTTAAAGATTGGTGTCGGCATGATGACAAGAGGAGAAGTGGCGCTGATCGTGGCGCAGAAGGGACTCTCTGTAGGTGTTCTTTCACCGGTTTACTTTACTTCCGTTATCCTGTTGATTATTGTGTCAAGTGTCTTAACGCCGATTGTTTTGAAGCTGTTGTATTCCAAAGATAAAACACCGGAAGAAGTGAAAAATTAAGCTATGAAAAATCCCATGATCCGTCTGAGAGAAATGCATGATTTTGTAGGAAATGCAGAGCGTATTGTGGTGGAATTTTTACTGGATAATCCCACTGTCGTTCTGGATAGTAACATTCGTGATCTGGCAGCGAAGATCTATGTATCTCCCGCTACCATTGTCAGACTCTGCAAACGGCTTGGCTTTGACGGATACAGGGAATTTCGGCAGGCGCTCGTCTATGAGCTTGCGCTTTACCAGAATAATGAGAGAATTGATAAAAATGACATCGAGAGAGATGACAGTATTGAAAGTATCGTAGAGAAAGTTACTTACAAGAACATCATCTCTCTTGAAGAAACAAAGAATCTGGTAGATGTCGAGAAAGTAAAAAAATGCGTGGAACTACTATGCTCTTGTGACAAAATTCTGTTGTTCGGTATGGGAGCTTCCCTCTGTGTGGCGAAGGACGCCTATCTTAAATTCTTGAGAGTGAATAAATCATGCTTTGTTGTGGAGGACTGGCATTCCCAGTATATCCAGTCACAGAATTCAACGACGAGAGATGTTGGGATCTTTATCTCTTATTCGGGTGAAACAACAGAAATGGTAAAATGTTTAAAGCAGATCAATGAGAACAATACACCTTCTATCTTAATTACCAGATTTGCATCTTCCACTATGGCTTCTCTTGCAACGCATGTACTCTATACGTCTGCAAATGAGTCTCTGTTCAGAAGCGGAGCAACCTCCTCCAGAATCGCACAGCTGAATCTGATCGACATACTTTACACCGCGTATGCGACGGCAAATTACGATCAGTGCGTTTCCAGACTGAACATCACACATATTGAAAAGAATCATTGATCCTCCGTCTCTTCCTCCTCCGGTCTGTAGGGAGCAAAAACAGGTTTGAGCAGATGGCAATTCACAAAGGCGCAAAGAGAAAATCCAACCGGCAGCCAAATGAAAACTGCACAGACAATCCATGAGGGCATGACATATAAAAATACGACCGGGAGCAGATTGATCGCTACGATTAAAATGCTTCTGGGAAAGTGAGCGATGCCCAGAAGGATCGAGTTTGAGAGAAGTCTCGGCAGAGTCGTTTCAAAGTCAGCCAGAAGAGGGAATGCATAGCTGAGGATCATAACGTATAAAAAGCAGGGAAGTGCCATGAGCATCAGAAACAGGGAACGGTTTGTCTCCCAGAAGCTGATGATATAGATGCCCCAATAGAGTAAAAAACCGAGAAGCAGTGCACCAATCCAGAGGATGGTGGACTGTTTTATATTGTTTTTAAAGGATTTGAAAAAGGTCTTTGTCATCTGCTCTTCCCCGCGGGTGATGGCGCTGACACTGTGGTAAAGAGCGGTGAAGGAGGCACCCGCTGTGATGACCGGCAGACAGCAGAGGACAAAGAGAAGGTTTAATATCACAAGGTTTACGACGGTCTTCAAGAAATCTCCGAAGCGGGTCTCACCCATTAAAAATTTTTTCATATGTATCCTTTCCGGTTGAAATAAACATCTATTTGAGTATAGGATAGAGTATAGAGGAAAGAAAAAAGTGTGTCAAGCGAGGAAGGACATGCGGAAAAGAGGGACAATATGGGTCAGGTCGGTGATATGATTGTAAATCTTATGAGGCTTCCGGAGATTCCGGAGGCGGCGGAGGGAGTGCAGATAAAGAGGGCACTGATCGTCGATAAAGGAAAAATCCTTGAATTTATCAAGGAAAACTTTCCGGCTTCGCCGGGATGGATGTGAAAACGCAGGCTACGGCTATGCAATCATAGGGGCAGTCGGTGACGCGGCGAATTTTTATCAGAGGGTGGTAGGCGCATCCTATATTGCAGGTGCTGATTTTCAAAATACAGTATATTCACAATTAATTAAAATGTGATAAATTATAAAAAAATTCAGTCAAATTGTAAGATATAATGAAAAAGTTTCTTCTAAACTGGTAAAATGAAGGTAAAATTACCATTATATGAAACAAAGTTTCTTTATGAAACAAAAATATTGAAACATTGTTAGGTGAATGTTAGAATGATTTCACTGAAACATCAGTATCAAAGGAGGATAAGTTATGAAATTGAAAAAGGTAATTGCAACAGCTCTGGCTTCCGCCATGGTTCTGTCCATGGCAGCATGTGGCAGTGAAGGTGCTTCCGTATCTTCTGACGCTGCTGACAAGAGCCAGGAATCAAGTGTAACAGAATCAAAGTCAGAGGAATCCTCTGAGGCAGTGGAGCCGAGCACATCGGCAGAGCCTGACACCATCACGATCATGGTACCTCCTGTAACAGGAACCTATGTCGATGATATGAAGGGCTGGGTAGAAGAGTACAAGAAGGATCATCCGAATATTACGGTTGAAGTCATTGCAACCTCATGGGATGAGCACACTTCAAAGCTGACAACCATGGCACTGGCAGGCGAAGCGCCTGATATTGCCGAAGTAAGCTACGGTGCAATCGGTACCTTTGCTGAAATGGGCGTAGGCGTAGATATTACGAAATATCTGAGTGCCGACAGACTTGCCGACTACGATCAGAATGCTCTGGATTATATGACATTGGAGAATACGCTGTATGGTCTTCCTCTCTACATAACGATTCAGGCACTCGGCGGAAACCGTGCAATGCTGGAGGAAGCAGGTGCAGATGTACAGAAGATTCAGACTCAGGGCTGGACTTACGATGAGTTCCTGAAGATCATTGAGGCCGGTACAAAGGATGGCTGCTATGGTTTCGTATTTGCTAACAGTGGAGCAACCACAGCAGACTTTGTAAGTATCTTCGGTGTATCCGCAGGTATCACCGCAAACTTCACACAGGATCTGAAGTATGCTTATACTTCCGACAATATGCTTGAACTGTTAAAGGCAGTAGAGACAATGACAAAATCCGGCTATATGCCTAATTACTCTGTTGAGGCTGGCCAGCGTCTGGTAATGCTGGAGACAGGACAGACAATGCTGACAGGTAAGGCAATGCCTCTGTTCGAGTCCAACGTTAAGAAGAACATCGCAGGTATGGCAGACGGTTCCGCAGCAGAGGGAAGTATCGACATGGAATATGTATTCCTTCCCGTACCTACCATGGAAAACGCAACCGAGAGCACCTATGGTGTGGTTGATGGTCTGATCGCTCTGCGTAACAACAACACAACCGAAGAGCATCTGAAGAATGTATGTGATTTCCTTGACTTCTTAAGCTCCGGTGATCGCGCAGCAACCGTAGACAATGCAGTATATCTTTCTTCCGTATGTGAAAGCGGACGTAAGGCACAGGAGTCCTTTACACTGGATCAGTCAGATCTGAATGCAGCAGCTGTAGAGAGAGCAATCTCAAAGGTTATCGCTCCTCCCGCAGGTATTACTGCTGAAATGTCAGCAAATGCCAAGTCCATGATGGATGAGGTAATTGTACCGAAGTTCCAGGCACTTCTGGCAGGCGAAGCATCTGCACAGGAAGTATTCGATGCAATCTGCAGCGAAGCAAAGAATAAGTTCGGTGAAGAGAACTGTGCTTCTGGTTGGGTTAAATAAGTTGTAGTGAAGTAAATGCAGGCTTCGCTCGCCGGCGCGGGCGGAGCCTTTCTTTCTAAAATAGGGAGATGAGAGCGTGAAAAAAGAAGCAAAAAACAAAAAAATCAAGCAGAAATACAATGCAGGAGAAAATATAAGCGGCTGGTTATTTATCTCGATAGCAATGCTGGTCTTTGTCATTTTCACACTGTACCCTGTAATCTCTGCCGTCATTACCAGTTTTCAGAAATATAAGCCTTTCGGCTCTGAGTGGGTGGGGGTTCAGAATTACTCAGAAGCCGTGACAAGCTCTTTATTCTGGAAATCAATTAAGAATACGGTATTGTATACGATTGCAGTCGTTCCGTTGTCTCTGCTGTTGTCGTTTGCAATTTCAGTTATGATACTGCCCTTCCGCAAGAAGACACAATCTGTTTTCAAGGCGCTTTATTATCTGCCGGGAATTGCTTCCGGTGTTGCAACTGCAGTCGTATGGCTATGGCTGTATGATTCCTCTCCGTCCGGTATTTTTAACAGAATCCTCGGAATCTTCGGAGTATCTTCGGTGAACTGGCTGAGCTCCAGTAAGACGGCAATGCTGTCCCTGATCCTGATGGCGCTTCTCTCTAGCCATGGAAGCAACATTATTATTTATATGGCGGCGCTTCACGGAATTGACAATACTTATTTCGAGGCGGCTGAGATGGATGGAGCCACCTTTATGCAGAAGATTATCTATATTGTATTTCCACTCTGCAAGCCTACGACCTTATTCCTGCTGGTAACGGGAATTATCGGATCCTTCCAGGTATTCATGAATGCCTACATGATGACAGGAGGAGGCCCCGATAATAATACGACAATGGTCGGGCTGCTGATCTTCAATAATGCATTCACCTATGGAAAATATGGTCTGGCCTGTGCACAGGCAATCATGCTTGCAATCGTCATCGCATTTCTCACCATGCTGCAATTTAAAGTCATGGGCGATGATGTGGAATACTAGGAAGGGAGATAGCATATGGCTTCAGGATTGTACTCACAACATTTGAATAATAGAAAATTGTATCACATCAGGCAGACAATACTGGTGATTGTGCTGGTCTTGTTTGCGGTGGTATCTCTTTTCCCGATCGTATATATGATTGCGTGGTCTTTCGGGCCTGCAATCGAAGCAGCATCAACGTCCTACTCCATTTTTCCGAAGGTGTGGACACTGGATTCCTATAAAGCCTTTCTGGATTACAACCAGTATTCCCTGAAATGGCTTCTGAACAGCCTGATTGTAGCCGTCTTCACTGTAATCGGCAATGTGGCATTTGCGGGAATGGCAGGCTACGCTTTCGCAAAGATCAATTTCAGAGGAAGAAAGGTGCTGTTCTTCATGGTTCTGATCGCAATGATGATTCCTTATCAGGTGACGCAGGTTCCGCTGTATATCCTGATTGTAAGGCAGTTCAAGATGACGAATACCTATGCGGCTCTGATTCTGCCCAGCATCTGCACCTCCTATAATATCTTTCTATCAAAGCAGTTCTTTTCGGGGATTCCCACCGCTTTGATTGAAAGCGCGAAGATCGAAGGCTGCGGTCAGCTTCGTACCTACAGATTGATTGTACTGCCCCTGTCGAAGACCATTTTCGCAGTTATGGCGATCAACACCTTCCTAAGCAGCTGGAACAATTTCTTCTGGCCGTTTCTGGTTACATCAAAGGATAGTATGTTTACGATTCAGGTCGGGCTTAAGACATTTAAGTTTGCAAACGGTACTCTGCTCTCTCCCATGATGGCAGGTGCGTGTATCTCCGCCATTCCGATGTTCGTTTTATTCTTTTCCTTACAGAAGTATTTCCTGGAAGGTGTGACTGTCGGCGCGGTAAAAGGTTAAAAGAGGATCAGGAACATGAAAATCAGTAATTATGATTCTTCTTATCATGACGCGGTTTTTCGGCTTTGGAACAGTGCGGCGGTGAATCAGGGTTACGCACCGTTAGAGAAAGAAGATTTTGACACATTACTGACAGGACACAGATGCTTCTCTGAAAAATATGCCTTTGTGTTGAGGGAAGACAACGAGATTTGCGGGTTTATCTGCGGTTGTGTTGAAAAGACTGCCTACATTACCTGTCTTATCCTGCGACCGGAATATGATACGGAAGAGAATACAGAAAAATTATTACATAGGCTGGAAGAAACATTCTGCGAGGCGGGCGTAAAGAAGATTCAGTACAGTTTCTTTAACCCGATGCGTTTGCCGTGGATTATACCCGATACGCAGGGGTGCCAGCATAATAATGTACCGGGTATTGCCATTGATCTTCCCCTTTATGAGAGAGCTTTGTCGCTGGGTTACAGGGAGAGGACGAGAGAATGTGCGATGTTTCTGAAGCTCAAGGGGTTCCGGATTCCGGAGAACATCATGGAAAAGGAACATGAGGCAGCCGGAGAAGGGTATACAATCGAATGGTATGACAGCAGGAAACATCAGGGTCTGTCTGTCATGGTGGATTCCATGAATAATCCGATGTGGAGTGCAGAAATTCCCTATGCCGCCGAACATATCAATATGCTTGTGGCAGTAAAGGATGGGTGCGTCGCGGGGTTTGCGGGGCCTGTTTACCCGGAAAAAACAGGTAGAGGATATTTCGCCGGAATCGCTGTCGCAAAGGAGCATGAAAAGCATCATCTCGGAACACTCCTGTTTTACAGGCTGTGTCAGGAGGAAGAGAAGGCGGGTTCCCGGTATATGTCATTGTTTACGGGTGTGGAAAATCGTGCGCAAAAAATTTATGTGGGAGCGGGGTTTCAAGTCAAACGAATCTTTGCCGTTGTGGAAAAAGAATTGGACGGTTAAAGTAGCAGAAGGGATAGTGTGAAAATTATGGAGCTGAATAAAATTGCTACAGAGCAGCGAAATGATAAAACAATGCATATCGATGAGTTGTCTACGCTGGAGATGGTAAAGTTAATCAATGACGAGGACAAAAGGGTTGCTGTGGCAGTCGAGAAGGAGCTGGATCATATCGCACAGGCGGTTGATCTGATCGCGGAGAAGCTGCGGCAGGGAGGCAGACTGATCTATATGGGCTGCGGTACCTCAGGCAGACTCGGCATTCTTGATGCGGTGGAGTGTCCGCCGACCTATTCTACTGATCCCGATCAGGTGGTTGGTCTGATCGCGGGAGGAATGGGAGCAATTTTTAAGGCAGTGGAAGGCGCGGAGGATGATAAGGAGCTGGGAGTCGAGGATCTGAAAAAGATAAATGCCTGTGAAAAGGATGTCGTTGTCGGCATCGCTGCGTCCGGCAGAACTCCTTATGTAATCGGCGGAATGGAATATGCAAAGAGTCTCGGAATACGGGTCGTCGGTGTGACCTGTTGTCCGGGTTCGGATATTGATACATTAGCGGATATTGGTATTGCGCCGATGCCGGGGCCGGAGGTTGTCACAGGTTCGACGCGCATGAAGAGCGGAACGGCTCAGAAGATGGTTCTGAATATGCTTTCCACAGGGGCGATGATCCGGCTTGGAAAGGTCTACGGTAATCTGATGGTGGATGTAAAGCCTTCCAACGAGAAGCTGATTAACAGATGCGTTTCCATTGTACAGAGTGCAACGGGGGAGACGGCAGAGAAGGCAAAGGCAGTTCTGGAGCAGTGCGGTTACCACCCGAAAACAGCGATTGTCATGATACTGCGCAAGGTCAGCGTGGAGGATGCAAGAAAGGCGCTGGAACTGGCGGAAGGACATGTGGCAAACGCAATCAAGGCAAAGGCAGTCTAAGGATATTGAGATGGAAAGAACGAGACAGGGAATGGATTTATCCGTTCTGAGAGAAAAAGACCATAGATGGGTGATCGGTCTGATGTCGGGAACCTCTGCGGACGGCATTGATGCGGTGCTGACTGAGATTTCGGGATACGGAACGGATATTAAGGTGAAGCAGCTGGATTTTCTCTTTGTTCCTTTTGAGAAGGAGGTCAGGGAGCGTATCATCCAGATAGCAGAGGGCTCTTTCGGGGGAGCTTCCGAGCTGTGCAGAATGAGTAATCTGCTCGGAGAGCTCTATGCGGCGGCGTGTCTTGAACTCTGTAAAAAAGCGGGAATTAAGCCGGAACAGATTGATCTTGTGGGAAATCACGGACAGACGGTCTGGCATATGCCGGTCGAGGAGAGCTATCTCGGCCATCAGGTGACAGGCACGCTTCAGATCGGGGAGGATGCGCGTATCGCGGAGGCGCTCGGCTGCCCTGTCATCGGTGATTTCCGGGTGCGGGACATGGCGGCGGGAGGACTTGGCGCTCCGCTCGTGCCGTATACGGAATATCTGCTCTACCGCAGGGAGGATAAGACGGTCGCACTTCAGAATATCGGCGGAATCGGAAATGTGACGATCTTGCCGAAGGCGTGCACGCTGGATCAGGTGACGGCATTTGACACAGGCCCGGGAAATATGATTATGGATGCACTGACCTCAGAGCTGACAGATGGAAGGCTGACCTATGATGATGGCGGAAGACTTGCCGCTTCCGGTACGGTTAATGTAGAATTATTACGATTTATGCTGCAAGATCCTTATTTAAGCAGGAAACCGCCGAAGACGACGGGAAGGGAATATTACGGCAGACAGTATGTGCGGAAGCTGATCGAATACGCTGTCGGAAAGGGAATCAGCCTTTTAGACTGTCTGACAACGGCTACCCGCTTCACCGCGGAGAGCATTGCCATCGGTGTCACGAGCTTTTCCCCGGAGAAGCCGGAAATTATGATTGTCGGCGGAGGCGGAAGTAAGAATCCTGTGCTGATGAGTGACCTTGCAAAATGTCTTCCGGGATGTCAGGTCGTGACAAATGAGGAGATCGGCTATGACAGTGACGCGAAGGAAGCGGTGGCGTTTGCGATTCTGGCAAACGAGGCGCTTTACGGTATGGCAAACAACGTGCCCTCCGTCACAGGTGCAAGACATCCGGTCGTAATGGGGAAGCTCTCCCTTTAAGGAGGATATATGGTTGCATTGGGAGTTGATCAGATCAGACAGTATCAAAGCTGGTTCCAGGGAGCAAGAGTCGGTCTCCTGACCAGTATTACGGGCAGGGACAGCAATCTCCGGTCTACCATAGAGGTGTTGCGGGAGGTCTGTCATCTGACTGCATTATTTGGGCCGGAGCATGGAGTAAGGGGAGACGTCGGAGCGGGCGAGGATGTCAGTACCTACATAGATGCTGCTACCGGGCTTACCGTGTACAGCCTGTATGGAAGTGCAGGAAAGCATTTCACGCAGGAAATGCTGGATCAGTTTGATATTCTGGTGTATGACATACAGGACATCGGAGTACGCTTTTTTACTTTTATTTCTACCCTGTATAATGCGCTTACGGATTGTGCAAAAGCCGGCAAGACGCTCGTGATTCTCGACCGGCCGAATCCCCTTGGGGGAGAGCTGGTAGAGGGAGGCATTCTTGACATGGCATACAGCAGCTTTGTCGGATGTTATCCTCTTGCCGCAAGGTATGCGCTTACCTCCGGCGAGGCAGCAGCAATGATGAATGAGGAACAGGGGCTTGGCTGTGATCTGAAGATCGTACCGTGTAAGGGATGGAAGAGAGATCAGCTTTTCAGTCAGTGGGGAACTGTCTGGCAGGCTCCAAGCCCGGCGTTGATGACCTTTGAAACAACATTGCTTTATCCCGGGCTGTGTCTGATAGAGGGAACAAATCTTTCAGAGGGACGTGGAACAGCCGCACCCTTCCGTATCATTGGCGCCGACTACATAGACGCCGAGAAGCTGATGAAGGCATTTAACGAAGAGAGGCTTCCGGGAGTGATTTCAACACCGGTCTGGTTCACGCCGACGGCGTCAAAGCATCAGGGCAAAAAGTGCGGAGGCATTGTGCTGCATGTGACAGATCAGAGCAAGATCCGTCCCGTGACGGTCGGAATTACACTTCTGGACATTGTGAGAAAGCTCTATCCCGAGGACTATGCGGTACTGCCACCCTATCGGGAGGGTGGAAGACCAATGCTCGCTCTCTTATCCGGTTCGGATGCGTTGACGGGAGATTGGGACAGGAATGAAATTCTATCCCGTTATGAGAGGGAAAGCAGAGAATTTGCAGAGCGGAAAAAGAAATTTCATATCTATGAATAGGGGATCAGTATGAAGAAAATGGATTGGAAGGCACAGGTAGGACAGAGGTTTGTCGGAGGATTTCCGGGCAAGGAGATGAGTCCCGAATTTATCCGGCTGGTGAAGGAATATAAGCTGGGGAATGTCATTCTGTTTGAACATAACGTGGAAAGCATGCCGCAGCTGAAAAGGCTTTGTCAGGACATTCAGAAGCTGGTGAGAGAGGAGACAGGGCACAGCGCTTTCATCACGATCGATCAGGAGGGCGGCGTTGTGACAAGATTGCCCGGCGACGGCTGTAACGTTCCGGGAGAAATGGCAACGGCTGCAACGGGAGATCCGAGGAATGCGGAGCTGCTTGCCGGAATCACGGCAAGGGAGTTAAAGGGGCTTGGAGTGAATTTTAACCTTGCGCCTGTCATGGATGTAAACAATAATCCGGCAAATCCCGTCATCGGCGTGAGGAGCTTTTCCGATCAGCCGGAGATTGCGGCAGAGTACGGCATCGCAGCGGTAAGAGGCTATCAGCGGGAAAAGGTGATGGCATGTGCAAAGCATTTTCCCGGACATGGCGACACAGCGGTGGATTCCCACCTTGGCCTCCCCGTCATAGATAAAACGCTGGAGGAGCTGGAGGCATTGGAGCTGATTCCCTTCCGCGCGGTTTTTGAAAACGGCATTCCTGCCGTTATGACGAGTCATATTCTGTTTCCGAAGCTGGAAAAGGAGAAGATTCCCTGTACAATGTCCAGACATATCATTACGGATATTCTGAAGGGAAGACTCGGATTTAAGGGTCTGGTTCTCAGTGATTGTACGGAGATGGATGCCATTAAGAAGTATTACGGTACGGCAAAGGGCGCTGCGGCGGCAATGGCTGCCGGAGTAGATATGGTCTTTGTCAGTCATACGGCGGAGCTTCTGGAACAGGCGATTCTTGAGGTATACCGGGATGTGGATGCCGGAAAAATTTCTCTCGATGAGATGGAAGCATCCGTTGACAAAATACTTTCCTATAAAGAAGAGTACATTGACGGGGAAGCTTCCGGGCAGGGATGCAGTGAGGAAGACAGGCGAACAGAACAGGAAATACGGAGGAAGTCCATTGTCCTGACGCAGGGTAAGCTGTTTCCGGTCGGGGAAAACACTTTCTTTACAGGATGCGCGGGATTTCGTGCAACACTGGCATCCAGCGAGAACAACAGGCAGGTAACTTTTGCGGAGTATATGGCGGAGAAATTTGGCGGAAGGGCATTGCTGACATCAAAGAACCCGGATGAGAACGAGATCAAGGCGGTTTCAGAGAAAGGTGCGGATGC
>USGM01000087.1 GCA_900554205.1 uncultured Lachnospiraceae bacterium
GCTTGCTCCTTTCAGAATGGTGTGTGGTAACTTCATTCTACCAGAGCCTGCAAGCTACGTAGGCCTTTCTCTTGACATTTCCTTTAAGTGTTGATACGATGCTGTTAGATGCCCTGTGGCTCTTGTAAGCCACAGGAAGTTAAAATCGCACGGAGGCTACAAGCATCCGTAGTTGGGTGAAAGAAGGCGACAACGAAGAGAATAGGAGGTCCATTATGAATTACAGTGCCATGATACAAAATCGCAAGTCTGTCAGATCTTTCCGGAGCAAAGGAGTTTCAAGCGAATCTATTGGTGAGATCAGAACCTACTTTGACAAAGAGTGTATGCGGCTATTCCCTGAAATCGAGACGCAGCTGGTGATCGTGGGCGGTGAGGCGCAAAAAGCGCTGGAGGGGTCTGCCGGTTACGAGAAGTATCTTATCGGCGCACCGCATTATTTGGTACTGTTGTCGGCCCCTCATGAAAACGCGGGGAAAAACGCTGGTTATCTGATGGAAGATATGATCCTGAAGTTGACCGAGATGGAGATTGACAGCTGCTGGCTGACCTTTACGAACAGTGAGCGGGTAAAGTTTGCGCTGTCACTGTCTTCACCATTGGAGGTGGCGGCCATTGTGGCTTTCGGTTACGGAGAGCGGACACGGAAGGCGCTGCGGCTTAATATTCAGAATGTATCGAAGGTGGACATCTCTATCCTGAGACAGTATTACGCACCCAAGAAGAGTATCAACGAGCTGGTTTCTGTGGGGAAATGGGGTTGCAAGGATGGTTTGGATGAATTGATGCTGTCGTATGGCGACATGTTATGGCGCTCCTTCTATGCAGCCTCTCTCTCCCCCAGTTATCTGAACCGGCAGCCCTACGGCTTCCTGCTGCGGGAGCATGAACTGTTTTTGATCCAGACGGAGGATGCCCCTACCGACCCACACGATGGTGAACTGGATCTTGGAATCGTATTGCTGCACTTTTCTGCCGTGGCCGCCCAGTGGATGGGTGTACCAAAATGGACATTTGACCGGATGCCTGACGATATTCTTCTACCGGAAGGGTGTCGTATTGTGGCGGTTTGTCATATCTGATGTTTGAAAAAAGTTCTGTATGCTTAATCATCATTAAGCCAAAATAAGAAAAGCTGATGGGTTTCCTTCTTTGAAAATCCATCAGCTTTTCCTGTTAATCAGTGCGGGTGTGCTCATGCACGGTAAAAGTACTTTTGTGATAGTCTAACAGCCCATCATGCCGCATACGAGACAGTTCCCCGCACAAAGAGGTTCTGTCCACCCCCAAATAGTCTGCCAGTTGCTGGCGATTAAAAGAAATGGTAAAGGTGTGATTGCCGCCTCTCCTTACACATTCTGTGAGGAACAACATGACCCGCTTACGGATGGTCTTGGGATTTGTATACAGTATTCTCCGTGAGAATTGCATTATTTTTCGCGCAGAGATCGTCAGTAAGTTGCGCATCAGTCGGATGTTTAGACTGTCCGGGGACAGCGACGCTTCCAATACCGGACGCATATTCAAAAAGAGTATCTCGCTGTCCTCCGCAGCGACCACATGGATCATCAGCGGCTCATCAGGAAGGCAGACATACGCCTCTGCGAAGGTGCCGCCGGGGCGTACACTACCCAGCACACTGTTATTGCCCCATATATCGCCAAGCTGGAGCATTGCTAGGCCGGAGAGCACCACGCCTATACAGTCTGTTGTCTCACCTTCGGACAGGATGATCTCACCCTTTTTGTAGCTTTTTCTTTGTGCCGTCAGAAAAACAAGAAGACTTTTGATCTCGCTTATTTCGACGCCGTGAAAAATGGGGAGATTGTGCAGAAACTGTTCCATAATTTCCCTCCAATTGTTGTCATGGCAACCGAAGTTTTCTTGCAATCATATTATAGTTAAGGCGTATCTGTCAAGATATTTCCGAGCATTCAGGGATACAGTTTTTCTTATATCTATATCAGCGAAAGGATTCGCAACGTATGAGTTATAAGCTTTGGAAAGACCAGCGGGACACATTTGAACTACTTGATCTGCGAGGTCGAATTGATAACGTGCTGACGGAACTCACGGAAATGGCAGCCGAAACAAGAAAAGGTCAGGGAATTCACGTGATTCAGTCATTTCGGCCAATCATGTATTACGGCCCTATGAGTAAACTGGGCTTTGAATATCATACTGAGCAGAAGGGTAACGAGGAGTTCCACATTTACTTCTGCCGGGTTAGAAAAGGAGAGTGACAATGTTCCCCGTCCCCTTTCCAAATGCTGGCGATGCATCCGCGGTGTAGTGACGTTGACCTATTGACGCTTGTCGGTGCGGCGGTTCTGTCCGCAAAGTGCAAATCTAAGAACTAGCCCATACTACTTTCTCCCGGTTTGCATCTGACGATGCGGAGAGAGTGCGCGGCGCGGAAATGATGTTCTTTTCGCGCCGCCTCTTCTCTCTCCCCTACATGGGAGAATCTTTCAATAAAACTCTTTTCTACCTCATCCTCAGCATGGCAAGAGTGTCCGGCGGCAAAAACTGCTTCTCCGGGCGCTCTTGCCAGTATCAGATGAATATATTCTTGTGTACATCAGGAAAGGAGTGTTTCTTAATGGCGTCATATGGCGGCAGGGCACCCCATGGCGGCGGGGCCTTTTCTGGTAAAGACCCCACAAAAGTGGATCGCTCCGCTGCCTATGCCGCTCGCTGGGTGGCCAAGAATGTGGTAGCTGCAGGCCTTGCCAGCAGATGCCAAATCCAGTTGGCCTATGCCATCGGTGTGGCTCAGCCCCTGTCTGTAATGGTGGATACATTCGGTACCGGCACAGTGGCGGATGACCGACTGATGGCTGCTGTAAAACAGGTATTTGACTTGCGGCCGACCGCCATTATCCGCGATCTCGACCTGCGTAAGCCAATTTATCGTCAGTTGGCCGCCTATGGACACATGGGCCGGGAGGAGCTGAATGTAGCTTGGGAGAAGACTGACCGGATCGATGCGCTGAAGACTGTTCTGCAACAGGCTTAACTCCCCTGTTGTCAAAAGCCCTGGGGCTTCCCAGGGCTTTTGATTTATACCTGATATACTGGATCAACCTGTCAGCTCCGTAAATTATACCAGTCTCACCACCGGTTTGATCAGGTCGGCAGGCTTGTCCTTCATCAGCTGCAGCGCTTCGGGAATATGCTCCCAGCCGTCAAATACATGGGAGACCAGCAGACTGACATCCAGTCTGCCCGACATGGCCAAGGCACCTAGCTTCTCCATGCGAAGGCGGCCGCCGGGCATCAGACCGCCCTGAATCTGCTTGTGACCCATGCCAACGCCCCACGCCACACGGGGGATCGTGACATAGTCGCCGTCCCCCAGATAGTTCACAGAGCCGATCTTCCCTCCGGGCTTCAGGCAGTTCACTACCGGCTCAAAGGTTTCAACGCCACCACCGGCGATAATGGCCTTGTCTACCCCTTTGCCACCGGTCATGGTCAGCACCTGCTGGTCAATGGGGCCGTTTTTATAGCTGATAAAATCATCCGCTCCATATTTTCTGGCCACCTCAATGCAATTGGGCCGGGTGCCCACCGCAATAATGCGGGACGCTCCCCGCAGGACCGCGCCTGCCACCGACATCAGGCCAACAGGGCCGATGCCCACCACCAGCACGGTGTCGCCAAATTGCACGTCCGCCAGTTCCACGCCATGAAAACCGGTAGGAACCATGTCCGAAAGCATACAGGCATCCACAATGTCCATGCCCTCCGGCAGCAGCGCCAGATTGCCGTCAGCGTCATTGACGTGGAAATACTCCGAAAAGACGCCGTCCTTGATGTTGGAGAATTTCCATCCTGCCAGCATTCCGTCAGAGTGCATGGCATAGCCGGCCTGCGCCTCCAGGGAACTCCAGTTGGGGGTAATGGCTGGGATCAGAACCCGATCGCCGGGCTTGAAATCCCGCACCTCGGAGCCTACCTCCACCACCTGAGCACAGCATTCGTGGCCCAGGATCATGTTGTGCCGCTCACCAACAGCACCCTCCCAGACGGTGTGTACGTCTGAGGTGCAAAGGGCAACGGCTAACGGCTTGCAGATGGCATCCAGCGGCCCGCATTGTGGATGATCCTTTTCGATCCAACCGACCTCGCCGATCTTCAGCATGGCAAAACCCTTCATAGTCATGTCCTCCTATCTTTTTTGATTATCTAAGCCTGGCTGTCAGACAAAGAAAACTGCTGCCTGCTCATTGACAAAACACCCATCGTCACCTGTCACCATAGCTTGCGCATCCCCGCCGACCTTATCCCTGGCCCGCGGAACGCTGCGAGAGAGACTTTCATTATACAGATTGTTAATTTTTTGCCAATATCTTGAGAATACTCTCCGCTTGAGGATAGTGTAGAAGTTTTTTCTACACCGCTCCGTTGCTCTGACAACGGCTTTTCTCCATGCACTATGCTATCTTATTAAGATAAACTACTCTTAAAATGTAAAATGTTTACAGGAGGGAGGACTCAAAATGGATCGTATGGTATTTGATAAACTCAATTACGGTCTCTATGTTGTAGGAGTTTTTGAGGGCGGACGTAACTATGGGTGTCTGATCAGCTCTTTCTTTCAGATCACCAGCGGCAGCCCCCAAAAGTGCGCTGTCGTACTCAACAGGGATAACCGTACCTGCGAAGCGCTGCTGAAAGCCGGCACACTGACGGTGTCCATGGCTGCGCAGGATGCCAGCCGTGAGTTGCTGAGCGTTTTCGGCTATCGCTCCAGCCGTGTGGCGGACAAGTTTGCGGGACTGCCTGTGCAACGGGATGCCTTTGGCAATCCCTATCTTACAGACAGAATTGCCGCATGGGCCAGCTTGAAGGTGACGGAAACAATCCCTGTCAAGAATTACTATCTGTTTATCTGCGACGCTGTAGACGGACAAACACTCAGCAACGCGCGGCTGATGACAATGGATGAGTTTTTGCGAAAGGGAGCCTTTGCCCCACCGCCTACCGCCACGGTTTACCGTACGATGCGGGAAGATGCGGGATGGATCTGTCCTGTCTGCGGCTATCACTATTCCGGCGAGACCATTCCGGAAGGATATCTTTGCCCGCTTTGCCGCTGCCCGGGCGGGAAATTTGAGAAAAAAACGGGCTGATGGTGTTCTGCTACGGCACAGAATCGGAAGGGAGGCCTCTTATGTCCAACATGCCGGGGGATTGCGGTAACACACATCCTGATGGGAAAGATACCCACCATCACATGCACCCGCATGTGGGGATGCGGAAAGTCAAGAGTATTCTGGCTATTTTTTGCGGCTTCTGCCTTTGGCAGCTGATACGCCTTTTTGTGCCGGGGCTGGAGGTGCATCCGATTTTCATCTACATCTATGGTATGATGGAAATTCGTGAAACCTCTGAAAAAACAAAGGAAAACGGAAAGATGCGTATTTTGGCTACGTTGACCGCCGTTGGTGTGGGACTCCCTATCATGTTCTTGACCGACTGGCTCTGGGGGCAGTTGCCGGCGCAAGCCTACCGGCATTGGGTGGAGGCGGCTATTCTGCTGGCGGGAAGCCTGCTTGTCCTATGTGCGGCAGAATTACTGGGATGCCATGCGTTTTGCGGGCTGGCAACTGCAATCTATATCGTTTTGATCGTCAGCCATTTTGAAAGCAGTATGTACCTGTACTCCTTCATGAGAGCGATTCAGACGATTCTTGCCGTTCTTATTGCATGGTTTATCAATGTAAAGCTTCTTCCTTATCCGCCTGTTCCCGGAAGCGTCAGTGGATGGATCATGAGGCGTAAAGATACTTCTGAAAGCGAGCCGCAATAACGAAGAGAAATGATTGCTGCGATCGGCACGGCGATTCGCTTGAAATAAAACGTTAACAAACCCCATACTAATGCCAGCAGATACAACCAATCGCCGCACCTGCTGGCATCAGAGGGAAGGGATAGCTTTCTCGTATGGAGAAAGATACTGAGGGGGATAATGTCATTATACTTTATGGATAACTTATCTTCTGTTGGTAAAGCAACATTTTGGGAAAATTTTGAAGGGCTACTTGCGCCCTGTGCGTTTTGGCACCTTGCTTCTGCGGTGCATATCCTGCAACTGCAACCGTTTTGTTGATGTTTTGTAATTGCAACTCCTGATCTATGCTGGTATAATGATATCAACAGGAGTGGAGGAGACCACATTCGCGGGACAGTGTGCAGCAAAGGTTGATACAGGCAGAGAAGACCGATCGTTTTTGATACTGACCGGCCATGTCCTAAATAGCGACAGCAAATTGAATACATATTGTATATGTTGTGCCGTTCAGATTTCTCGGTGTTTCTGCGTGAGAGCAGTACCCGGAAAATTTGCGCGGCCTTTTTTATTCTCGATGTAAACCCGTTCATTGAAAGGAGGTAGACTATCATGAGGACGACTCTGGGAAGCGTTGCGCTGGGAATGATCGTCAGAGACTTCGTCTCAGCGGAACCGATTCTGGCATTTCTGGATAATGCGGAAAAGTTTGGCCACGAGATCAGCCACGTAATCGTTGCTTATTCACATCGATTCGATTGGACGGCGGTGCAGATGCTGGAGGGACGCGCCAGGCTCTCGTTGGTAAAACTGCACGACTATGAAAAAGCCAAATGGGAATTGGGATATCTCAATCTGCGGCAAAACTCGATATCCGATCTGCTTTACTGCCCGTTGTTGGATGGACGAGGGCTGATTCCCTACGGATTTAACCGCAATCACGTTCTGCTGGAAGCACTCTTTGAGAAGATAGATGTACTTATCTTTGTGGATTCTGACGTACAGCCGGCGGCGCTGCGCCGGAGAGAGAACGGAACGGTTTGTTTGGAGGAGATCGACTTTGTGGGAGCGCATCTGCGGGGAATGGAAATGGGCGCGGATATTACCAGCAGCGACTATTCCGGTTACAGTATCCTGCCACCGGCGGACTTTGACGGAATGTCTGCGCTGCTGTACGGACTTCATAAAGAGGAAATGTGTCTTTTCTGGCACGACAGCAAGCTGCATCGCGGACTTGTCCTTCAAGGTGCGGATATGCCGGAGCCGGTGTCCACCACTAAAGTGCTGGGTGGGAATCTTGGGATCAGGATGGGGGCATTTCCCACCCTGCCGCCTTTTTTCTCACCATATTATTTCTATAATGGGGTTCCCTTCCTTGCGAGGGGAGAAGATACCTTTCTCGGCCTTGCCGCCGCGAAGAATAGAATCAACTGCCTCGATATCGGGGCTCATATCTTCCATGATACCTATGGCAACTATCCCGCGGTTCCGGAGCTGCGGACAGATAGCAGTATCCGTGATCGGCTCTACTATGCTTGTACCGGATGGATCGGACGGAACGTATTTCTCCGATGGCAAACCGGATATGATGCGTCCCACTTCGACTGGCGCGCGGAGCAATTAGAGGTGGGGGCAAGAGCCTTGTTCCGATATACACAGGATTCTCGGTTCCTCGACCTTCCAAACATTCAGCAGGCGGCGGAGGCCTGCCTGCCGGATATGGTCGTGCAATATACAAGAGCGAAGCGGGCCTGGGACGATTTTATGGAAAGGTGGTTTGAACGATGAAAGTTTTGATGGTGAACCATTTCCCGCTGGAGGGCTCTGGCAGCGGCACATACACAAAAAATATCGCGGCGCATTTGACAAAACAGGGACACGAAGTATGCGCGGTATTCCCAGAAAATACTCCGCCGACAGATATTCCCGGAGTGCGGCTTATTCCGGTTATGTTTTCCGCGAAGGGTGCAAAAAGGCGAACGAAAAAGGAGTATTTACCCTTTAATTTTCCGTGCTTCACCACCCATCCCCGAAGCACGACCACCTTTGCCGACCTGAGCGGCGAAGAGTTCGCGCAATATCTGGCGGCGTTTGACGCGGCGATCCAAAAGGCCGTTATGGAATTTCAGCCGGATATTATTCATGCACAGCATATTTGGTGCCTCTCCTGGCTGGCGGTAAAGCACCATATCCCCACTGTGGTAACCACCCATGGGACAGACCTTATGGGCTGTGTCAAATGGCCGGGATTCCGAGGCTTTGCGGAGGAAACCGTTAAGCACTGCACAAAAATCATTGCTATCTCCAGCAGCAACAGAGATGCGGTGCTGGAGATCTTCCCGGAAGCCTGCGCGAAGATTTCACTGTTGCCAAACGGGTATAATGAGGATGTTTTCTATCCTGAGGATGTGGAACGCACATCGCTTCTCGCCCAGATGAACATCCCCTATAACGGAGAGAAGATCGTACTCTTTGCAGGGAAGCTCACCACCTTCAAGGGCGTAGAAAATCTTCTGTCCGCAGCGCACTATTACGAGGAGCAGGAATCTCCCAGAATTCTTACCTTGATTGCAGGCGATGGGCAGGAGCGAGAGGAGCTGATGGATCTCTCGCAGATGCTGGGTTTGAAGTCGACCTACTTCCTGGGCCACAAAACACAGGAGGAGCTGCGCAGACTCTACTGTGCCGCAGATGTGTTTGTCATTCCTTCCCGCAAGGAGCCTTTTGGCCTTGTCGCCCTGGAAGCCATGGCTTGCGGTACACCGGTGGTAGCGACGAACGCGGGCGGCTTGCCGGAATTTGTTAACAACCGGGTGGGGACGCTCGTGGCGATCGACGACGAGGAGGAGCTTTACGCCGCTATTTTAGATGAGCTTATGCGTAATGAACAGGAGCCAGAGCGTAGAAAAACCATTGCGGATTATGCGCGAAACGGCTACACCCAGGCAACATACCTGCAAAATCTGCTTCGGCTTTATGGTTCCTTGCAGTTTTACCGCAATGCGTGGTAGGGGGAAAGCGGCCATGAGAAAAACGATGATCATACCCACCTACTGGTGCAGGAGCTCCGGCAAGTGTTGGCAGGAGGGGGATGCCGTCTACGATCACCCCACTCCGGTTGATCAGGAAGGTACTCTGGAGCGAACCCTTGTCAGTATGCAGCAGTTTCAGGAAAAAGACTTCAAGCTGGTGATCCTAATTTGCCCTACAACACCTGATGTGGAGGAGGCCGCCTATGAGCAGGTTTACCGTATCGTCAAGCGCGTGAAGCTACGGGCGGAGACGTATCTCTTTACGGCAGGCGATCTTGCCGCCATTTCCCGCATCCTGAAGGGTGCGGGTCTTGGTGACAGGGGGGCGGCACTGCTATCCATGTTCGGATATTCCAATGTGCGGAATATGTGTCTGCTGGCGGCCACCATTCTGACGGCTGACGCCGCGCTGCTGATCGATGACGACGAGGTTTTTGAGCTTCCGGATTTTGTGCCCCGTTCTCTGGAATTCCTTGGGCGCAGAGTGTATGGTGATGTGGTACACGGCGTGGCGGGCTACTATCTTAACGGAAAGGGCCGGTACTATGATGATGTGACGCCGGAGCCGTGGATGACTTATTGGGATCGTTTTGGAAGCAAGGCGCAGGCGTTTGACCAGATCATTGGGAGCGGCCCACGCTTGAAACGGACCCCCTTTGCCTTTGGCGGCGCCATGATTTTGCACAGAGAGATGTTTGAATGTGTCCCCTTTGACCCGTTGGTCAAAAGAGGCGAAGATATCGACTATCTGATCAACAGCAGAATGTTCGGCTTCAGCTTCTTTCTGGACAACACCCTATCCATCAGGCACCTGCCGCAGCCTAAAACCCATCCCCAGTGGATGCGTATGCGGGAGGATATTTACCGCTTCGTCTACCAGCGGGCCAAGATGACCTCACAGTATAAGACAAGCAATCTGGTCAGGGTCGACCCCGAGGACTTGGATCCCTATCCCGGCGCGTTTCTGAAAGAGGATCTGGAGGAGAATATCTACCGGAGCAGCATGATGCTGGCTGCCCAGTATCTGGCGGAAAACGACCCGGCGGCGGCAATGGAGGCCATGCAGAACATATACCTTGCCAAGCATGACGCCCAGCCTGTCTTTAATGCATTCCGTGCCTATCTGGACGTGCAGACGGAATGGGAAAGGCTGATTGCCCTTGTCAGAAAAGAGCGGTACGCCGTTCGGGCCATTCTGGAGCGGCACAATATTTCCGCGCCGGAGATCCATTTGGACAAGGAGCACCGCAGGAAGCTCAGCGAGGCGGATGTGCTGCTGATCCTGACAAAGCTGCCGGTGCTGTCAGACCTTACCGAGAAGGATCGCGCTATTCTACGAGACTATTGCCATGTAAAAACCTATTATGAAAATGAAACGGTATTCGCCAGCGGGGATCATAATGATGAGGTCTGCCTTGTTCTGAAGGGAACTATCCGGCTGGTGGCCAATCGGGAGAACAACAGTGGAGCGGCTCCGCTGGAGATGGCCACGCTGGGCGTCGGCAGCTTTATTGGAGAGAACTGCCTGACACGCAATGTATTTCGGCTCAGCGGCGTTGCCACGGAGTTTACGGAGCTGCTGTGCATTGGCAAAACCCGGCTAAATGACCTGCTGGAGCGGCATCCCGTCGTTGGCGTGAAGCTGCTGCGGAAATTCTTGGAGAGCATGTCTGATAAGATCACCCATACAAACGAGCAGCTTCGGCGTACCGCAGATTATGATTATGACGTGGTAGATGGACTGCCGGAATACCGGGATTAGGCTGGCGAGACGCTTGCGTCGTTTTCCACAGAGGTGCACCCCTATGATATTGGGTGCACCCTAGGCAATCGTAATATATAATAACACAAGAAAGAATACAAGAAAGGCGACCGCAGGCCTTTGCCCTGCGGTCGAAGGGTTCCTCTCTATGCTGAGTGGCTGCCAGGGTAAACCGCGTACCCCTACGATTATTGAAAAGATCTGCCCGAATTGCGGGAGCATCATTGAGCTGTTCTCTATAGACACGCAGATGGCATGCGAGACCTGTGGGTTCATTGCGTATAATGACACGTTGAGCTGTGTGCAATGGTGTCAGTACGCGAGAAAGTGTGTTGGGGATGAGATATACGACCACATGATGGCAATTGCGGCTTCACAAAAAGAAAGAGCGGCTCATTTGCGGTCTGCTCCGAAAAAAGATTCTGCTCAATAACAGCGGAAGGGTCTCTTTAGGAGACCCTTCCGCTGTTATTGAGCAATGATGGCGAGATTTCAACGGAGGGCGTTTTCCGCCATGGCATACCACCTGCACAGGAAACCTCACAACACTTTAATTTTATATCAAATGGTGACTTTATGTCAATTCAAAAAGTGGATTATATAACATTTCGGAACACTATCCAAATTTAGCCGTACTATTTTTGCTGTTTTGCGAATTGTTTTCTGAAAATAATTTGCTATAATAAAGATACCGATAAAGTATAGGAAGAGGTGAATCCAATGACCTGATGAGTTCCCCTTTACTGCCAAGGTAACGGGAAGATGGCATCACCTGAATGTTCAGCACTCTCAAAAGCCCATCGGCCTTTACGGTGTTCCACCGCACAGCGGTGTTTTCAGATAGAGCGGGAGTGAAACTAGAGACGGCGGCAGATGCCATAATCTGTAGAAACGTGAGGAACCCAATGATGACTGAGCCCAAGATGGATCAATAGCCCTTGACTGCGAGACACGGATGCGGTCAAGGGCTATTGCGTTGCAACGGAACATATAGGGGAGATGGCAACGGGTATCCGTTGCTTTTTTGCTGCGCCACAGGACATCAAGTGTGCTAAGATCCGCAATCAGGCGGTCGAAGAGCTGGCGGAAATGTATGCGCTGACTGCCGATTTGCAGAGGTAGAGTCTCGGTGTTCCCATCTTTTTCTCAAAGGCTTCACCTATTGTTCACCAAGCCTTACCTTGAAAGGGCATTTTGAAGCTGGTATTCTTTAGAATACAGAATCATAGACAACGCTTCCCGGCATCACGCCGGGAGGCGTTGCTCTTTTATCAGCATTTTCATAAAACACCGAGATCTGGCAATACTACCGATAACGCCATTAGAAAAGAGGAACCTTCATGGAAGCAAACCGTTTGGACACCAGCCACACCACCCATACAGCGCCGCGGGATATCGCCTGCGTGAGCATCGACACCTCCGCCTCCTGTGCAGAACGCATCAAGCAATATGTGGAGCAGGTAGGCGACCCGTATTGCTATACGGACAGCGGCATTGTGGTAAAGCTTGCGTATGCCAACACAGATGTGAGCCTGCAAGACCGCCTGCGGGCCTATGCGTGCAGTCTGTCCTGATCCTCCAAAGTTTCCCTGTTGACAAAAGCAAAGCGGGAAAGCATAATAGACCCGTCAGTGAAAATAATGTTGCCGCCCGGCAATGACAGCCAGAAACCGCTTTCCTGAATTTTTAGGAGGTACGTTTTATGGCTGCATTTTTTTGCCCGCAAACCGAAGATCTCTCCGGACAGCATTGGTATGGCATCTCCTATCTCCGCCTGTCAAAGCTGGGCAAGCGCTATGAGAGTGAGAGTATCGACAACCAGCGAAAGCTGATCCATGAGTTCGTACAGCGGCACCCGGAGATCACGCTGGTGGGTGAGCAGGTGGACGATGGTTACACCGGCACCAACTATGACCGGCCGGGCTTTCGCGGCATTATGGACGCTATCCGTGAGAAGAAGGCGAACTGCGTCATTGTAAAAGACCTGTCCCGCCTTGGCCGTGAGTATATCGAGACCGGCAAGTATCTGGAAACCATTTTCCCAGACATGGGCATCCGGTTCATCTCTGTCAATGACGATCTGGACAGTGAACACACACCGCTGTGCGATGATATTTCCATCCCCATCAAAAATATTATGAACGAGGCGTACTGCCGCAGTCTTTCTCAGAAACTGCGGGCGCAGTTTCGTGTCCAGCGCAAGGCGGGAGAATTCCTCGGCGCCTTTGCCTGTTATGGCTATCTGAAAGACCCTGCCGACAAACACAAGCTCATTATTGACGAATATGCCGCTATGGTGGTCCGCACCATCTTTCAACTGAAAATGGAGGGCTACAGCCAGCAGGCCATCGCCAACTATCTCTCCTCGGAGGGCGTTCTGCCGCCGGCAGCATATAAACAGCAACAGGGGCTGAAATATCAGTCCGGTTTTCAGGCGACCGGTAATAATATCGCGTGGTCGCCCGTCGCGGTACGGGCCATTCTGGAAAATCCCATCTATATCGGGACTCTGGTGCAGGGCAAGCGCGGAACACCCAACTATAAGATCAAGCAGATGAAGCTGCGCAGCAAAGAGGATTGGTGCGTTGTGGAGAAGAACCACGCACCAATTATCAGCGAGGAGCTTTTCACTTCGGTGCAGCACCTGCTGTCACTGGATACCCGAACTTCCCCTTCCGAGGAAGTGGTGCAGCCCTTGGCCGGAATGCTGTTCTGCGCCGATTGCGGCCGCGCCATGTGCAGGCGCAGCGTAAAGCGCGGCAACCGCACGTTTTACTACTACGTCTGCTCCACCCACAAGCGCTCCAAGCTGTGCAGCAGCCACTCCATTTCGCAGACTGCTTTAGAGGACGTGGTGCTGCGGGCCATCCAGAAGCAAATCGAGATGGTGGTCGATATTGACCAGTTGATCCATGAGATCGGTCAAAAGAGCATCCAAGCCGCCAAGCATCGGCAGTTGGATATGACGATTGAGGAAAAGGAGAAGCAGATCGCCGAGCAGAAGGAATATCGTATGCGCTTGTTGGAGGCTTTCCACGACGACCTGATCTCCCGCACGGAGTATGACATGATGCGGCAGCGCTATACGCAGCGGATCGACGCATTGCAGGCAGCCCTTGCCAGCCTGCACGAGCGGCGGCAAGCCTTGGAGGCGGGTGCGGCAGACACCCGGAACTGGGTCGCCGAATATACCAAATTCAGGAAAATTGACAAGCTTACCCGTGAAATGGTGGCTGGATTGATCCGCAGGATCACGGTATCCGAGGGCAAGCAAATTACGATACAGTTCAACTACGCCGATGAGTTGGCATCTTACCAGCAGATGATCGCAGCAGCGGCGGCGAAGGAGGTGGGGTAAGCATGGCACGGAAAAGCAAATATCTGTCGGCCCAACCTCTGCCGGAGACTTCAGTTCACTATCTTGCCGGGCAGTATGGCCGGTTATCCGTAGAGGACGGTGACGACACCGAGAGCAATTCCATCGGCAATCAGGCAAAAATCGCCGATGCTTTCCTTGCGGAGTACCCCGATATACAAATCGTCGAGCGGTACGCTG
>USGM01000088.1 GCA_900554205.1 uncultured Lachnospiraceae bacterium
CGGGCATATCCGCCGTAGGTGTCTACGATGATCTTACGTCCGGTCAGTCCGGCATCACCGTGAGGCCCGCCGATGACGAAACGTCCGGTCGGGTTAATAAAGAATTTCGTGTTCTCGTCGATGAGCTCCTTCGGCAGAACCGGCTCGAAGACATATTTCCTGATGTCCTCGTGGATCTGCTCCTGTGTCACGTCCTCGTCATGCTGTGTTGACAGAACGACCGCCTCAAGCCGGAAGGGCTTGCCGTTTTCATCATATTCCACAGACACCTGGCTCTTTCCATCGGGACGCAGATAGCTCAGCGTTCCGTCCTTACGCACCTTGGTAAGCTGTCTTGTCAGCTTATGTGCAAGGAAAATCGGATAAGGCATAAATTCCGATGTCTCGTTCGTCGCATAGCCGAACATCATTCCCTGGTCGCCGGCGCCGATTGCCTCGATCTGGGCATCGTCCATCCTAGACTCTCTCGCCTCAAGCGCCTTGTCAACGCCCATCGCAATGTCGGGAGACTGCTTGTCCAGTGCAACCATCACGGCGCAGGTATTGCCGTCAAAGCCGACCTTGGAGCTGTCATAGCCGATCTCGGTCACTGTCTTTCTCACAATACCGGCAATGTCAAGATTTGCCTTTGTCGTGATCTCACCCGTTACCAGTACAAAGCCCGTACAGCATGCGGTCTCGCAGGCAACACGGCTCATCGGATCCTGCTCCATGCAGGCATCCAGAATCGCGTCGGAAACTGCGTCGCAGACCTTGTCGGGATGTCCTTCGGTCACGGATTCAGAAGTAAATAAATGTTTTTCCATAAGTTTTTCCTTTCCTTTCATCAGTTGTTCTTGATTTCCAGCAACAAAAAGATCCGCTCGGATAAGCGGACCTCAGATCTTTCGATATGCAATCCTCTTATTGTTCGATTCTAACTCGCTCAGGGAGGCACCTTCCCATTATGGGGGTTGCCGTGGCTTCATCGATCCTATGTATCTCCACCAACTCTGAATAAGAGAAACTCTATGAAATTTTCTATACACAGATTACTATGAACAGGGCATTCTGTCAATGGGAAATTTTGAGAAACTGTCTCATCCCGTCTTCAGCTTGAACTTCCGGTAATCCTTCTCCGTCTGGACAAGCTCGATCTGCGCGCCCAGCCCTTGCAGCTTCAGATGGAAATCCTCGTAGCCACGCTGGATATACTTGATGTCATCCACAATGGTCACGCCCTCGGCTGCCAGCGCCGCGATGACAAGCGCCGCTCCCGCTCTCAGATCCGGTGCGGAAATGCTCGCTCCCGTATATCTCTCCACGCCATCAATGATGGCGGTGTTACCTTCCACCTTAATATTCGCTCCCATACGGGTCAGTTCATCCACATACTTAAAGCGGTTTTCAAAGATGCTCTCCGTGACAATGCTCGTTCCCTTGGAAAGCGCCAGCGCCACCGTGATCTGCGGCTGCATGTCCGTCGGAAATCCGGGATAGGGCAGCGTTTTCACCTGCGTATGCTGAAGCGGCTTGGATGCAACAACACGGATACAGTCGTCCGTCTCCTCAACCTCGCAGCCTATCTCCAACAGCTTCGCCGTGATGGATTCCAGATGCTTCGGAATCACGTTTTTCACCGTCACGTCTCCCTTGGTGACTGCCGCCGCGAACATAAAGGTTCCCGCCTCGATCTGATCCGGGATGACCGTGTACTCCGAACCGTGGAGTCTTGCCACTCCCCTGATTCTGATGACATCCGTTCCGGCACCCTTGATATTCGCGCCCATGCTGTTAAGGAAATTCGCAAGATCTACAACGTGCGGCTCCTTCGCAGCATTCTCTATGATTGTCATTCCCTCTGCCATCGTCGCAGCCATCATGACATTGATCGTGGCACCGACACTGGAAACGTCCATATAGATATGACCGCCCACCAGCTTTTCCGCCACAGCCTTAATCAGTCCATGCTCTATCGTCACCTTCGCGCCGAGCGCACGAAAGCCCTTGATGTGCTGATCGATCGCACGCGACCCGATGTCACAGCCACCCGGCAGCACAACCTCCGCGTGCTTATACTTTCCGAGCAGTGCTCCCACAAGATAGTAGGATGCCCTGATCTTCTTTAATCCTTCGTCTTCTACAACAAATCCATTGATATTTCCGGCATTCAGTGTCACATGATGCCTGTCCGTGCGCTTTACGAGGACACCGATATTCTCCATGGCATCCAGAAGGACATTGATATCCCGCACATCAGGCATATTTTCAATATATACGGTCTCGTCCGTCATAACAGAAGCAGCAAGAATAGGAAGCGCCGCGTTTTTGGCACCTCCTATTTCCACGTCTCCCACTAATGGATTACCGCCCTTGATTGCGTATTGTTCCATTTATCTATACCTCTGTCTAAGGTCATCACCAAAATAATCATAAAAGATTAAAAAAATCTTAAGACTGATTCTACCATACTTCGCCCTGCTTGTAAATCGAACACACATTCACGGCGTTTCTATCCACATTAATTCAGGTATTTCAGCGGGTTGACCTGCGATCCGTTGATGAGGATCTCAAAATGCAGATGCGGTCCCGTGCTGACGCCGGTATTACCGCTCAGCGCAATTCTGTCACCCTGCTTTACGCTCTGTCCCACAGAGACAAGCACCTTGCTCAGATGTCCGTAACGGGTCTGTCTGCCGTCCGCATGATTAATGTATACAACATAGCCATAGCCGCTGCCCCAGCCCGCCTTTGCAACCGTACCTCCACAGGATGCATATACCGGCGTTCCGGTCGGTGTCGCCCAGTCAACACCCTTATGATAGGTGCTGGCTCCCTTTTTCGGCGCATTTCTCTTGCCGAAGTTGGAGGTAAGTCTGCCGCCGGAAATAGGCTTTACATAGGTCGGCGGTATCTTCGTGCCACGCTTCATGATCTTGGGCACGGCTTCCATGACAACTTCTTCCTTCAGTATCTCACGGGAAATTTCCTTGTCATTCACAAAGGAAACATTCGCCACCACCTTGCGGAAACCGGCGGAAGGCTGCTGCAGCACCTCTGTCTGCGTCGTGTACCAGTCATCCACATCGATAATGATGACTTCGGCATCGTAAATTTCCTCATAATAATTCTGCTCTACTCTCGTCACCGAAAGCTCCGGCTCGGGAACCGTGATGACAAGCTCCTGCCCGATCTGCAGTGTTGTCCTCTCATCCTCAAGGCTGTCATTCATCTCGATGATCTTATCCATCGGGATATTGACCTTGATCGCAATTTCGGACAGAGTATCTCCCGAAACGACCTCGTAGATGCTCGCCGTCTCCTGCTCCATGATAACGCGGTTTGTCGCTTCCTCCACAGGTGTCAGCAGAGTCTCCGGCAGATAAGCCTCCACAACCTCGACCTTCTGCTCAAAATCCATCGCCTGAATGCCGAGCTGATAGTCTCCGAAATTCTTTTCCCTGCTCGTCACATCCTCGCTGTAGACCGCAGCAAGTACCGCGGCAATGCCTCCGCACATGCCGCTCATCTCATCCGTATCTTCATGGATGGAGACATCCTTTACACTGGTCGTCAGAACGCTGAACTCTCTCCCGGTGTCATAGGTAAGCTCCACCGCGAATTTTCCCTCGCTGTCATACTTATTGATCGCCGCCTGCAAAAGCTGCGTCACCTCGTCAAGCCCGGAGAGATTGACAATATAGTCGTTCACCTTCACCGTGTAGGAGCGGTGCATTGTCTGGATAATCCCGCCCTCAAGCACTGTCTCCATTCTCGCAAGGACATCCTTCTCATCATCCACGACACCCCAGAGAACCTCTTCTCCCGCAAGCTCCAGATCCGCCTCCATAAATACAAGCTCATTGCTCCGGGACGCAATACTCCTCCGCGCCTGAATCAGAAGCTCCTCCGCTCTGTCTCTCTCTCCCACTGTGCCGACATCCTGCCCGTTTACCTTGACGTGAAAATAGTTCTCACCGGTCTTCTCAAAGGGAGTATATCCGTCGATAAAAAGGAGGCAGATAAACAAAGCGAACAGTGTAGTTTTAATATATGTAAATTTGTAATTTTTATGATACTTTTTCTTCTTTTCCATTTGTCTTCCAGTCCACGGTCAAGCCGTTATAAAACTTATTCTAGCAATATTTTCGGGGCTTGTAAAGTCGGTTTTCGGGAGATATAGTAATAATAACAGTTCAGCTGTAGAATGGCTGAACTGTTATTAACTTTCCCGGAGGTTCGCCATGCCAGATCAGATCATTTTCCACATCGATGTCAATTCCGCCTTTTTAAGCTGGTCTGCACTGGCACAGCTGGAGGCAGGCAGTAAAACCGACCTCCGCCTGATCCCCTCGATCGTCGGTGGCGATATGAGCACGCGCCACGGCGTTGTCCTCGCAAAGTCCATCCCCGCCAAGAAGTACGGAATAAAGACGGGGGAGCCCGTCGTCAATGCCTTCCGGAAATATCCCGGTCTGGTGAGCGTTGCACCGGATCACGAGCTTTACCGCAGGAAAAGCCACCTGCTCATGGACTACCTGAAAAGTGTCTGCCCCGACATCGAGCAGGCAAGCATCGACGAATGTTACATGAATTATACCCCGATTGCCGCAGACTATGCATCTCCCGAAGCCGCAGCTGCCGTAATCAAGGATACTGTATATGAAAAATTCGGTTTTACCGTCAACGTCGGCATCTCCGACAGGAAGGTACTGGCAAAAATGGCTTCGGACTTCAAAAAGCCAAACCTTGTCCACACGCTCTACAGCTACGAGATTCGTGAAAAGCTCTGGCCGCTTCCGGTTTCGGATTTATTCCTCTGCGGGAAATCCAGTGTCGAGACCTTCCGTAAGCTCGGCATCCTGACAATCGGCGACCTTGCACAGGCTGACCCCGAAATTCTCTCCGCCCACCTCAAGAGCCACGGACTCATGCTCTGGGACTATGCAAACGGGCGGGATGCTTCCACCGTCATGTCGCAGCCCGCCGAGGCGAAGGGCATCGGCAACTCAACGACAATGGCTGTCGATGCCATGACGCGGGAGGAGGCCGCAAAGGTGCTTCTCGGGCTGTCGGAATCCGTCGGGAAGCGCCTGCGCACCGCAGGGAACCGGGCAGGTCTTGTCTGCATTGAAATCAAATACAACACCTTCCGTTCCGTCTCACATCAACTTGTGCTGGAGGATGCAACCGCTTCCACCGACGTCATCTACAGGACAGCCCTCAGCCTCTTTGACGAGCTCTGGGACGGCACACCCATCCGCCTCCTCGGCGTGAGAACCGGAAAGCTCGTGGAAGCGGCAGAACCGGTACAGCTGAGCCTCTTCGACTATGCCGCACCCGTCTCGGAAAAACAGCAGAAGCTCGATGCCGCGCTCGACTCGATCCGCTCAAAATATGGAAATAATGCCATAAAAAGGGGAAGTCTCATGACCTCCCCAAAAAATGAACAGACCTGATATTTACTTTTTCCTGACACTGTAGCCGAAGGTTCCGAGCTGTTCCCCGCAGACCAGATAGGCGCCGTGGGAATACACGATCGGCTCTGCCTTTTCCAGATGGAACTTATGCTTCTCGTCCATATATTTCTCATCCGCGTGCACGGCGACCACATCCGCCAGAAACATGTGATGTGAGCCGAGCGGCAGCACCTCTCTGACCTTGCATTCGATGTTCACCGGGCTCTCCGCGATCAGCGGCGCGCCCACATGCTCCGCCTTTAGCGGCGTAAGCCCCAGTTCCTTAAATTTATCGACATCCCGTCCGCTCTTCACGCCGCAGTAATCCGTCGCAAAGGCAAGCTCGCGCGTCGTCAGATTCACGACAAACTCTCCCGTCTCCTTCAAAATCGGATAGGAATATCTCTCCGGCCGTACCGATATGCTTAGCATCGGCGGATTCGTACACACCGTTCCCGCCCATGCCACTGTGATGATGTTCAGTCTGCCGTCTCTGTCCGCAACGCTTACCATAACCACCGGCAGCGGATAGAGCATATTTCCGGGCTTCCAAAGTTCCTTTGACATACCATTCTCCATGATTAGAATAGATTAATTCCCAGAGCATTCAGCACCTGCAACACCGTTCCCGCAAGTGCAAAGACAAGCGCAGCGATCGATATGCCGAGCACTGCTCCCAGCTTTCCGTTGAAGGAATTTACCTTTGCTGTAATCTCCTCAAGCGCCTTCGCCTGCTTTCCGCTCTCCTCGACAACAACCGCCTGGACATTGCGGTACACCTTTACGCATTCCTTGTGGACATTCTCCTCGACCGACGCAAAGCGCTCCTCCAGCCCGTCATCCTTCTTGTTCTCCTGCGCCGAAGCCATCTGATCCCTGATTTCCGAAACTGCGTTCGTCACATTGTCCAGATTGAGATTGACTGCGTCAAGCTGGCCATTAAGGCTGTCGAAATGGGTATTCACGCTGTCCGCAAGCCCGTTGACCTTATCGTCCGCCGCATCCGTGCTCTCCTGCCTGATCTCTCTGATCTTAGCAAGACTTTCCTCCAGCAGACGACCGATTCCGGCAGCGCTCTCCTGCGATGCTCCCTTCATTTCCTCTGTGCTTTCATCTATCAGCTTGCGGAGCTTGTCAAGACATTCGTTATACTGGGCGACCTGATTTTTTAAACGGTTCAGCTCCTCTGTGTCCGCCGCCGTGTTTGCCTTGATGATCTCCTGTGCATTCAATTTCTGTGCCAGCTTATCCATAAACATATCCATCCGCATTCCTCCAAATGTCTGTCATTTCGGTTCAAATCCCAGCCGCAAAACCTCTTCTGCACGGCTTTTCTCCCTCATCATATCACTTTTGCGCTTTTCTGACAACCAAAACTCCTTATACATTACTTTTGTGCAAAATGTATATTTATCCATTTAACCCATTAAGGTTTTTGTAACATTCACCAACTATTTACATGATGTTCATATTTTATTCATAATTAATTGCTATACTGAACTTACGTTAAGGGAAGCAAACAAGATAAATTTTTTCATAATAGCCCAGATGCCGAAAGGTGTCTGGGCACTCCTCATTTTTAGGGTTCTTTCCATAAAAGAAAAGAGCAGATTTCCAAATCCGCTCCTTTCAATTTCATTTTTTCTGCTATTTTTCCTTCTGCTTTTCCTGTTCCCTGCTGATGGTAAGGATTTCGTCGTTCAGTGACAGCATCCTCGCGTCCAGATCGGACACCATCTTCGCACACTCTATCAGCTCGCTCTTGATATGCTCCGGCGCATCCCCTTCAAATTTGTAGTGGATCTTATGCTCCAGACTTGCCCAGAAATCCATCGCAACCGTTCTGATCTGGATTTCAACCTTCGTGTCCACGGTGCGATCGGAAAGATAGACGGGAACCGTCACGATCATGTGATAGCTCTTGTAGCCGCTCGCCTTCGGAAAGGTGATGTAATCCTTCACGGCGATGACCTTGATGTCCCTCTGTTCACTGATCATGTCCGCAATGCGGTAAATATCGGAAGTAAAAGAACAGATAATGCGGATTCCCGCAATATCGTTTATGTACTTCACCATGTTGTCGATTGTCGATTCATAGCCGTTGCGCTTGAGCTTCTTGACGATACTCTCCGGTGTCTTGATTCTTGCTTTGATGTGCTCGATTGGATTGTACTGATGAACATGCTGAAATTCGTCATTGAGGATCTCCATCTTTGTCTCAATCTGCCGCAGTGCGGCGCTGTAGATGAGCGTTACCTCTTTCCAGCTGTCAATTCCCTCTCCATTATCTACTTTTAACTCCATACCTGTCCCCATACCTTCCCTGCATGTACTCTTTACATGCGGGTGCCATCCCGAACCTGCTTCTCTGTTGCAGTGTTTTTTCCATGTTGCGTATCCAGTATAACATAAATACTGACAAAAATGTATCATATTCACAAAAAATTAATCCTTTTTTAAGAGAACCGTTCAAAGACCTACCTTTTATATCTATGCGGCTTTTTGTGAATTATGCTTGCGATTCGGGAAAAGATAAATTAAAATGATGGCAGAATCGGAAATCCGGAAGACGGATTCCAAAAGACAGGAGGACACGATATGTTCCGTTTATGGGCAAGAACCTTTAAAGACAATCATATGCTTCAGGACATCTGTATTGAAGACGGGAGCAGCGAGACCCGCACCCACAAGGTATTTCATGCCCTGGATGAAGTGTGTTCCAAATTCGATTTAAGCAAACCGATCTGGCTCGACAACACCATTGCGGAGTTCAAGCGCCACCGCAAGGCACGCTTCACCCAGGACAATTTTATTGACTCGATAGACTTTGACTACCTTGAAATTCAGGTCATCGAAGAGGATTAGTCGTCATATCCGTTCGGATTATTCTTCTGCCATCTCCATGAGTCCTCGCACATCTCCTTGATGCCGTACTTGGCTTCCCAGCCGAGCTCCTTCTTTGCAAGGCTCGCATCGGAGTAACATGTGGCAATATCTCCCGCACGTCTCGGCTTGATTACATAAGGAATCTTTACGCCGGTCGCCTCTTCAAAATTCTTAACAATATCCAGCACGCTGTAGCCGACACCGGTTCCCAGATTGTAGATCTTCAGACCCGCCTTCTCCTCGATCTTCTTCAATGCCTTGACATGGCCTACCGCCAGATCGACAACATGGATGTAGTCGCGGACACCGGTTCCGTCCGGTGTGTCGTAATCGTTTCCGAAAACGCCCAGCTCCTTGAGCTTTCCGACAGCCACCTGCGTGATGTAGGGCATCAGATTGTTCGGAATACCGTTCGGATTTTCTCCGATTGTGCCGCTCTTATGTGCGCCGATCGGGTTGAAATAGCGGAGCAGTATCACGTTCCATTCAGGATCAGCCTTCTGGATGTCGGAAAGGATCTGCTCAAGCATGGACTTCGTCCAGCCATAGGGATTCGTACACTGTCCCTTCGGGCACTCCTCCGTGATCGGAATAAACGCCGGATTTCCGTAAACCGTCGCACTGGAAGAGAAGATAATATTCTTCACATTGTGCTTTCTCATGACATCCACGAGAGTCAGCGTACCCGCGATATTGTTCTCATAGTATTCCCACGGCTTCTGTACGGACTCGCCAACCGCCTTCAGCCCCGCAAAATGGATGACCGCATCGATGCTCTCCTTGGAGAATATCTCCTCCAGCGCCTCTCTGTCCAGAATGTCTGCCCGATAGAAAGGAACCTTCTTACCCGTGATCGCCTCGACACGCTGCAGAGACTTTTCACTTGCGTTGCAAAGATTATCCAGAACAACAACATCATAACCGGCCTGCTGCAGCTCCACTACTGTATGGCTGCCGATAAAGCCGGCACCGCCCGTCACCAAAATCTTCATAGCTCCCTCTTTTCCGCCGGGAATTGTTTCCATTCCCCGCAATGTTTTTTGTTTCCTGTTATTTTCTAGGATAAACAAAAAATCCGTATTTCTCAATACTTATATGTTGCCAGAATCTGTCATAATGTTGACTACAGTGTGATGCCGTTCTTCTGGAGGAGTGCACGGGCACTGTCCACGGAATCCACACCGACGCGGTTTTTGATCGGGGCAAATTCCTTCTCACGCACTACCTCGTAGGGCAGGCAGCTCTTCATCTGGTGGATCATATCCAGCACAAGGTTCTCAAACTTAAAGCCGTTGGGCTTCTCCGGCTGCACATACTCTCCCGCCTCGTTCAGATAGGGAATCTTCTTCTCCACGATATGCAGTGGCAGACTGTTGCTCAGAATTTCAATGAGCTCGGGCACGTGGAACAGGTAATTCAGAATGACGCCGAAGTAATATGCCGGATCGCCATTCTCATCCTTCGCATTCATCAGTTCCTCTGTCAGTTCATAATACTCTATGATTGACGGTCTGCCGTCCTCGAGACACATTACGCCGACCTTCTCGTCAGGCGCATTCTTGCGCACCACCTTCGCACCTACCACACAGTTTTTCTCGATCGTCGCGCCGATAAAACAGGGATCTGCGATTCTCTGGAGCACATTGTCGACAGAGAATACATTCAGCCATTCGATGCCCTCCTTCTGCACCAGCTCCAGCAGTCCGGCATTCTTCATCGAGATGAACCAGCCGCCGTTGCCGTTGGGAGAGGTAGACAGCTTTCCCTTTTCCTCCATGTAAATCTTTCCGTTATAATCCGTCGCGGCAGCCATCTCCTGCATGAAGAAATGGACATATTCCGCCTTGTACCCGAAATAGTCATGCTCCTTCAGAAACTTCACCGTCGCCTCGTGATTCTTATCGCTCGTCATGACGAAAAGATGAATCCAGCGATCCGCCTGACGCACAACATCCATCAGGTTATTGATCAGGCATTCAAATATGTAAAGGTCTCTGGTCAGCCCGACATTGAACATTCCCTTGGGATTATCCGAGCCGAGTCTCGTTCCCATGCCTCCGGCGAGGAGCACCGCCCCCACCCTGCCTTCCCGGATTGCCTCCAGTCCGGTCGCTGTAAAGCTCTCCCTGTTGGCATCTATCTCGGACAGCTGCATTGCCGCAAGCGGTGTGATGACTCCCTTTTGCGCAAGCTCCTCACGATGTCTGCAGGATTCCAGAATGCTCATGTCCGTCGCCTCGATCTGCTCCAGCAGAGCCTCCTTCTCTTTCTCGTTCAACTCCCCATAGTATTTCAGTACATGTTCCTGTCCGTATTTTTCAAGTTTTTCCTTCGCCTGTGCTAAAGTCATAATCATTCTCCCTTGATTTTACTAATTTCCAAAAGGTGCCTTCCACGCCCTTTCCAATACTTTTCCAGTATATCAGAACTTTCCGGGATCGGCAAGGTTCGAGAGCTCCAGTCCCGCAAAGAAATCCGTTGCGGCGGGTGCCTGAGCCATCCGCTGCAGGAAATACGCCTTCATCTCCGGGAACTCTTCCCCGATATCCTCCAGAATCGGACATAGATTCTCCGCATTCAGACCTCCGAGCTCTGCAAACAAGCTGTAATAGGCTCTGTCGTTCCCTCTCTCTCGCAAGATGACCTGCCACGTCTCCTCGCTCCCGCAGCCCTTGGTATGGGCTTTCAGATACGCTTCCAGTTCGCACTTCTGCGGCTCCGCCAATTTCCACGAGTAAAGCAATCTTAAAAATGCCAGCCTCGCCTTTTCCCTGCGCCTCTCGCTGACATAGGCGAGCACATCCGTGCTTCCGTAGTCCTCCTCGCCGCAGAGCACCTGTCTCGAAAAACCCTCTTCATCCGGAGTGTGCAGCACTGCTGCCAGCTTCGCATCCCACTTTCCCAGCCACTCCGGGCTTCCCACCGCAGGCGGCTCCAGAAGATAATAAGCTCCGAAGTCTTTCACTGCTGCCGCCAGCAACTCCGCCGTCTGCAAGGTATTGCCCTGCCCCTCCGGCTCGCCAGCTCCGCACGGCGACGCTTCCCCGTACAGCACAATCCTCTCCAGTTTTGCACAGTCTAAAAAAACCGCCTTTCCGAAGCAAAGCTCCCTGCGCGGAAGCTGTATCTCCTTCAGGCTGCTGCACGAGGCAAATGCCCAGTCGCCGATCTCCCGCACTGTCCCGGGAAGTCTCACCAGCCTCAGACTCTTCCTGCTTAAAAAGGCTTTTTTTCCGATCACCGCCACCGGCAGCCCCTCGATCTGCTCCGGCACGGTAAACTCGGCTGTCTGCCCATGAAATTCCACGATACACACAGCCCCGTCCTGTATCTTATATTTCAGGCTGCCGCCCTCAAGCTCCCATTCTCTCTCCTGCATAATCACTCCAGTTTCAGCTCTGCGATCTCCGACCTGATCCGGTCGCTGCGCTCGCTGAGCATCAGTTCCTCATTGTGTCTCTGATAGTCCGGGCAGCCAAAGGTCGCTATGAACTGCGCCGAGCTTGTATTCACCGTCAGCTCCGTCACGAGCAGCAGCATCTCGTTCCCCTCTGCAAATGCCTCCTCCGCAAAGACAAAGAGCGCGTGAAGCTCGTTCTGCACCTTCTCCGTCTCCTGCTTCATTCTGGCAACCAGCTGTCCGTATCTAGTCTTCAAAAACTCATATGCCGCCGCATTGTCCCGGGGCGCGCTCATCATCAGTTCCTTTCTGCTCTCCTCGAGAAAGCGGATCACACTGCGGTGCTTCCGCCTGTCCGCATCCGACAGCGAATTTGCGCTTTGCAGATTTTCCAGAAGCTTTTTCCTGCCCTCCGCCTGCTTTTCCAGCATGGCAAGCGTCTGCTCGACAGTGTTGCCGTCCGCAGCTGCTCCGACCGCCTTCAAGGGATTTCGGAGATCGGACAGAAAAGCCGCCTGTTCCATGATCTGTCTCATGTCAGCCTGTACTCTGTCAAGCAGCATTCCCAGCAGCGACAGTCTCTCGTCAAACGCTGCTGCCTTCGCTCTGGCAATCGCCTGCACCGACGGATTTCCTTCCAGAATTTCGGAGATTTTATAATCCCTCTTGTACTTATTATATAGGTCGTAGTACGCGGAAAATTCCTTCACGACCCTTTCATTCCGGAGATATTGTCCGATCAGGGACTCGTCCACCGGAAGCTGCTCATCCTCGTACAGCGTCAGAATCTCCGAGAGATCCTCCCAGCCTCTCGCCGTCACATAGCTTCGCCCCTTTGTTGTCATCTCCATCACATAGAAGTGCTCCTTCTTAAGGTCGAGATAGCTGATGACCGCATTATGGATGCGCCGCTCCACCGCATATTCCTTCCAGACGCGGTAATCTGGCTCCACCTCCAGCAGCTTCAGCCTGTCCATTGTCACCACGTCAAACTCCCTGACCGATTTATTGTACTCCGGCGGGTTTCCTGCCGTGACGACCACCCAGCCCTCCGGCACTCTGTGGCGTCCGAAGACCTTGTACTGCAAAAATTGCAGCATGGACGGCGCCAGCGTCTCGGAGACACAGTTGATCTCATCCAGAAACAGAATGCCCTCCTTCATGCCGCTGCTCTCCATCGCGTCATACACCGACGCAATAATCTCGCTCATGGTATATTCAGAGACGCTCACCTTTTCACCGCCGTAGGTCTTCTCCGTGATAAACGGAAGCCCCAGCGCGGACTGTCGCGTGTGGTGCGTCATGGAATATGCCACAAGGGCAATGCCCATTTCCTGCGCGATCTGCTCCATGATCGCCGTCTTCCCGATGCCGGGCGCACCGAGCAGAAAGATCGGACGCTGCCGCACAACCGGCACACGGTACTCTCCGAACTCGTCCTTTTTCAGATATAAATTTACCGAATTTTTAATGTATTCCTTCGCCTGCTTAATATTCATTCCGTTCCTCTTCTTCCAGCTCCTCGCTCTCCAGAATCACCTTCATGCTCCACGGCGGCACCGCCGCCCTGTTTTCGTCCTCGTTCAGAAATGCAAATATTACCTGATAGTCCGGCATCTTCTCCGGGTATATTCCATAGCCGTCCGTAAAATAGATCAAGCCCTTTAAATTCGTAAACTCGCCCTGCTGCCGCAGCTTTTCCGTATATTGGAAAACCGGTCGGAAATCTGTCGCGCCGAAGCCTTGCAGCTTTCCGTATTTCATAAAGGTCTCAAATTCATCGTCATTCGTGATCTTCGTGTCGCTCTGCACCTCCTGGTCACATTGCAGGATGTGGATGTTGACCTTATGAAAGAAATTCTCGCTCGACTTTAGAATCGAATAGGTCTTTTGCAGGAACGCCCTGACAATGCCGCCGCGACAGGAAGCGGAGGTGTCGATCGCTATGATGAACTCCCTGACCTTGTTCGTCTCCTTGTATTCCAGCGGCTCAATCAGCGGCAGGTTGCCGTAATGCTCCAGTCCATAGGTATAGTAAATATAGTCAAATTCCTCGTCATTGACCGTAATGTCCTCCCCCATGACCGTGAAGCGCCGGAGAATCTCGCTGTAATCGTAGCGGTCCCTTGTGCTCTCCTCGAGGTTGCGCTCCAGCGCCTCCGCGCCTGTTCTCGCCTTGGTAAACGATTTCAGATCCGCCTTCACTCTCTCGCTGATCTTCTTCCACTGCTCCTGCGTCACCTCAAGCTGCGCCGTCGGCTGCCACAGGTCGTGGCGGTCTCTGCGAAAAAGCCGCCGCAGTTCTTCCCTCTCGCCGCTTGTCAGTGGCTGGTTCCGAAAATAGCG
>USGM01000089.1 GCA_900554205.1 uncultured Lachnospiraceae bacterium
GTTTGCGGCGACGATGTTTCCAAGTGGGGCGCAAGAATGCAGTGTGAAGCTACCGGCGCATGGGAAGTATACGGCGTGAAGGTCGGCAAGGCGGCTGAGTTCAAGGCACTGAAGAATCTGGTGAACTTTGAAGGCTTTGCTATTTCTGCAGGCGCTTGGAGTCAGGATGGCTTCGATATGCCTCAAGAGATCCTTGATGCACTTGTTCCCGGTTCCGTTGTAAGCATCCAGTACACCAGTGAGACAGGAGATATGTGGATCGTAATGCCTGATTCCGAGAACGGTTGGATGAGAGTAGCCCAGGGCAATGCCGACGGCTCCAACAGCGATTCCGCAGTCTTCAATGGCAGTGTATGCCAGATTACCTACGAGCAGATCGCAGCGGTTTGCGGCGATGATGTTTCCAAGTGGGGCGCAAGAATGCAGTGCGAAGCAAGCGGTGCATGGGAGGTTTACTCCGTAAAGGTTGGCTCTGCAAACTAAAAGGATCTACCAGTTCAGAAACGGTAACGCCATGGCGGGAAAGACCCGCCATGGTGAAAATGATAGGAGGACAATCATAAAATGAAAAATGTAAGCAAGAAAATTCTTTCCGCTGGTCTCTGCGCGACAATGGCACTGAGCATGGCTGCCTGCGGATCTGACAATGCAGGAACAAGCTCTGAGAGCCAGAGCAGCAGTGTAACTGAGAGCTCCAGCGCAAGCACAGGCACAGAGACAAACAACACTTCCACCGAGAAGCGCGTCATCAAGATTGGTACATGGTATGACCATTACTACGACAGCACAAACGCTGACATTTATGATGATCCCAGCGTGTCTGATGAAGAACTGGCACAGAAGCATTTTGATGTTGTCAAGGAAGTAGAAGACAAGTACAACGTTGAAATCCAGTTCGTAAACCTGACATATGATGGTATTCAGGAGTCCATCAATACCTCCATCCTGGCAGGACATCCCGACGTTGACATCTACGAGGTTGACCTTAGCTTCGGTATCCCCGCGGCATTGAACGGCTTTGCAACAAACCTTCAGGATGTGCTTCCCGCAGACAACGACCTTTTCCATGATCAGGTTGTATTCTCTCAGGTAGACATCGGCAAGAATGACGGTGTATATCTGTTCCAGTCCAACAGCGGCGAGATGCTGCTGGCAAATACCTACATGCTGGCTTACAACAAGCAGATGCTTGACGAGGTTGGTCTTGAGGATCCCAACGCACTCTATGAGAGAGGCGAGTGGACATGGGATAAGTGGAGAGAGTATATGCTTGCTCTGACCAGAGATACCGATGGCGATGGTGTGACAGATGTTTACGGCTATGGCTCCCGTTGGGACTTTCTGGTATATAACCTGCTGATGAGTAATGGTACCGGAATCGCAACCAGCGATGTTGAGAACCTTTCCAGCCCTGAGGTAACTGAGGTTCTGGACTTCATCTACAATATGTACAATGTTGACAAGGTTGCAAATCCCTGGAACGCTGAGGACTTCAACTACAACCAGAACTGCTATATGGATGGCAGAGTTGCTTTCTGGATTGACGCAGCATGGATTTCTTCCGCAAACAATGATGCAGGACTTGAGTTTGACGTTGTATGGTGTCCTTGGCCGATCGGACCTTCCGGTGACGAGGCTACAAACAAGTTCAAGAACGTTTCCTCCGGTAACGCGTGGATGCTTCCTGCAGGTGTTGAGGATCCCGAACTGGTATACAATGTGTTCTATGACTGGCAGAACTGGTACCATGATGATGTAGATCTTCGTGACAACGATCTGACATGGTGGGAGGACTGTGCAATCACCGAGGAGAACTACAAGGTTATGGAGTACATGGGAGCAAGAGGAGCATTCGACCTTTGGAACGCACTCGGTCTTGAGTGGGATTGGTCCCAGCTGCTTGACGGCGAGATGACCGCTGCCCAGTTCCAGGAGACCTACAAGCAGCAGGTTCAGGACGCTCTGGACAGCTACTTTAAGTAAGACATAAGGTAAGATTAAGATGAGGTAGAGATATGTTCCGCTTTGATGGTGCGTTCGGCCGCTTTATGAATCTGTTATTCGACATCCTGTATGTCGGTATTCTGTGGGTGGTATTTTCCATTCCGCTGATCACGGCAGGCGCATCATCTGCGGCGGCATATTATACCATGGCGAAATGCGTCAGACATAAGACCGGCTATGTCGGCCGGGAGTTCTGGAAGGCATTTAAGGATAATTTCCGTCAGATGCTTCCGTTTACGCTTGGCTTCTGGCTTGCAGCCGCCGTTCTTGCTCTGGATCTGCTGTATGTCTGGCAGAATGAAAGTGCCTTGAATAACAGTATCTTCGTGGTATTGATATTCATTGCCTTTCTGATTACCGGACTTGTCGTGTATCTCTGCCCGGTCGTGTCGAGGTTCCGGCTGACGGGATGGGAGCTGATAAAGCGTTCCGGAGTGCTGATGTTTAAATTCCTGCCTGTGACAATTCTGACTCAGGCGGTGTTTCTGGCAATGTGTGCCGGAATCTATCTGATGCCATGGAGCGTGTTTATTCTGCCCGGTGTGTTCCTGTTTGCCTTTTCTTTTCCGATCGAGAAGATTCTGCGCAGGCTGATGCCGCCGGTGGATGAGGACAGCGAAGAAGCACAGAAGTGGTATTATGAGTAGCTCTTACGAAAAAAATATATGTGAGGTTTAATTACTATGAGCGAATTAAAGATGATTTCACCTGCCGTAAAAAATGTTCCCTGGCAGGAAAAGCCCGAAGGGCTTAAGGGAGCACCTGTCTGGAGATATAACGAGAACCCGATCATCGGACGTAACCCGATCGAGGGTGTAGCCCGTATCTTCAACAGTGCCGTAATGCCCTATGAGGGAAAGTTTATCGGTGTTTTCCGCGGCGAGCAGACCAACGGTATTCCTTATATCTATCTCGGAAGAAGTGAGGATGCAATCCACTGGGAGTTCGATCCCAAGCCCATTCCCTTCAAGGACGAGGAAGGCAATGACTTCATGCCTTACTATGCATATGATCCCCGTCTGGTAAAGGTTGAGGATGTATATTATCTGATCTGGTGTCAGGATTTCTATGGCGCAGCCATCGGTATGGCTAAGACAACGGACTTCAAGACCTTCACAAGAATTGAGAATCCGTTCCTGCCGTTCAATCGTAATGCAGTTCTGTTCCCCAGAAAGATCAACGGCAAGTTCATGCTGCTGAGCCGTCCTTCCGATTCAGGTCATACACCGTTCGGAGACATCTTTGTCAGCGAGAGCCCGGATCTGGTATACTGGGGCAAACACAGGCATGTGATGAGCCGCGGCAATGAGTGGTGGGAGTCCTTAAAGATCGGCGGCGGTGCTGCACCGATCGAGACGACCGAGGGCTGGCTGCTGTTCTATCACGGTGTCAGCGGAACCTGCAACGGCTATGTATATTCCATCGGCGGAGCAATCCTTGATCTGGAGAATCCGTCCAAGGTGCTTTACCGTTGCGAGAACTTCCTGCTTACTCCCGAGGAGTGGTATGAGGAGAGAGGCTTCGTGCCGAACGTTACCTTCCCCTGCGCAACCATTCATGATTCCGAGAGCGGAAAGATTGCCATTTACTACGGCTGTGCGGACAGCTATGTCGGACTGGCATTCACAAAGCTGGATGAGATCGTTGCCTACATCAAGGATCACAGCGTGACCAATGACAATGACAGGGAGATCGGAAAGCGCTAAGGAAGTGCCGAAATGAATTTACGGGTTGTTGTAAATGTAACTGAATTTGCAGCAGCCCTTTTTTAGTAAAAGAGGAAAAGTGATGGAAGAGATTAAGAAATTATCGGGAGAAGCAAGGGAACATCTGCTGGGACGGATCATTCCCTTCTGGCGCGGGCTGAGAGATGATGTGAACGGTGGCTGGTACGGCTATATGTCCTACGGGCTGGAGACGGATAAGGATGCGGTCAAGGGCTGTATCTTAAACAGCCGTATCACATGGTTCTTTGCAAACGCTTATCTTTGGTGTAAAAACGGTCTGATCACGGCGGGCGAGTGCGAAAAGCACGGCTATACGCCGGAGGATATTCTGGCGGAGGCACGCCATGGCTATGAATTTTTGAAGGAGCATTGTCTGGACAGAACCAACGGCGGAATCTACTGGTCGCTCCATGCGGACGGAACACCGGAGGATACGACGAAGCATACCTACAATCAGGCATTCTGCATCTACGCCCTGTCCTCCTACTATGAGGCGACCGCGGACGCGGAGGCATTGAAAACGGCCTTTGAGCTGTTTGAACTGATCGAGGAGAAGTGTACGGACGAGGTCGGCTATCTGGAGGCATTCACGGTGGATTTCAAACCGGAATCCAACGAGAAGCTCTCGGAGAACGGTGTTATGGCGGCGAAGACCATGAACACGCTGCTCCATGTGTTCGAGGCATACACACAGCTTTATAAGGTGTCGAAGGATGAGCGGGTCGGAGCAAGACTTGGCTGGATCATGGATACCTTCGCAGATAAGATCTACAACCCGGAAAGACATCGCCAGGAGGTCTTCTTTGATGAGAATTATCATTCCATCATTGATCTTCATTCCTACGGACATGACATTGAGACGGCATGGCTGATAGATCACGGTGTGGATGTGCTCGGAAAGGAGAGCTACCGCAGTAAGCTCTCGCCGATCACAAAGGATCTGACGGCACAGATTTATAAAATTGCCTTTGACGGACATTCCCTCGCAAACGAATGTGACAAGGGCGTTGTCAATGAACACAGAATCTGGTGGGTGCAGGCGGAGAGCGTGATCGGATTCCTGAATGGCTATCAGCGCGACCGGAGCCATGCGGAATATCTGGAGGCAGCGCTGCGGCAGTGGGAGTTTATCAAGGAATATGTGATCGATAAGAGAGAGGGCTCGGAGTGGTTCTGGGAGGTAGACAAGAACGGAAAGCCTTATCCCGACAGACCGATTGTAGAGCCTTGGAAATGCCCTTACCACAACGGCAGAATGTGCATGGAGATTATGAGAAGAGCGGAGGAGCTGTGAGATGATACACGAAAAGTATTATGAGCTTTTAAAGGAGCAGGAGACGCTGCTTGCAAGAAAAAATACCGTGAATAAGGATTTCTACAACGGCGTTTACGAGAGATATACTTATCCGGTGCTGACAAGGGAGCATATTCCCCTGACATGGAAGTATGATCTGAACAAGGAGACAAATCCTTACTTCATGGAGCGTCTCGGCATCAATGCCGTGATGAATTCCGGCGCGATCTATCTGAACGGAAAGTATTATCTGGTAGCCCGCATTGAGGGAAATGACAGAAAGTCCTTCTTCGGTGTGGCGGAGAGCGACAACGGCGTGGACGGCTTCCGCTTCTGGGATTACCCGATTCTTCTGGACGACACCTGCCCGGAGGAGACGAACGTCTACGACATGCGCCTGACCCAGCATGAGGATGGCTACATCTACGGTGTGTTCTGCTCCGAGAGCAAGGATAAGACCGTGAATGATCTGTCCGCAGCAGTTGCCGCCGCAGGTATTGTCCGCACAAAGGATTTAAAGCACTGGGAGAGACTGGATAACCTTACGACATTGCGCTCGCCGCAGCAGAGAAATGTCGTCCTGCATCCTGAGTTCGTCAACGGAAAATATGCCTTCTATACAAGACCTATGGATGATTTCATCGAGACGGGAAGCGGCGGCGGTGTCGGCTTCGGTCTCTGCGACGACATCACACATGCGGTAATCGACGAGGAGAAGATGACGAGCCTCAGAAAGTATCATACCATCACCGAGGCGAAGAACGGCGCCGGTGCAACACCGATCAAGACCGACATGGGATGGATTCATATTGCCCACGGCGTGAGACATACCGCTGCCGGACTGCGGTATGTCATCTATGCGTTCGCAACGGATCTGAATGATCCTTCCAAGGTGATCGCTGAGCCGTCGGGACTGCTGATCGGGCCCAGAGGAGAGGAGCGCGTCGGCGATGTGTCGAACGTGGTGTTCACGAACGGTGCGATCGTCAACGAGAAGAACGAAGTATTCATCTACTATGCATCCTCTGACACAAGGCTTCATGTCGCAACGACGACCATTGACAGACTGAAGGACTATGTGTTCCATACACCTGCCGATCCCGGAAGAAGCGTGGAGTGCGTGGCTCAGAGATGTGAACTGATCAAGAAGAATTTAGAGTTGCTGAAGGGATAAAAGCTATGTTGATTTTACCGGATCATGAATATCTGGATTACTGCGGAAGAATTGATTTTGAGAAGAAAGAGGAGCCGGTCTTTATCTACGCGGGAAGCTATGTCCGGCTGACCTTTACCGGGGACAGTATCAGCGTAAGACTTGCAAACCAGAGAGCCTACTTCACGAATTACATCGGCTATATCCTTGACGGCAGGCAGGGAAAATTCAGCCTTGCGGAGGACGGAGAAGTACACAGCTATGAAATCGGGAAAAGGCTCACCGGAAGCACGCACGAGCTTCTTTTGTTCAAACGGATGGATGCCTGTCATTATTTCCGGCTCTGTGGCTTTGAACTGAGCATGGACGGAGAGCTTCTTCCGCAGGCGGCGCTGTCCTCGCGCAGAATGGAAGTGTTCGGCGACAGCGTGTCCTGCGGGGAGGTATCCGAGGCGATTGACTATGTCGGGAAGGAAGACCCGAAGCATGACGGAGAATTTTCCAACAGCTGGTATTCCTACTCATGGCTCACTGCAAGAAAGCTGGACGCAGGACTGCATATCACCGCTCAGGGAGGTGCGGCGCTGCTGGATAAGACAGGCTGGTTCTGCGGCCCGGATTATGTCGGCATGGAGTCCATCTACGATAAGCTGCAATACAATCCGCAGCTCGGCGCGGTGAAAGACTGGAGCTTTGAGCAGTGGAAGCCGCATGTTGCCATTGTTGCCATCGGGCAGAATGATGCGAATCCCGAAAACTATATGGCGGAGGACTATGACTGCGAGAAGTCGGTCAGCTGGAGAAAGGCATACAGAGCGTTTCTGGAAAAACTGATGGCACTCTACCCGGAGACGCAGTTTATTCTCGCAACGACGATTCTCGGGCATGACAGCAGCTGGGATAGGGCAATCGACGAGGTCTGCCGGGAGCTTGGAAGCAACAGAGTGCATCATTTTCTCTACGAGAAGAACGGCTGCGGCACGCCGGGACATATCAGGATTCCCGAGGCAGAAAAAATGGCTGAGGAGCTGAGCACCTACATCAATTCATTGGGAGAGGACATTTGGCATGGATATCAGAATTAATTATGAAGCAGGTATTGCAAACCGCGGAAATCAGGCAAGGATCAAGAAGGTCTTTGAGAGAGCGCAGAAGGGAGAGCAGCTGACGATCGGTTTTCTCGGCGGTTCCATCACGCAGGGCTTTCATTCCTCCACATCGGAATTGTGTTATGCCTACCGCGTGTTTGACTGGTTTGGGAAGACCTTTCCGAAGGCTCAGCTGCGCTACCTGAATGCCGGTATCGGGGCGACGGATTCCCAGTTTGGCTGCGCGAGGGCGGACAGCGATCTGCTTGCCTACCAGCCCGATTTTGTCATTGTGGAATTTTCTGTGAATGATGTGCCGACCGAGCATTATCTGGAGACCTACGAGGGACTGATCCGTAAGATCTACGGTGCTGCGTGGAAGCCGGCAGTGCTTCTTGTACATAATGTGTGCTATGACAGCGGCGCGAACGCCCAGCTGATGCACGGAAGAGTTGCGCGGCATTATGAGCTGCCGGCGGTGAGCATGCAGAGCAGCATTTTCCCGGAGCTGGTTGCGGGCAGACTGGACAACAGGGCGATTACACCGGATGACTTACATCCGAATGATCTCGGACATGAGCTGGTTGCGTCGGTCATCACCTATTTCCTCGATGGTATTTTGAAGGATCTGCCAAACAGGGAAGAGGAGGTGGAACTGAAAGCCGAGACGCTGACACCCAACGGCTACGAGCATTCGGTTCGCTACCGCAATGACAATGCAAAGCCGGTTCTGGATGGATTCACGCCGGATGCAGCACCGCAGAGCGCGATCACGGACATCTTTAAGAAGGGCTGGACGGCGACCGAAAAGGGTGCTTCCATCCGCTTTGAGGTAGAGGGCAGCTGTATCGGTGTCCAGTACCGTAGAACGATTCAGCTTCCCGCGCCCGTGGCTGAGCTGATTCTCGATGGGGATGAAACCCATCCGTTCCGGCTGGATGCAAACTTCGATGAGACATGGGGCGACAAGATGGTGATTGACACCGTGCTGGAACACGGGGATAATAAGATGCATACAGTCGAGATCCGGCTGAAGGAGACGCACCCGGAGGATAAGCTGCCGTTCTATCTTGTATCCGTGATCGCCGGCTAAAGAGTATCTGAAAATCAGGAGGAGTCGTTATGTTTAGCAAGGATTTTATATGGGGTGTTGCCAGCAGCGCCTATCAGGTCGAAGGGACAGACCCCGATGACGGAAGAGGCAAGAACGTCTGGGACACCTTTGTGGAAGAGGGCAGGGTATTTGAACAGCAGGACGCTTCCGTGAGCTGTGACCATATGCACCGCTACAGAGAGGACTATGCGCTGATGCGCAATCTGGGAGTTCAGGCCTATCGTTTTTCGATCAACTGGGCGAGACTGATTCCCGACGGCTGCGGCGAGGTCAATCCGAAGGCTGTCGAGCTGTACCGGAATATGATTCTCTCCATGCGTGAGAACGGCATCATACCTTATATCACGCTGTTCCACTGGGAATTTCCGCAGGCATTACAGGATAAGGGCGGCTGGCTGAATCCGCAGGTCGTGGAATGGTTTGGCTATTATGCGAAGGTGGTTGCCGAGAATTTCTCGGACATCTGTGAGAATTTTATTACGATCAATGAGCCGCAGTGCGCGGTAGGTCTGGGACATCTGAGCGGTGTTCATGCACCGGGCTTAAAGCTCTCCTATCCAGAGACCTTCCAGATCGCGCATAATCTGTTGAAGTCGCATGGACAGGCTGTGATCATGCTGAGAAAATATGCAAAGCAGCCGATCAAGGTCGGCTATGCACCCACGGGCGGAGTGGCTTATCCGTATACGGATAAGCCGGAGGACATCGAAGCGGCGAAGAAGGTTTACTTTGGCTTCTATAATCCGATGTCCAACTGGACATGGAATGTTGCATGGTTCTCCGATCCGGTATTTTTAGGGCACTACCCGAAGGAAGGACTGGAGCAGTTCAAGGAGTATCTGCCGGAAATCACGGATGCGGATATGGAGCTGATCCATCAGCCGCTCGACTTTATGGGGCAGAATATTTATAACGGTTATTATGTCAGAGCCGGTGAGAACGGCGAGCCGGAATTTGTTGCAAGAGAGCCCGGCTTCCCCAAGACGGGAACCGACTGGCCGGTGACGCCGAAGGCATTTTACTACGGAATCAAATTCCTGACGGAGCGCTATCCGCTGCCGCTGTATATCACGGAGAACGGTATGGGCTGTCATGACAATGTCGCTCCCGACGGAAGGGTACACGACAACGACAGGATTACCTTCCTCGACAGCTATATCGGTGCGATGCAGCAGGCAATGCAGGAGGGTGCTGATGTCAGGGGCTATTTCCTCTGGACCTTCCTCGATAATTTTGAGTGGAGCGATGGCTACAAGCAGCGCTTCGGCATCGTTTACGTCAATTACCAGACCCAGAAGCGTATTGTCAAGGATTCCGCGTTCTGGTACAAGAAGGTCATCGAGACCGGCGGGGCAAACCTGTCCTGCAATAATCCCTGTCAGGATATTCTGTTCCTGACCCCGGTATTCACACATAATATCTGGGGCGGAAGCAGACTGCATGAAGATTTTGGCTATCCTGTGGAGGGAACGGACATCGGAGAATGCTGGGGCATCTCCGCGCATCCCAACGGAGAGGGAACGATCCGTGACGGACGCTATGCGGGAGAGAAGCTGTCCACGCTGTGGGCGGAGCATCCCGAGATCTTCGGCAATGTGGGCGGCGACCGCTTCCCTCTGCTGGTAAAGATCATCGATGCGAAGGATGATCTCAGCATTCAGGTACATCCCGATGACGCTTACGCGAAGGTACACGAAAACGGATCCCTCGGAAAGACCGAGTGTTGGTATGTGCTGGATTGCCCGGAAAATGCAACCCTCGTTGTCGGGCACAATGCGAAGACGAGAGAGGAGCTTTCCGACATGATTCACGGGGGACGCTGGAAGGAGTTCATTCGTGAGATACCTGTGAAGAAGGGCGATTTCATTCAGATCGATCCCGGAACGGTTCATGCAATCAAGGGCGGGCTGCTGATTCTGGAGACCCAGCAGAACAGCGATATTACTTACCGCGTCTACGATTATGACAGACTGTCAAACGGCAAGCCCAGACAGCTTCATGTCGAGCAGAGCATCGACGTCATCAATGTTCCGGCAAAGTCCGCCGAGGACAGCGTTTTATCTGCGGCTGAGCTTCCTGAAAACTGCCTGAACGAGTTGTACCGTTGCAGCTATTACAGAGTGATGAAGCTGAATCTGAACGGTGAGATGAGCTTTGACATGGATGCGCCGTTTATGCTGGCAACCGTGCTGTCTGGAGACGGCATTGTCAACAGCCAGCCGCTGAAAAAGGGCGATCATTTCATCATCCCGAACGGCGTGAAGAAGGTCGAACTGACCGGAAAAATGGAACTGATCCTGTCGAATGTATAATATAGCACAGAGAAAAAACGCTCAGGCCGTGCGGTCTGAGCGTTTGTGTGTTTCTTTGAAAAACGTTATTCCCACTCGGGTTCCTGTACCTCTGTGGAGAGAAGCGCTTTGAACTCTGCGTATGTCATGCTGTAAGCGTCGGTACGGTGCTCGGAGAGGGCAGGCAGGTAGGACGTCAGGCTGTCATACAGAGCCTGTGCCTCCGGGTGCCCTTCCTTCATCAGGCGGGGAAGATCGCTCGTACATACGAGGACACCGAGGTCTAAGTCGCTCAGATAAATTTCATAGAGCAGACCGAGACGGTAATTGCGGTCAAAATTGTCGATCGTCTGTACAATCGGTCTGAGCTTCGTGCCATCGAGGATGGTCGAGCGCGAGGCAGTGACGATGGAATGCCACTGTGGAGTCGAAAAGCTCTCGCAGGGGAAGCCTTTCAGCGCCTCGTGTTCCTTTTGGATGGATAAGCCCATCGTACCGACGGGGATTTCCTTCTTCATGTTGAGGGAGATCAGCCGGAACATATGATAGCACCAGAAGTCCGTGCAGTAGGTTCCTTCGATGGAAGCCTTATCTTCCTCAGCGGGCAGGAAGAACAGGCAGGACTTTGACGATCCGGCGGTCTGCGGCAGATCGGCAAGGCTCAGAGCCTGCGCAGCGCTTTGTGCGGAAACGCTGTCCTTTGCCGGATAAGTCCATAAAGTATATTTGTTGACAATTCCCATCCCCTCTAATTCGATTGTCAGGAAGAGAGCGGAGGGAGACGATGCAGCCGGAAGCGGGAGCGTAAAGTCACCGAGCACATGTCTGCCCTGTTCCGTGATTGCAGGAAGCCTTTGTGACAGGGAGGCAAGCGTTTCTCCATCAGCATTTTTCAGAGTACAGCAGAGTGTGCTGACCGGCAGCGCTTCCTTCCGGAACCAGCTTAAGGAAGCCGTGAAGGGGAAGGCCTGACCGGAGAGTGCAATATAGCTGTCAAATTCTGCCTGTATCACCGCGTCCGAGCAGAAGCTTCTCCAGTCTTTGGCGGATACCAGTCCCTTGTTCTCCATAAAGGAATTGAGGACACCGACAAGAGCGGTTCCCTGTCCTGTGAAATCCTGGATGTCCAGAATCTGGAAACCGCCGAGCTGCGAGGAGCGGAGGGCTGTCTCCAGTTCATCCTTATAGCAGGCGACAGCGAGAGCGCCGGAGTTGCGGAAATAGTCTCCAGCGAAATCCAGCATCCCCTTTTCATCGAGTCTGCGGCGGAACTCTGCCAGATTGCGCGCCTTGAGGACGCCGGTATAACGGTCGATCTCATTGAAATCCGGGAAGGTCTCATACTGACCGATCTCGTGTGAGACAACAGGAATTTCCGGTATCAGTTCCGCCTGTGCCTCTGTCAGCTTTACGCGCTTGACACCCGTTCCGTATTGAATTTCAATCGTGCCGTCGGCGGACACCTCCGGGGCGGCGCTTACATAGTCCGGACAGATCGCCGCATCATAGTTGAAGCGCGTGCCTGGAGCGTCCGTCTGGACATGACCGAGCGGCTTATCACACATAGCGTAGGAGCCACGGATCTGTCTGTCGATGGTAAAGCGGACACCGGAGAAAAAGTCGTCGTGCGGCTGGATGTTCGGCACCCACTGGAAGTTGTTTGAACCCTGCGTAAAGAGTACATGCGGGCGGTATGCCTTATATTTGGCGAGAAGCACGTCGAGCGCGGCGGCATTTCCCCAGAGTTCGTTTCCCATGGACATCATGCAGTAGGAAGGGTGGTTGCTGAAAGCTTCCAGCATACGGAAGCCCTCCGCCTCGAGGAACTCCTGCGCCTCTTTCTGGTAGCCCTCGTCCTCAGGACCGTTGAAGGTGCCCCAGAACGGAAGCTCAGGCTGCATGTAAATGCCGAGAAGGTCTGCGGCGATAAAGGCAGCCTCGGGAGGACAGCAGGTGTGGAAACGGTAATGGTTGATGCCGAAATCTCTGGATATTTTCATGACATGCAGCCATCCTGCGGCATTCATGGGGGCATAGCCGGTCTTCGGGAAAATCATGCCGTCGTGCTTGCCGCGCAGGAAGGTCTTCCTGCCGTTAATGACAAAGTTCGTCCCGTCGGTGGTAAAGGAGCGCAGTCCGCACCAGACAAAGGTGTCTGCGACCGTTACATCCACCTTGCAGCAGGCGAGATTCAGACGGTATACGGCAGGCTTTTCCTCGTCCCAGAGCGCCGCAGAGGCAGACAGATCCACCTTAAGAGAAAGGTAATGGCGACCCGGCTGGAGCATCACGTCATAATGCTGGATTTCGTCTGTCAGAAGTGTCTGGTCTGTCAGCGCCTCCAGAGGAAGGTCGTCAGGAATGATACAGTCCGGTTTCTGATAGTCAGCCTTCAGCCGGACAAGGACGGGATGCACTTCAATTCGGGCATTGCAGGGCAGTGAGCTGTCAAACTGCACGGGGATGTGTAATAGGATGCTCTTGTTCTCATAGCAGCATTGCGACCGGATCTGACCGAAGCGGACATCCTCGCTGATCTGCAGTGAAATATTACCCAGAATACCGTTCCAGTTGGTCTGGGTGTCCGGGGAGGTGAGATGTCCGCCGGGAACCTTGTAATCCGTGTTGGAAACCATGACGGTGAGCACAGGATTTATATTTGTTATGTAGGGCGTGAGATCGTAGCGGTGACTGGCGACAAAGCTGTCGAAGCTGCCGACAAAGCAGCCGTCAACCCAGACATAGGAAATTCTTGTCCGCTCCATGGCAAGCTCAAAATGCTTTCCTTTTAACTGCTCTGCACTTTCAAAGGGCAGCTGAAGCCTGCGCTGGTACCAGCTGTAGCCGGACATCTCGTAGGGATCGGTGAGATAGCCGGTATAGGTCTTATCGTGCGGTGTTCCCTTATGCGCCTCAGAGACGGTTGTAGGAAGCTGTATCGTATCTTCAAAGGTCTTTTTTTCGTAGTGAGAGGTAAGTCCCTGCTTTTCCTTGTCGAGCTTAAAGAGCCACTCGCCCGCGAGATCAAGTATCTGATTCATAAAGAACCTCCATTCCTGTTTTTGGATGTTTTGTTCGGGCACGCTCCTATTATAACAGAGGCGCGTCCGCCATGCCAATGTAGTATAGCAAACAGATTGCCGCATTTCTTGTTTTTTTGTAAAAACATCTGGATTTTTTACAGCAAATGTGAGAGAATGTTCCATGAATGATATTATTTTATCAATTGGACGATTGAATAAATAATAACTTACATAATTGAAAGGAGATTTCACATGATTTATTCAAAGGAAGTTGAAGAAATGTGCACAGTTGCTCAGGGTGTGCATCATGGTTGTGCGCCTATCCCTGAAGAAGCAAAGTGGGTACAGACAAAGAAAGTAGAAGATATTTCC
>USGM01000090.1 GCA_900554205.1 uncultured Lachnospiraceae bacterium
GCATTTTTGAGTACGATCAGGAGCTGGAAGAGAAGAAATACCGTGAGGCAGAGTATGAGCATGGGAGACAGGATGGATATGATGCTGGAGTCCGTGAGGGACATGCCGCTGGAATCCGCGAGGGAATGGAGACTGGACGCGCGGCTGGAATGCAGGAAGGGCATGCCGCTGGAGTGCGTGAGGGAATGGAGACTGGACATGCTGTCGGAATCCGTGAGGGACGCACCGCCGCACTCCGCACTATGGTGAGGAATCTGGCGAAGCAGAATATCCCCTTACAGCAGATCGCAGAGGCGGCGGGGGTCGATGAAGCGATCGTGCAGGAGTGGATCGCGGAGAAAACGGAGGAATAATGCCGGCGAGATGTTTTTATTGGCAGGGTCGGTACATAGCGTGGCAAGGTCTTACTCTTAGTGACAAGATGTTGGGGGCAAAAGCCCATTCTCTGCAACTCAAGGGGACAGGCTTTTTTAGCCTGCAAGTTCTCTTATGGTTAAATCCTTATCTTCCCGTAGATCTCTCAATCGGAGATAGTATCCTATAAACATCCTCCAAATTTATATTTCATATTTTTTCATCGACAGTGTACATCATATGTGTACACTGCTTTTGCATGTCCATCGCTTGGCAGGTAAATTAAAAGGGGATTTTATATGCTTTATGGTATCGTGACAAAAGCAGCGTCTCTCCGCTAAATTTTACAATTATTTTTTCAAAAGGCTTGACTTGTCCCCGAAGGGACGTTGTATAATATAGCGGAAAAGGATTTATAAGGTACAAATGTGAATAAGATGTGAACAGGTTCACATAACCAAAGGAGGTTCTATATGAAGAAACGGGTATTAAGTTTATTCATGGCACTTGCGCTCAGCCTCTCCATGACGCCCACGGTGGCGTTTGCGGAGGAAGCAGGAGCAGCGGCAGAACAGGAGGCGCAGAGCGGCGAAAGTACTGCCGATGTCTACAGCAGCGGTGAGGACGCTATCGGTAACGATTCCGGTGACGACACCACGGCTGGGAACATCACCGGCGACGTAAGCGGTGGAGATGTCAGCGGCGGTGACGCAGGACAGGATGCGGCTGTACAGGCGGCGCAGGCGCTTATTGACGCTTTGCCGGAGAGCATAACGGCGGAGAACGCGGACGAGCTTCAGGCACAGCTGATCGCCATTGACAAGGCGATGGAGGCACTGGACGAGGCGCAGCTTGCCAAGCTGGATATGGCGCGCTATTATGCTATCTGTACATGTACAGCTCTGACTACATTTGTAGCGGCGCAGAACGGCGGGCATACTAACCATCCCATCTGCGGTGCAACCTGCAACGGTCATGAAGACTCTCACGAAGTTGTGACCGACTGGATACCGCTGTCATATAAAGATGGTATACTAATGAAAAACGGCGTTGAGTGGAAGATGAAAGATGGTGATCATTCCTATGAACTAGAGACGGGCAACTATTATCTTGAAACTGATATTGAGATTGTTAGTTATACCCCTCCTGAGAACAACCAGAATTTACCTTCCATTAAAATCTCCGGTTATGTGAGTCTCTGTCTGAATGGGCACAACATTACGCAAAACAATGGAGTGTGCGCTATTAGGATTCCGAATGGTTCCAACAGAATTTTATCTCTGTGTGACTGCGCTAGTGCTAATACTGAGAATGGTTATATCACCTCAAAGACAAGTAGTGGTGTTTCCTTTGGGACTTCATCCTTTAATATGTATGGTGGCATTATCAAAAATTGCAGTCTGGCTGGTGTGAATGGGTATGGCACTTTTAACATGTATGGCGGTACGATCACCAAAAACGCTACGGGCGTGGTTGTGGGGGGAAACAGCTTTGGAGGCACCTTCAATATGTATGACGGTAAGATCACAGCCAACACGCAGCAAGGCGTATGTATTAATGTGGAAAGTAAATTCAACATGTCAGGCGGTGAGATCAGCGGCAACGAAGCCGACACGGGCGGCGGTGTATATGTTGGCTCTTACGGTACTTTTACTATGTCAGGCGGTGAGATCACCGGCAATAATACTGCAGATAATTCAAAAACAAACGGTAACGTGTATGTATACACGGCTGCCTTCCATGTGTCCGGCAAGGCGAAGATTCATGACAACTGGATTAATGGTAAGGAGAACAACGAGACGGGTGTGTATGATGAGGGCGATGCCGGTATTGCAGGTAATGTCTATATCTGTCCGGTGACCGCGGAGTATTTTAGTTATATTAATATCAATGAAGGTCTGACAGAGGATGCGTCCATCGGCGTGACGACAAAAGACAAGCCGAGCGATGGCATCCCGGTTCAGTTTGCTACGGGTGCGAGCAGCGATTTGAATTATACCAAGATATTTAAATCGGATACAACGGGTACGCCGTATGATGTGTACGAGAATGGCGGGAACCTTTATCTTAGGCTGCATGAGCACAGCTGGAACTTTGAGCTGGATAACAAGCAGACCATCAAGGCTGTCTGTGCAGCAGGCGATATCAAGAATGGTGGCTACGTGACGATCGTGGAATATGCGGGTAACGTGATCTACGACGGCAAAGCAAAAGCAGCAACGCTTAATGATCATCTTCCCGATGGTGTAAAAGCTCCTGAGATCAGCTACACGATGGGAGACGGGGCGAATAATAGTCTCCCTGCAGGCAGCGAGCCTACCAATGCTGGTAAATATACCGCCAGCATTACCCTCAAAGGTGTGAACGGCGAAAAAGCTACCGCCAGTGTGAGCTATACCATCTACCAGGCAGAGCCTGGGAAGAATATGGATATCTTTACCTTTACCGCACCGAAAAACCTGACTTACGACGGCACTGCCAAAGAAGCAACCGTTACGTCCGAGAAGATCGACCAGAGCAAAATCACTGTATCGTACTGGAAGGGTGACGTTAGGACTGATCCCATAAATGCGGGCACCTACACCGTTCAGATCAAGGTAGCGGAGAGCCAGAACTATAAGGCCAGCGAAAACGACTTGACGCTGGATGAATGGAAATTTACCATTGAAAAGGCTATACCTGTTATCGATGTTCCTAATAAATCGCAGGTGATTTTAAACAATGGCTCGGAAGTGGACATCTCAGAATGGGCATCTTTCGACGACAACGATGACAGTGGTGCAAAGCTGACCTATGCGCTGGGTGCTAATGCGCCCAATGGCATTACGCTTACGGGTAACAAGCTGGCGGCTACAAGCGTTGTACCCGCTGGAAGCATTTTTACGATCGAGGTGACTGCCGATGCCACTGAAAACTTCGTGGCACCGGCTGCTGAGACCATCACCGTGACTGTGGTGAATAAGTATGACGCAGACGTTAAGATCACGGATGCGCCTGCCAGCGTGACCTATGGCGAAGAATTTACCTTGACCGCCACTAAGAACGAGAACACCCCCGATGGCGGCACATGGCACTGGAGCAGTTCCGATGAGACTATTTTGAAGATTGTTTCCGGTGGAACTACCGCAACTCCGACTATCAAGGCGATGAAGGCGGATACTACCGGCGCGACGCTGACGGCGACCTATGACAGCACCACCCACTATGATACCGCTACAGCGACCATTACCGTGGCACCGAAGGAGGTCACCAAAGATATGATTGGTGAAATCTCCGATCAGACGTACACCGGCAGTGAAATTAAACCCACTCCCGATGTCACGGACGGCTTGAGCACATTGCACCCCGGTACGGACTTTACGTTCAGCTATTCCGGCAACCAAAATGTCGGTGGTAACGCTACCCTGACGATCGAGGGCATGGGCAACTACATGGGAACGGCTTCCAAGACCTTCACCATCGCGCCGAAGTCCATCGACGGTGCGACCATCACACTGGTGCAAGACCGCTTTGATTATGACGGCTCGGTGAAGACGGTGAGCATTGATTCCGTGACACTTTCTGGAATACAGTTGGCGGCGGATACGGATTATGTCGTCGAGGAAGGCAGCAACAAGGCTACCGATGCCGGTTACATTATCCTGACGATCAATGGCACGGGCAACTACACCGGAACGGCAACCACGACATGGACGATTGACAGGATTAGACCCATATGGAGCAACTTTACCTGTAACTTTGCAGGACAGCAGACCTATGACGGCACTGCCAAGGTCGTAACTGTCGAAGTCGCGGACGGCATCAAGGGCATGGGCAACATCACTGTGAAGTACAGCGGCAGCGAGACGGCTCCCATTGATGCAGGAAGCTATACAGTGACCGCTGATGTGACTCGTGGCACTAACTATAATGCCGAGTCTTTTGCAATCGGCACGCTGACGATCAATCCGGCTGACGCTCCTGAGCTGAAGGATATTGAAGTAAGCTACAGGTTCACGCTGACCGGAGAGAAGACAGTCAGTGTAGCGGAGCTTGTGGCAGGTGCAAGTAACTATATGCCCGGTACGCCTACCGGAGCTACGGGCATCATTGAAGATCTTTCCGTGAATGCTGACGGTGTTGTAAAGTATACGCTGACCGGTAAAGGCGCGATAGGCGATAAAGTGACCCTGCCGGTGACGATCCAGTCCAAGAATTATAAAGACGCTACCGTCATGGTGGTTATTACCCTGACGGAAAAGGATAATCAGGAGCCGTTGACTATTATCGGTGGCGACGTCGTGGCCTACGACCAGAAGTTGAAGCTGGGCACTACCGGCGGTTCCGGTACAGGCGCAGTGACCTACAGCATTGAAGCAGGCGACGGCGACGCGATCATCAGCGCAGACGGTGTCCTGACTCCGCTCAAGGCAGGCTTCATTGTGATCAGAGCAACCAAGGCAGGCGATGCCGAGTACAATGAGATTACCAGTGACTGCTTTGAAATTTTAATTACTCAGGCTGCTACGACCGGTGAGCCTAAGTACACGAAGATTACCATAGACGGTAAGACGCTGGCGGATGCGAAGCTGACGCTGGAGGGTAGTACCCTGAACCCTGCGGAAGGCGTGCTGGAGTGGATAGATTATGAGGGCGAGACAATGCCCGATGACACCGTGGTTGAGGCCAACACAATCTATGTGTGGTGCTTTACGCCCACGGATACCAATTATGACCATCTGACCGGTGACGTCGAGCTGTATCATGTGGATGCTCCTGCAATCAGTGCACAGCCTGTAAATGCATCTGTGAAGGCAGGGGAAAAGGCAGTCTTTGAAGTGACCGCAACAGGCATGAACCTGAACTATCAGTGGAAGATTAACAGGAATGACGGAAAGGGATTCGTCGACATCAAAAATGCGAACAGCGCAAGCTATACGTCCGGGGTCACGGATACAGACTGCAACGGATTCCAATACTATTGTGTCGTCAGCAATGCAGCCGGGACTGTCACAACGGATACGGTAACACTGACGGTTACTGTGGAGTACGAGATTCTTGACGGGGCAGGCAGCTCCTGGACAGAGAATACGGACGGAAGCCTTGCCATCCGGGGAAGCGGTGCAATCAGCAAGTTCCTGAGAGTACTGGTGGACGGAACAGTGGTTGATCCCAGTAATTATACCGTGACAGAGGGCTCGACGATCATCACCTTTAAGCCGGAGTTCCTCAAGACGTTACCGGAAGGCAGCCATACCTTTGAGCTTGTCTGGACGGATGGTACCGCAAGCACGAGCTTTACGGTTGCAAGAAACACGTCCGGCAATAATGGCGGCAACAATAACAGCAATAACAATAATAACAACAGCAATAACGATAGCAGCAATATTGCAGGCAGCAATGCGGATGCAACAGATACGACAATCAAGGCACCGAAGACGGGAGACACGTCGAATGATGCGCTCTGGGTGGTATTGCTTGCTGTGGCATCGGTCGCAGGACTTTCCGGATTTGCGGAAATTCTTGTAAGAAGAAAAAAGAGTGATTGTAAGTAATGCTGGCTTTGGTTCTTTGTCTAATATAGCTAAAATTGGTTACCCGCTTTTGTTAATTTCAGAAATTGACAACAGCGGGTATCATTATTATAATTTGCTTAACTGGTTAAGCAAGAGAGCAAAGCCAATTTTTTATAGCCTTGAGCTTAACTGGTTAAGCAAGCAAATCAGCAAACACATTCATCGTTGGCTCCGCAGAGACGGAGACCGGAAAAGGGAGGAAAAAGGATGAAGAAAAAAGTATTAAGCATTATGCTGGCAGCGGTCTGCACATTTTCACTTGCGGCCTGCTCCGGTGCAGAGACGAGCGGCAACAGCAGCGTGGCTTCGGAGGAGAGCAGCGTAGAGAGCAGTGCGACGGAAAGCAGCGCAGCGACAGATTCCTATAAGGTAACGTTCTATGATGTGGACGGAACGACCGTGCTGTCCGAGGAAGAAGTGGCAAGCGGCGCAACGGCGACGGAATACACACCGGAGAAGGACGGACAGATATTCATGGGCTGGTTCGCAACCCCGTCCCTCGGACACGAATTTGATTTCTCACAGGCAATCACAGCAGATACCAAGGTGTTTGCGGGATTCATGGAGAATGTGGAGGACAGCAGAACCTTCGCTATCGTGGGAAGCGGAAAGAGCCCTCTGCTCGCTGCATCCAGCTGGGGCGGAGTCATCAACGACGAGCACTATATGACAAAGAATGACGGAGAGAATGTATACACGATCACACTTGACCTCTGCGAGGGAGACGAATTCCAGTTCGCAATTAACACCTCCTGGCATGACCAGCGCGGCGGCGGATATCTGGAAACCACGGATGCGGATGGCGTTTCCTATTTCAGCGTTTCCGGCGGACTTTCCGATGACACCAAGAAGTCAAACATCAAGTGTCTGGTTGACGGTAACTATACCTTCACTCTGACAACCCATCCCGGTGCAGATGTTTATGATACCGCGAACAGCAATTACTCCGAGGAGAGCAAGGAGAACTACAATTCTAATCCGTATGACACCATTAGCTTCACTTACAACGGAGAGATGAAGGAGGCAGTGGCAGACGTTACAACCACCTATTACATCAAGGGCGCCATTGTGACCGGCTGGCAGGATGATTATGATGAAAAGTATGCCTTCACAGAGGAGAACGGCATTCACACGCTGGTAATTGATCTGGACGAGGGAGACGAATTCCTGATGACAACTCTGGTTACGACAGAGGATGGAAATTCTTCTGTCGGCAACGAATATGTCCGTTTCACAAACATCACGGATGATGATTCCAAGAAGTATGTCGATGGAACAGACAGTGCAAATATCATTGCAAAGGCAGCAGGAACCTATACCTTTACCTACGATCCTGCAACTTCACAGCTGACAGTAGGCTTTGAGGCAAAGTAAGAGTCAAAAGACAGGAATAAGAAAAGCCGGGTATCCGTAAAAGGATATCCGGCAGTTTGACAAAACGGTTCAGACAAAGACCTGATGAGTGCAGCCATCAACACGGTTTGAGGCGAGCTCAAAGCAGGAGAAGACCTGTTCCATCTTTTCGTAAAGGTCGCAGGGAACATAACAGGCATCCTCTCCGGCACAGACGGCAAGAGACTGCTGACTGTACACGATATTTCCGTCCGGCAGGGGAACGGCGACCTCCGATACGAAGGATACGGAAGGAAATGTCCGCAGGATCAGATCGCAGATCTCCTGATTGTTGGGGCGAAGGCACAGGTAAGTATAGTTATCCTTCCCGAAACGCTCCTCCGCTGCGGCTTTTATGGCATCATAATCCGTACAGATCTGGAAGAAAATCTGCAGCTGGGTGGAGATGAGGATGTCGATCCCGAGCAGGGGGATGAAGTTGTTGTCTCCGACCTCGTTGAAAAAGTTCAGGTCTGTGTCATAGCACAAAATAGCATCTGCGTAGTCAACCCTGACAATGTCGCCGGGGTGCTGCAACAGAAGATGATAGCCATGTGCGTTGAGCACGTCTGTCAGAGCTTCCGCAACGGCGAGCTGCTCACAGCGCTTATAAGGACATTCTTCATGCTTCAGGTAGAGCGCAATGTTGCAGGTCTTGCTTGTGGCAAGAGACTTTGCCGAGGAGTTGGGGTGATAGTCTAGCAGATTGATGATCTGCCATACCTTCTTCTTTGTTGCCTCGCTGATGCGCTGGTCGTTTCGGTTGTTGATTACATAGGATACGGTTGCCACGGAGACACCCGCCTGCTTGGCGATGTCCCGGATAGTATATTTTTTGCTCATAGCTTATTTATATACTGTCGGGTCGGTTTTGTCAATCAAAGCATGATAAACCCAGAGAAGTAGAAAAGGAAATTAACATGAACGAATATGCGATTTTACACATTCCCGATTCCAGATACTGCTTTCCAGTATCGGAAAATGAGGTGATTCTCCGGCTCCGGATTGACAAGAGAGATATGCCGGACGGTATTTTTGTAGTCTATGAGAACAAATACGTCATACAGACAAGGCAGCGCAGCGAGAGGATGGAGCGGAAGTACGAGGACGGACTGTTTGCGTGGTATGAACTCCGGCTGACACTCACGGATGTCCGGTTCACATACATTTTCCGATTTGAGGATCAGGGGAAGATACAGTTTTACTCGGAGGACGGACTGCGTGACAGCTATGATTTCTCACTCGCGTATTTCAACTTTTTTCAGCTTCCCTACATTAATCCCGCCGACATCCACAGGGAGGTCGAGTGGATGCGGGGCGCGGTTTTCTATGAGATCTTTGTGGAACGCTTCTGCCGTGGACTGGAGAAGAAGGACGACGCCTACATCGATCTGAAATGGGGAGAAAAGCCGACGCCGAAGAGCTTTGCGGGGGGAGACCTCCCGGGAATCACAAAGAATCTGGACTACATACAGGAGCTCGGCGTGAATGCCCTCTATCTGACGCCTATTTTCCAGTCGGATTCCAACCATAAATATGACATTTACGACTATCATGTCGTGGATGAGCGGTTCGGAACAAACGCTGATCTGGAGAAGCTGATAAAGGAGGCGCATAAGCGCGGCATCCGCGTAGTGCTGGACGCCGTATTCAACCATTGCAGCGAGCATCTTTCCCAGTTTCAGGATGTTGTGAAGAGAGGAAAGAAATCACCGTACTTCGACTGGTTCATCATTCGAGGGGAAAAGCCGGAGAAGGAGCCTCTGAATTATGAGGTATTTGCATTCTGCGACTACATGCCGAAATTCAACACCTCAAATCCCGAGGTACAGGAGTTTTTGCTGAATATTGCGGTATCATGGGTTCGGAAGTATGATATTGATGGGTGGAGACTTGATGTCTCGGACGAGGTATCGCATGACTTCTGGCGGCTGTTCCGAAAGCGGGTCAAGGCGGTCAAGCCGGAATGTGTCATTATCGGTGAAAACTGGCACGATGCCAACCCGTTTTTGCAGGGAGACCAGTATGACAGCATCATGAACTATGCTTTCACCAAGGCGTGCATGGACTATTATGCGTTCGGGACTGCTGATGCGGAGCAGTTTGCATGGAAGCTGAACGGACTGCTGATGCGGAACACCTTACAGGTCAACAGGATGATGCTGAATCTGCTGGATTCCCACGATACGGATCGGTTCTATACACTGGTGGGCAGGAGCAAGGCGAAGCTGCTTTGTGCCATTGCGGTGATGGTGATGTTTGTCGGAGCGCCCTGCCTCTACTATGGAACAGAGCTTCCGCTCGAGGGCGGCTATGACCCGGATAACAGGCGCTGCTTTGACTGGAACAGGGAGCAGTGGAACCGAGTGTTCATGGATCAGGTCAGATGCCTGCTGGCGCTCAGAAAAGAGAAGGCAGTTCAGACCGGGGAGATCAGGCTGAGCGGCTGCGACGGAATGTTCATCCTGCGGCGGTACGCCGGGACGGAGGAGCTTACGCTCTGCTGTAATCAGACAGATACGGCACGCAAGCCGGAAGCAGCGGGAAGAGTTCTTGTGCAGAACGGTTATGACGGAAATCATCTGGAGCCGGACGGCTTTGTTGTTTTTGTGAGATAGATCAGGAAAGAGTGGTCTTAGAACAGCGCAGATATGGAGGAAGAAAATGAAAAAGAAGAGTATTGCACTGGTGATGGCAGGAATGATGTGCACGGGGCTTCTCGGCGGCTGCGGCGGAAATGGGGAGTCGCAGACCTCTGCCGGAGAAGGGCAGACACAGGCGGGCGCGAAGGCGACTACGGCGGAGGCGCTGAGCAATATCTACAGCGGCGAGCTGGAGCGTGATGTCACGATCCGGGTTCTGGAGAACGATACCGCAATCGAGCAGGGATATTTCCAGGAGCTGATTGATGCCTTCAATGCACAGTATGCAGAGTATGGAATTGTTGCCGTCGATGCAAATATGGATCAGTACAGTAATCTGGCGGATGACGGCCCTTATGGATACGGCCCGGATGTGCTGTATCAGGCCAATGATGTGCTGATGAAATATGTGGAGGGCAAGCATATTTATCCGATTCCGGTGGAGAGTCTGGATTGCTATTCCCATATTTCACAGAATGCATGGGATGCCTATAAGACGACGGTAAACGGCACCGAGTACTATATGGGAGTCCCGGTCAATGTGCAGTCCTCACTGCTCTATTACCGCAAGGATATGTTGCCGGACAACTGGGAGAGCGAGTGGGATAAGGACGGCAACAAGGTGCCGGACATGGTAGAGAACTGGAATGATATGTACCGGTATTCCAAGGAAATCGTGGAGAAGGGCGATGGACATTACGGCTACATGCGTTCCCTGTATGATGTATATTTCTCCTCCGGCTTCCTGTTCTCCTATGGCGGATATGTCTTCGGGGACAACAACACGAATGCGGAAGACATCGGCTTTGCAGCAGGAAATGCCGCAGTCGGAGCAAACGTTCTCTTACAGCAGGCTGGTCTGATGAACGAGGGCTGTATTGATGATTCCATCACGGTGAATGCTTTCAGCAAGCTTGCAGATGGTACTTACTTCGCTACTATGACGACGCCAGATGTCTACACGAAATTTCTTAAGGAACTGACACTGACTTATGAGGGAGAGGGCATGGAACATGACGCCGCGGCTGCGCTTGCGGAAGAAAATCTGGTCGTTGCGGATGTGCCGAAGCTGCCTGCGAGCGGAGACCTCACGGAGGAGAATCCGGAGCTGATTCCGCTGAAGGCTATGGGCGGTGTCAACGGCTATGCGATCAGTGCGTACACGAAGGCGCCGAATGCCTGTCTGGCATTTGTGGAATTTGCGACAAGCTATGAGATGGTCATGAAGAGGAATGAGTACCTTGGCATCGCGCCCGCGAGAAATGATGCGGCGGAGAAGGCAGGCGGGCTTTCCGAGATTATTTTCCGGAATCTGGATGCGGGAAATATTGTTGTCATGCCGTCCATCCGCGCGATTGAACAGGTATGGACGCCGGGACAGACCTTCTTTGAGGATCTGGCAAAGGATGCGTTCCGCCCGGACAATGAAAAGAAGTACAAGACACAGGAGGATATCCAGAACGGTCTCGAAGCTGTAGATGTGCAGATCTATGATGCGATTCACACGTTGGCGGGAACGAACTAGCCGGGTGGCAGAATGCGAGGGAATATGAAACAATTAGAACAATCTAAGGTATCTATTCGGAAAGCAAATAAAAATGTGAGGGCGAGTATGTGCCTGATGGGGCTGGGGCAGCTCCTCTACGGACAGATTGGAAAGGGACTGCTTTATATAGCAGTGCTGGCACTCGGCATCGGATATTTTGTCTACCGCGGCGGCAGGGATCTGGTCGGACTGTTCACGCTGGGAACACAGGAGGCGGATACCTGGCTCGGCATCGAAGGGGATAACTCGGTAGTCATGCTCCTCATGGGAATCCTGGCGTTGATCGCGCTGGTGCTTTTATTGGCAGTGCATCTGTCGAATATCCGGGACGCATGGGAGACCCAGCAGCTCATCGGACGGGGCGGCAGACCCGCAACCTTCCGTGAGGACGCAAAGCAGCTCCTCGACAGAAAGTTTTATAAAACGGTGCTCTTTCTGCCGGTGCTCGGTGTCTGTGTGTTCAACATCCTTCCGATCATCTTCATGATCGCCATTGCGTTTACGAATTACGGCGGAAGCATTGTGCCGCCGAAGCTGGTGGACTGGGTGGGCTTTGACAATTTTGTCCAGATCATGACGCTCTCGCAGTTTGCGCCCACCTTCGGCAAGATCCTCAGCTGGAACCTTGTCTGGGCGGTCTGCTCGACGGCACTGAACTACTTTGCCGGGCTGGGACTGGCACTGCTGTTGAACAAGGAATGCGTGAAGGGAAAGGTGTTCTGGCGGGCATTTCCGATTCTCGCCTACGCGGTTCCCGGCTTTATCACGATGATCGGTTTTAAGTTTATGTTTTCGTATGGGGGTCCGATTAACCAGCTGATCACCGCCTCGGGGCACCGGGCGATCGGCTTTCTTGATATTGATGCGAAGTGGATTGCAAGATTCATCGGTCTTGGTGTCAACGCATGGGTCAGTGTTCCGTCCATTATGCTTCTGGCGACGGGCATTCTGTCCAACAGGGACATGACGCTGCTGGAGGCAGCGAAGATTGACGGCGCGGGAAGGTGGCAGCAGTTCAGGCGCATCACGTTTCCGTTTGTGCTGTTCTCCACAACGCCGGTTCTGCTGGGACAATTCATCGGAAATTTCAACAATTTCGGTGTCTTCTATTTCCTGCGCGGCGGACTGTATCTGGATGGCTATTTCCTCGCAAGCGATACGGATCTTCTGATCAACTGGCTCTATAACCTGTCGATCAACAATAACTATTACAATATCGGCGCAACAATCAGCCTGGTAATCTTCCTGATTACATCCCTGATCTCACTGCTCATCTATACGAGGAGTTCATCATACAAGGAGGAGGATACATTCCGATGAGAAATATGAAGGCTTCCAGAATTGCTGACACTACTGTCACATACATCATACTGATCGCCGTGTGCTTTATTTTCTTTTTCCCCTGCCTCTGGCTGATCCTTGCGTCCTTCAGCAAGTCGGGCTCGATTTATTCCTTTGACGGCTTCTTCCCGAGCTCGTACAGCTTGGACACCTTTAAGATGCTCTTCACGGACACGGCGATGTACAATTACCCGCAGTGGTTCCGGAATACGCTGTTTATTGCCACCATGAGCTGCCTGATCGGAACGTTTCTGACAGTGCTGACAGCTTACACTATGTCGCGCTTCCAGTTCAAGTCCAGAAAGGCGATGATGAAGACAACGCTGATCCTTGGCATGTTCCCTTCTTTTATGGGAATGATTGCGGTCTACATCATCATGACGCAGTTCGGTCTGATTAATAAAATGTGGGGTCTGATTCTGATCTACAGTGCGAATGCACCGATGGGGTACCTGACACAGAAGGGCTTTTTTGACACAATACCGTCCTCTATCGATGAGGCGGCGAGAATCGACGGCGCGACAAACTTTCAGGTGTTTACAAAGATCAATCTGCCGATCTCGATGCCCATTATCGTTTACACGGCGCTGACCAGCTTTACTTTCCCGTGGAGTGATTTCATCCTGCCGAAGCTTCTGCTCAAGGAGAAAAACCTGTACACGGTGGCGGTCGGGCTGATGAGCCTTGGAGATACGGAATTTGCAAGATTCGCCGCAGGCGCGGTGTTTATCGCTGTGCCGATCGTCATTCTCTATTTCTGCCTTGTGAAGTTCATGGTAAACGGAATGACTGCCGGGGCGGTGAAGGGCTGATTATATGCTGCGCTTCCGCCCGATCAGGAACGGGAACCAGCGGTTGACAACATAGACGATGACAAGCTCCAGCAGCAACAGGGAGAGAGCAACATTCAGCAGGAAAAGGTAACGGTTGGGGAGATAGCTCTCGATCAGTCCGGCAAACTTATGGCTGATGAGCATGATCCTGCAGTCGAGGTGCGTCACCATGATAATCAGGGAGTTGGCACCCAGATAGGAGAGTAATTTGAGCTTCGGGAGTGACTGGCAGAGAAGAATGAC
>USGM01000091.1 GCA_900554205.1 uncultured Lachnospiraceae bacterium
GCGGTTGCTCTCCTGAACAGCAATCCGGCATTGCTGCGACGGCTGGGGGATTTTGAAATGCAGGTAATCTGGTACGGTATCCGGCAGGAGCTGTTGAAGTCAGAGGTGATAGAGCAGCTGTTATATCTTGTCGAGAGAGCGAAGGGCTTTTCCGGGCTGCTGTATAAGAGTCTGGTCAGCCTGTACGCAAAGAAGAAGGATGTCCGTTTCCTGCAGCAGATCTGTGTCCAGCTGATCAAGGGGAACAAGACGGGCGGCGCATATTTTGAATGGTACAGGCTCGGCGTCGAGAACAATCTGCGGATTACAAACCTGTACGAATACTATATGCTGTCGGTGGATCTGGACAAGCCGCTTGAGATACCCAAGGTCGTACTGATGTACTTTTCTTACCAGAATAATTTGGATTATGAGCGCACGGCATACATATATGACTATATTTTGCAGAATGAGGACAAACTGGGAGACCTCTGTGAGGTCTATCGCCGCCGCATGGAATATTTCTGTGTGGATCAGATCATAAAGCTGCACATCAACAGGCATCTTGCAAATCTGTACCAGCGGCTTTTGCAGCCGGGGATGATTACGGAGCAGACCGCTGAGCCGTTGTCGAGACTCCTGTTTGCACACATGATCCGCGTGGAGGATGACAGGCTGTGCAAGGTGTATGTATATCAGCCGGGAAATCTTGATCCGACAGAGTATCAGCTGGTCGACGGAAAGGCATGGATCTCATTGTATGGAAATGAGTATACCGTGGTTCTGGAGGATGCCTGCAAGAACCGCTTTATCAAGAACGCGGAGTATACGATAGAAAAGCTGATGATTTCGGGAAAATTCCTGCGGATGTTAGCGCCGTTTCCGGTGAATAACAGGGAGCTTGATCTCTATTACTGTGCAAATGAAAAGGAAGAGCCGACAAAGACGGAGGAGAGCGTAACCCGCATCCGGAGAGTCGTGGAGGCGCCTTATGTGGACAGCAGGACGAGGAGAGAGCTGACAATGCTCCTTCTGCAATGCTACTACGATATGGATGACTTGCGCGATCTCGACGAATATATTTCAAGGCTTGATATGGAAGGACTCAGCGTGGAGGAGCGCGCGACGATTGTCCGTTTTGCGGTACTCAGAGGAAAGCTCGAGCTCGCAGAGCAGTGGTTGGAGGAGTACGGCCCGTATTTTATTGATCCCAAGCTGCTTGTCAGACTGATCGGCCCGCTTATGGAGAAAAACCATATGGTCGAGAATGAGGTGCTGAAGGCGGCGGCAATGTATGTGTTCCGGAAAGGAAAATATGACAGCACGGTTCTGCGCTATCTGACGATGTATGGGCGCGGAACGACAAAGAGTCTGCGGGACATCTGGAAGGCGGCGAAGTCATTTGAGCTTGACTGCTATACGATCTGCGAAAACATTCTGGTGCAGATGCTCTATTCCGGTTCCTTTGTCGGGGAAAAGATGGAGATTTTTCATTATTATCTTTCACAGGGGGCAAAGCCGGAGGTGGAGGGAGCCTTCCTTTCACAGTGTGCCTATGATTATTTCGTAAAGGAAAGAGTTACGGAAAAGGATGTGTTTGATGAAATCGAGCACATGTATCTGCGCGGGGAGCCGGTGCAGAGAGTCTGCAAGCTGGCACTGCTGAAATTTTATGCGGAAAACCGCGGAGAGCTGGGCGAAGGTACGGCAAAGCTTACCGGAAAGTTTCTGGAAGAGATGATGGATAAGGGGATTCATCTGGAATTTTTCAGGGAATATAGCGACAACGAGCGCGTTGCACAGGAGCTGGAGGACAAGACAATCATCGAGTACCACGCGGCGCCCCAGTCGAAGGCCTGCATCCATTATGTGATTCTGCACGAGAACGGAGATGCGGATGAGTATACGGCGGAGTATATGCAGGAGACGTACGGAGGAGTGTTCTTCAAGGAATTCATTCTGTTTTTCGGGGAAAGCCTTCAGTATTACATCACGGAGGAGAAGAACGGTGAGGAGCAGCTGACGGAGAGCGGAACCTTGCAGAGAAGCGACATCCGGGGGAAGGAAATGGAGAGCAGATATCACCTTGTCAATGATATTGTAATCAGCAAGACGCTTCAGGATTACGACACAATGGAGAAGCTGCTGGAGGAGTACTATAGGAAGGAGTTTTTCAACAGCAGATTCTTCAAATTAAGATAGAGGGGTGTGAAAATGGGGTTATTGAGCGGTGATAGAATCATTGTGGGCTATGATCTGGGGAATGAGGTCTCGCAGATCAGCTACAGTCTCTCGGAATCGGGGGAGGTGGAGACCTTGTCCCAGGTTGCGGGGGCAGAGCATTATAATATTCCGACGGTGCTCTGCAAGAGATGCGGCGTAAACCAGTGGTTCTACGGAAAGGAAGCAATCCGCTACAGCACAGAGCAGCAGGGAATACTTGTGGATAATCTTCTGGCGCTGGCACTGGATGGGGAGCCCGTTCTGATAGAGGGGGAAAGTCTTGATCCGGTGGCGCTTTTGACATTGTTTGTGAAGAGAAGTCTTGGAATGCTGTCCCAGATCGCGTCTCCCGACAGGATCAGCGCCATGATGATTACCTGTGAGACGCTGGATCACAGAATTCTGGAAGTGCTTGGGAGAGTGATACAGGGTCTGCATCTGAAAACGGATAAAATTGCGTTCGAGAGCCATACAGAGAGCTATTATAACTATATGATCCACCAGCCGGAGGAGCTGTGGATGCACCGCTCGGTGCTGTTCCATTATAACGCCGGGGGCATAAAGGCTTACCGGTTAGAGTGCAACCAGCACACAACACCGATTGTCGCCTTTATTGATGAACGGGAATTTCCGTTTCCGGCGTGGGAGACGGTTCCGGAGGAGGAAGCCGCAAGGCAGAACAGGCTCAGTGAGCTGGATGGACAGTTTCTGAAAATTGCCGGGGAGATCTGTGAAGGCGGAATGTTTGGGAGCGTTTTCCTGATCGGAGACGGCTTTGACCAGGAATGGCTGAAGGAGTCCCTGAAGCTTCTCTGCAAGGAAAGCCGGGTGTTCCAGGGAAACAATCTTTTCAGCAAGGGCGCATGCTTCGGGATGCAGGAGCGCCTGTGTGCGAGCGAATCCGGTAAGCAGCACGTATTCCTCGGCAATGACAAGCTGAAAGCGAATATAGGGATGAAGGTTCTGCGACAGGGCGAGGAATCCTATTATGCGCTGCTGGATGCCGGAATCAACTGGTATGAGGCGGAAAATCAGGTGGAGTTCTATCTTCAGGACGGCAATGTGCTTGAACTGGTAATCACGCCGCTGATCGGACAGAAGGGAAAGGTTGCCCGGATAACGCTGGAGGATTTTCCGGGGACGATCGCCAGACTGAGAGTAAGGCTCAGGCTGGAGTCGGAGAATGTGCTTGCCGTCGAGATCGAGGATGAGGGGCTGGGAGAAATCCGTCCCGCCACCGGCAAGCTCTGGAAGGAACAAATTGAAATGTATTAGGAGGCAGTATGCGCGTCAGTGTCTGTGTGGGTAACTATGCGTCAACTTCATATTGTGTGCCGGGACTTGGAATTAACGTCTATTGCATGGAGGAACTCTGCTATGTGATGAGGGAAAATGCCTTCCTGCTGGATGTTACCCTCTTAAATGACGGACTGCTCGACTGGATCGACCAGCAGTGCGGACTGAAGGAGCTGGCGCGGGCGCTCTATCCGATTGTCCATAAGAAGGGCTCGCTCAGTGTATTCGTTGTCTCCATTCTGAATTTTGTCGGGCTTTACGATGAACAGACCGTTTCGGAGATAGAGCGGGTCCTGAAAATGGGAGCGGGGCTGAGCGGCATCGAGAGGAAGAAAAGCCAGATCGACTATCTTGTGAAAAAGAAAAAATATGCCGCGGCGATCAGAGGGTATGACGACCTGATTGCAAAATGGCAGGAGCAGGACCGGAAGGAACAGGCGGCTTCCGGGGCGGAATGTCTGGCGGCAATCTGGCACAATAAGGGCGTGGCAATGGCGGGGCTGATGATTTATGCGAGAGCTGCGGAGTGTTTTCAGAAGGCGTATGAGATAGAGGATCGTGAGGATTATTATCTGGAATATCTGGAGGCAAAGAGACTGGAGCTGCCGGAGAATGAATATGTGGCATTTGCGGCGGACAAGACGAGGCAGTACGGGCTGACGCTCAAGGTGGAGAAGGAGCTGGAGCAGCAGTCGGAGGAGTGGGAACAGCAGCCGGAATATTTACAGCTCAATCATTTCAGGGAGCTCAGGGGCGGAGAACAGAAGCAGAAGTATTATGACGTATGTGAAAAATACACGCAGACATTGAAGGACAGCTATAGAAGAAGTGTCTCTTTCTGAGACAGATAAGAGGATAACATGGGCTTTTGGAAGAATTTATTCAGAAGGAAAAAGAAGGAACAGGAGCAGCCGCAGGAGGACTGGGAGAACATCGTCTATGACAGGGAGGATGTCAACTTTGAGGACGAAGAGCAGCGCAGCCGCTATATCACAAACTGTCTGGAGCAGATCGCCGAGGCATCGAGGGAGGCAGATCTGCTGGCGGGCGAGTACGGGCTTGTGACGGCCTATCTGACGGATATGGAGGAGATCGAAGCGCTCCCCGCCGAGGAGAAGGAAGGGCTTGAGGACATTGCGAGGCGGCTGATGGCGCTGGAAAAGGAGTGCGAGCGGTATCGTGATAAAAAGAACAGGATGGCTGACAGCGATTACCAGCGGATCCGCAAGCAGGAGAATGAGATACAGGAGGGAATCACAAAGCTGAGAGAGTGCGAGAAATACGGCGAGCTGGTGCGTCAGGATCTCAAGCGGCTCGACAGGGAGAGACATGCCTATGAATACAGACGGAATGAGCTGGAGGTCATGATGAATAACTTCCGGGGCATGGCAGTCATCTTCTTTACGGCTTTTGTCCTGTGTATCATTCTGCTGCTTGTCTTACAGTTCGGCTTTGAGATGGATACGAGGGTCGGATGCCTGCTTGCCGCGGGTGCGGTGGCGGTGGCAGTAACGCTTCTGATGGTGAAATACATGGACAGCGAGAAGGAGCAGAAGCGCGTCAGCGGCGCGATCAACCGGCTGATACAGCTTCAGAATAAAGTGAAGATCCGCTATGTGAACAACAATAATCTCCAGGATTACCTGCGCATCAAGTACAGCACGGAAAGCGCGGCAGCGTTGGAAAAGCTGTGGCAGCAGTATCAGCAGGAGAAGGAGGAGCGGAAGGAGTTCGCCGAGGCGGAGGCAAAGACGGATTATTACCGCAAGCAGCTTGTGATGAAGCTGAACAATTACCACATCAGCGACAGCCAGAGATGGACGACGCATCCGGGCGCATTCTTAGACAAGCGGGAAATGGTCGAGATGCGGCATGAGCTGATCCTGAGAAGGCAGGCGCTTAGAAAACAGCTGGATTATAACACCCATGTCGCGGAGACGGCGCGGAACGAAGTCATGGATATAGCGAACCGCTATCCGTCATACGCAGAGGAAATTCTGGGAATGGTGGGAAAATACGACGCAGGGAGCTGAACGGTTAAGCAGCCGGAGTTGGGCGGTTGCGCTTGACTTCTGACAGTCTGTGGGCTATGATAATGCCGTTGGCATTACACATCGGAAAGGGAAAAGATCAGTGGCGGATACTATTTATATTCAGACGGAAACTCAGGACAAGCTGAAAGAAGAATGCGGCGTATTCGGTGTCTATGACTTTGACGGACAGGATGTCGCTTCGACGATCTATTACGGACTGCTGGCGTTACAGCACCGTGGGCAGGAAAGCTGCGGTATCGCGGTCAGCGATACGAAGGGGCCGAAGGGTCTGGTTCTTTCCTCAAAGGATATGGGACTCGTAAATGAAGCATTTACCCCGGAACAGCTTGAAAAGCTGAAGGGAAATATCGGTGTCGGACATGTGCGCTATTCTACGGCGGGAAGTTCTACCCGCGAAAATGCACAGCCGTTGGTTCTCAATTATGTCAAGGGAACGTTAGGGCTTGCCCATAACGGAAACCTGATCAATACTCCCGAGCTCAGACAGGAGCTTGCCTATACGGGAGCAATTTTCCAGACAACAATCGATTCGGAGGTAATTGCATATTATATTGCCAGAGAGCGTCTTAATTCCAAGACGGTCGAGGAGGCGGTCGGCAGGACGATGGATAAGATACGGGGCGCATACTCCCTTGTCATCATGTCGCCCAGAAAGCTGATCGGCGCGCGTGATCCGTTCGGATTCCGCCCGCTCTGCATCGGAAAGCGTGACAATGCCTATCTGCTCGCCAGCGAGAGCTGCGCGCTCGACACGGTGGGCGCTAAGTTTGTGCGAGATGTGCTGCCGGGAGAGGTCGTGACGATCTCGAGCGAAAAGGGAATCGAGTCGGACATGAGCCATGCGATCCCTGCTTCGGAGCACGCGAGATGTGTTTTTGAATATATTTATTTTGCAAGACCGGACAGCATTCTGGACAATGTCAGCGTCTACCATTCGCGCATGATGGCGGGAAAGTTTCTGGCGCAGGACAGCCCCGTCGAGGCTGACCTCGTTGTCGGTGTGCCGGAGTCTGGAAATGTAGCGGCGCTGGGCTATTCCCTGCAGTCGGGCATTCCCTACGGAACGGCGTTTGTCAAGAATGCCTATGTGGGAAGAACCTTTATTAAACCGAAGCAGAAAAACCGTGAGAGCAGCGTACAGGTCAAGCTGAACCCGATCAGGGAGGCTGTCGAGGGAAAACGGATCATTATGATAGACGACTCCATTGTAAGAGGCACAACCTCGGACCGCATTGTCCGTATGCTCCGTGAGGCGGGCGCGAAGGAGGTACATATGCGCGTCAGCTCGCCGCCCTTCCTCTGGCCCTGCTATTTCGGGACGGATGTCCCGGCCAGAGAGCAGCTGATCGCCTACAAGCGCTCGGTGGAGGACATCCGCAGGGTGATCGGAACGGACAGCCTTGCCTATCTCAAGGTGGAGCGGCTGGAAGAGATCGTGGACGGACTGGGGATCTGCAAGGGCTGCTTTACGGGAAAATACCCGCTTGATCCTCCGGCAGAGGACATCCGCGGCGAATATGAGCGGTAGGACGTATAGAGTGTAAAAGGAGATGAAATGATGAGTACAGACAGATATGAAAGCCCCCTTTCGGAACGCTATGCAAGTAAGGAGATGCAGTATATTTTTTCCCCGGACATGAAGTTCCGCACATGGCGCAAGCTCTGGATTGCCCTTGCGGAGACGGAAAAGGAGCTGGGACTGTCCCAGAACGGAAAGCCTGTCATTACAGACGAGCAGATCGAGGAGCTGAAGGCACATGCGGAGGACATCAACTATGATGTCGCAAAGGCGAGAGAGAAGGAAGTGCGCCACGACGTCATGAGCCATGTGTACGCATACGGAAAACAGTGCCCGAAGGCGGCTGGCATCATCCACCTCGGTGCGACCTCCTGCTATGTGGGTGACAATACCGATATTATTGTCATGACAGAGGCATTGAAGCTTGTGAAAAAGAAGCTGGTAAACGTTATGGCGGAGCTGGCGGATTTCGCTGAGAAATATAAGGCGCAGCCGACGCTGGCATTCACGCATTTCCAGCCTGCACAGCCGACAACCGTGGGAAAGCGTGCGACACTCTGGCTGCAGGAATTTTATCTGGACTATGAGGATCTGAACTATGTACTCAGCACCATGAAGCTCCTTGGATCGAAGGGAACAACGGGAACGCAGGCTTCGTTTCTGGAGCTGTTTGACGGGGATCAGGAGACGATTGACAAGATCGATCCCATGATCGCTCAGAAGATGGGCTTTAAGGAATGCTTCCCGGTATCCGGGCAGACCTATTCCAGAAAGGTTGATACAAGAGTGGCGAATGTGCTGGCGGGAATCGCCGCATCCGCCCATAAGATGAGCAACGATATCCGCCTGCTTCAGCATCTGAAGGAGGTGGAGGAGCCGTTTGAGAAGAGTCAGATCGGTTCTTCAGCGATGGCATATAAGAGAAACCCTATGCGGAGCGAGAGAATTGCTTCCCTGTCGAGATATGTGATGATCGATGCATTGAATCCGGCGATTACCTCAGCAACGCAGTGGTTCGAGAGAACGCTGGACGATTCCGCAAACAAGAGATTGTCTATCCCGGAGGGATTTCTGGCGATCGACGGAATCCTTGATCTCTGCCTGAATGTGGTAGACGGACTGGTTGTTTACCCGAAGGTAATCGAAAAGAGACTGCGGAGCGAGCTGCCCTTTATGGCGACGGAGAATATCATGATGGATGCCGTCAAGGCGGGCGGTAACCGTCAGGAGCTCCACGAACGCATCCGGGAGCTTTCCATGGAAGCGGGCCGCAATGTGAAGGTCGAGGGCAAGGAGAACAATCTGCTTGAACTGATTGCTGCAGATCCTGCGTTTAACATGACGCTGGAGGATCTGCAGAAGACCATGGATCCGGCGAAGTATGTGGGACGCTCCAAGGAGCAGGTGACAGCCTTCCTGAACAACGTCATCCGGCCGGTGCTGGACGAGAACAAGGAGCTTCTCGGCGTGAAAGCAGAAATCACTGTGTAAGGATTACCTCAAACATAACCCGGTCATGTTCTAAAACTTTGGCACGGATCTCCCCCTTGTGCAGTTCTACGATGGATTTTGCGATAGAAAGTCCAAGACCGTAGCTGCCATCGGAGGTTCGTGCCTTATCTGCGCGGTAAAAGCGCTCAAAGACCTGCGCAAAATCACAGTCGGACGCGTTTTTATAATCATTGATGATCTGTAGTCTGATCTGTCTGCCGCCGGAGCTGAGCCGGACGGCTACTTTTCCCTTTTCATCACAATATTTCGCAGCATTGTCCAAGAGGATTGAGACGACCTGTCTGATCTTGGATTCATCCCCCGTATATTGAAGCTTTTCCTGAATATCGAAGGTAATCAGCTTTCCCTGCGAGTGGAGCAGTCCCTCAAAGGACTTTGCCGTGTCGTAGACGGCATCGCTGAGATTGAAGGCGGCAAAGACCTCCTTCCGCTCCTCGTCCATCTTTGCGAGCGTAATCATGCTCCGCACAAGATGGTTCATCTTGCCGACCTGTCTGTCGATGCTGTCAAACCATTCGCTGTCGCCGTATATCATCCGCGCGAGCTCATTGTTTGCGGAGATAACGGTGAGCGGTGTCTTTAATTCATGCCCGGCATCCGTGACGAACTGCTTCTGCTTGGCATAGCTCTCTGCGATCGGCTTCACGGCGTGCTTGGAGGCGAGAACGATGATAAGGAGAACGAGCAGAAAGCTCACGATTCCGATCACGGCGGAGATCAGCAGCATCGTAAAAACGGCATTGAGATCCATGGAGGCGTTGATCAGCCCGATTGCCGTTGTGGCATTTCCGGCGGAGTAAGGCTCTATGCGGAACTTGAAATACTGGTGCCAGCCCGCTGTCTTCCTGCCGTCGGAAAGCTCTGCGGCAATGGCGGAGAGCTCGTCCTCAGAGTAATTTCCCGCCGCGTCCTGACGGATTTCCAGTATGTTTCCCGACTCATCCAGAAGGAGAAGGCAGCCGTCGGAGTGGATGCGCAGACGGTCGCTGAAGCCTGCGAAGCCGTCATGCATGGCGCCGGGCGCCGACTGCTCCGGGGCTTTGGGCGGTTCATTGTCCGGTGCTTCCGGAGGCTGGAAGGTCTGGTCTGCCATGATGCGGTCAAGTCTCTCGTCAAGCTGGCGGTTTGTCTGGAAGAAGAAGATACCGTTGATTGCGGTCAGCACCAGCAGGATCATAATGAAGAGGGCAGCGGCAGTTATGGATATGAATTTTCTCTGTAGCTTCTTAATCATCTGTCAGACTCTCCTTATTTTTTCTCCAGACAGTAGCCGACGCCCCGGACTGCCTTGATGTTGACGGGAGCGCCCAGCTTATCGAACTTTTTCCTGAGATTGGATATATAGACCCAGACGATGCTGACCTCGACATCGGAGTCCCAGCCCCAGATTCGCTCCATGAACTGATCGGTTGAGATGACGATGCCGGGGGACTGCATCAGGAGCTGCAGCATCTGAAATTCGCGGCTGACAAGGCGCATGCTCTCTGTGCCGAAATGCAGCTCGAAGGTTGAGAGATCGAGGGACAGTCCCTCAAATTCCAGTGTGTCGCTCTGATAATTTTCCTTCCTGCGCAGCATCGCCCGGACGCGTGCCAGAAGCTCGGCAGCGGCGAAGGGCTTTGGCAGATAATCGTCTGCACCCGCATCCAGACCGTTCACCTTATCTTCAATGTCGCCCTTGGCGGTGAGCAGCAGGACGGGCGTTTTAATACCGGCGGCACGGAGGGCGTGGAGTACCTGAAGACCGTCCATGCCGGGCATCATGATGTCCATGACGATGCCGTCGTAGCTGCCGCCGACCGCGTAGTCGTAGCCGTCGTTGCCGTTGTATACGGCGTCTACACTGTAATTGTTGTGCTCAAAGAGAGCGGTCAGGGCCTTCACAATATCCCGGTCATCCTCAACGATCAAAAGACGCATAGCGTACCTCCTTGTCAACTGCCGGTGCAGTCTGTTTTCTTCTGCGCACATTGTACCACAGACACAATTTTTTCACAATTCATTAAGGTTTCATTTAGGTTCGGCTGGTAAGATGAAGCCATCAAAAGGAAATAAGGTAACAAGGAGGGTGAAGGATATGGGATCGCAGATGGTCTTTCAGAGATATGAGATAAAGTTTCTGCTGACGCGGAAGCAGAAGGAATGCATCCTTAAGGCGATGGAGCCGTACATGGAGCTGGATGCCTACGGCAGAAGCACCATCAGGAATATCTATTATGACACAGACAATTACAGGCTGGTGAGAAAATCGCTGGAAAAGCCGGTGTACAAGGAAAAGCTCAGAGTTCGGAGCTACAGCGTTGCTGCGCCGGACGATAAGGTCTTTGTGGAGCTGAAAAAGAAATACAAGGGTGTTGTCTATAAAAGGCGGATTACAATCCCGGAGAGATCGGCAGCCGCCTATCTGGCAGGAACCGCCGAGGCACCGGAGAGCTCCCAGATCACGGAGGAGATCGACTATTTCCTCCGGTTTTACCGGACGCTTGCGCCGAAGGTGTTCCTCTCCTACGAGAGGGAAGCCTATTACACGAAGGAGCCGGGCGAGTTCCGGGTGACCTTCGACGAAAACATCCTCTGGCGGGAGACAGACCTGTCGCTCGGGAAGGGCGTTTACGGGACACCGATCTTACAGCCCGGACAGACCCTGATGGAGATCAAGACACCGGGAAACATCCCTCTGTGGATGGTGAAGGTGCTCTCGGAGGAGAACATAAGGAAGACCTCGTTTTCAAAGTACGGTAATGCTTATATACAAATTATTAACAGAGAAAAAGGAGAATCGATTTATGCTTAACACAATTTTTGGTGGAATTTTTGATACCCAGTCAACTACAGTCATTTCCGTCTGGAAATTCCTGCTCTGCGTCGGAGTTGCGCTCGTGATCGGAGTGATCCTGGCGGCAGTGTACAGCTACAAAAACCGTTATACAAAGAGCTTTCTTGTCACGTTGGCGATCCTGCCCGCCATTGTCTGTGTCGTCATCATGATGGTGAACGGCAATGTCGGCGCGGGAGTGGCGGTTGCAGGTGCCTTCAGTCTGGTGCGTTTCCGGTCGGTGCCCGGAACGGCGAAGGAGATCGGTGCGATCTTTCTGGCGATGGCGGCGGGACTGATCGCCGGCATGGGTTATCTGGGATATGCGGTGTTGTTCACGGTAGTGCTGTGCGGCTGTATGCTGCTGTACAATAAGTTAAGCTTTGGCAGCAGAAAGAATGTGCCTGAGACAAAGGTGCTGCACATCACCATTCCCGAGGATCTTGACTACACGGGAGTTTTCGATGAGGTTCTGGAGAAGTACACCAGCTCCCACGAGCTTGTGCAGGTGAAGACGACAAATATGGGAAGCCTTTTCCGGCTGACCTATGAGCTTGTGCTGAGCAGTGCGGATGTGGAGAAGGAATTGATTGACAAACTCAGATGCAGAAACGGAAATCTGGAGATCTCCGTTTCACGCAAGGAGACAACGGTAAACGAATTATAATTAAGAAGGATGGTGATTCGTATGAAACGAAAAGTGGTTTTAAAGCTCATGGCGGGAATCGTGGCGGGAAGCATGATGATCTATGGGCTTGGCGGATGTGCGGCGAAGACGGACGAAATCGTGATCGGTGAGACGCTGGCATCGACGGCGGCATCGGGCACGGAAATATCGGCGGATACGATTGCGGATGCATCGGAAATGTTTACCGACAGAGACCTTGCCGGTGAATATACGGAGAGCGGAAGCAGTGTAATCACGCTGGGAGAGGGAGATGTCATTATCTCCGAGGAGGGAACCTACATTCTCAGGGGCAGCGTGGAGAATGCGGTGGTCATTGTCGATGCGGACGAGAACGCAAAGATTCAACTGGTGCTCGACGGTGTCAATATTTCCAATGAAGATGGTGCGGCGATCTATGTCAGGACGGCAGACAAGGTATTTATCACACTGGCGGACGGAACAGTGAACACGTTGGAAAACGGCGGCAGCTATACCGCCATCGACGACAATAACATTGATGCCGTGATCTTTTCAAAATGCGATCTGACGATCAATGGCAGCGGCAGCCTGAACATCACGGCGACCGCTGGACACGGGATTGTGTCAAAGGATGATCTGAGGGTGACGGGAGGAACTGTCACGGTATCGGCGGAGAAACACGGTCTTTCGGGAAAGGACAGCGTCCGCATCACAGATGCAGATCTTAATATCACCGCCGGAAAGGACGGCATTCACTCCGAGAATGCGGACAAGGAGGATAAGGGCTTTGTCTATATCGAGAGCGGAAGCCTGAACATTGTTGCGGATGGTGACGGCATCAGCGCCGGTGCGTATTTACAGATCGATGGCGGCGAGTTCGCCCTGACGGCGGGCGGCGGCAGCAGCAATAAGACCACGGCGAAGGATGAGGACGGCGATACTGTGAGCACAAAGGGCATCAAGGCAGAGGGACAGCTGACGGTCAACGGCGGAACCTTCCTCATTGATTCACAGGATGACGCGCTGCACACCAACGGCAGCATGACCGTCAACCGCGGCGAGTTCACCATTGCCACGGGGGATGATGCGCTGCACGCGGACGAGACGACAACAGTCAACGGCGGAACGATCAACATCAGCACCTGCTATGAGGGTGTCGAGGGAAATGACGTTGTAATTTCCGGCGGATATTTAAAGCTGTATGCGACAGATGACGGCATCAACGCGGCAGGCGGAAACGATGGAAGCGGCTTCGGCGGAATGTTCGGAGGCAGCTTCGGTGGAAGCGACAGCTCTATCCTGATCTCCGGCGGCGAAATCTATATCAATGCAGACGGTGACGGTATTGACTCCAACGGCGATCTGACTGTCACGGGCGGAACAATCTATGTTTCCGGGCCGGAATCGGACGGCGACGGCGCTCTGGATTACGATGGAACCGGGCAGATCACGGGCGGTACATTGGTGGCTGTTGGACGCTCCGGCATGGCAATGAATTTTGGCGACACCTCCACGCAGGGCTCCATTCTGATCAGCACAGCAAACTGTGCGGCGGGCACGGAGGTTGTGCTGAAGGATGCGGACGGTAATGTGATGGTATCTTATACGGCAGAGAGCAGCTTTAACTCCGTTGTGGTAAGCTGTCCCGGACTGGAACAGGGAGGCACCTACACGGTAACGGCGGGTGACGAGGCTTATGAAGTGACGCTGGAGAGCCTGATCTACGGCAGCGGAATGTTCGGCGGTTTCGGCGGCGGAGG
>USGM01000092.1 GCA_900554205.1 uncultured Lachnospiraceae bacterium
ATCTTCCAGCAGACGCCGGGGACGGAATCCCCCGCCGAGATGAACACCTATTTCCCCGACAGCAAGGCGCTGTGGATGGCGGAGAATTGCAGCGGAACCATGCACAATCTCTATACGCTGCGCGGCGCGGAGGTGCGGGACGCGAACGGCTGGGCGCGTTACATCACCGAGGCGCAGTCGCTCTTCCCCGACGCCGAGGTCGTCTTTCAGGCGCACAACTGGCCGCATTGGGGTAAAGAGAACGTCAGCGAATATCTGACCAACACGGCGGCGGTCTACAAGTTCATCCACGACCAGACCCTTTTGTACATCAACGAGGGCTACACCTCCACAGAGATCGCCGCCATGATCCGGCTGCCGGAGGACTTGGAGCGGGTATGGTATACCCGGCAGTATTACGGCACGCTGAAGCACAATGTCAAGGCGGTCTATCAGAAATACATGGGCTGGTACGACGCAAACCCGATCCATCTGGACGAGCTGGAGCCGAGCGAATATGCCAAAAAGCTCGTGGCGTACCTCGGTGACACCGGCAGGGTGCTTGAGATGGCGCGCGCCGATTATGAAAAGGGCGAGTATCAGTGGGTCGCGCAGATCACGAACACGCTGGTATTTGCCGACCCGGAAAACCGGGATGCCCGCTGCCTGTGCGCGGACGCGCTGGAGCAGCTTGGGTATCAGGCGGAGTCCGGCGCATGGAGAAACGCTTACCTCGTGGCGGCCTTTGAGCTGCGAAACGGCACCGGGCAGTACCCGAAGGCGGCACGGCTCGGCGTCGGCACCACTGCGCAGGGCATGGACGCACAGACCATGCTGGATTATATGGGTATCGTCATGGATACGGAAAGGCTCCAAGACCGCTCCTTCACCATAAACCTCAAGCTGACGGACGGCGACGATTATCTGCTCAAGATCCACCACGGCGTGCTCCTGTACTATAAGGATGCACTTTCGGACGACGCCGACCTGACGCTCTCTACCCCCCGACTCGGGATCCTTGCCATAACGAGCGGAAACCAGGAGAATATCGAAAAACTCATCACCGTTGAAAAGGGTGATGCGGCGTTGTTCCAGACGCTTTGCGACAGCATGGCGGCATTCGACCTGTATTTCAACATCATCGAGCCGTAATGCGACCGGGCAGGAAACCCGACCGTCGATCGATCTGTTCTGTATAAGGAGGATATTATGAAGAAAATCGCAACACTGCTGCTCTGTATTGCCACGCTGCTGTCCGGCTGCGCGGGGACTGCCAAGCCGGAGGATGCTTTGCCTGCCGGAGATGTGTGGGAAACCATCGAGGAGGCGTACATTTACGCATTCCCGCTGGTGCTGATGGACGCGACGATGACCTCCGCAACGAATACGGAGGAGCCCGTCCCCGGCAAGGCGCCTGTCAATCAGTTCATGCACGGCGTGGCGCTTGCCAACGCGCAGTTCAAAAATGTGGTAAGCCCGAATGTGGACACCATCTACTCACAGGTGTGGTACGACCTGAGCGAGGAGCCGATGGTCTATGTGCTGCCGGAAACGGATCGCTTCTGCAAGGTGCAGGTGCTTGACGCATGGACAAACACCGCCGCTGTCCTCGACCGTGCCGGAGCCTATGCGATCACGCGCGCAAATTGGAGCGGCGACCTGCCGGAGGACGTGACCCGCATCGATGTTCCTACCGCTATGGCGTGGTCCATCACCAGAACCGTGCTCTCCGGCGAGGCGGATCTTCCGAATGTCTATGCCATTCAGGCGGGCATGAAGCTCCTGCCGCTGTCCGCCTACCTGAGCGGAGAGGCATATCAGCCTCCGAAGGGGAGCTGTCAGGAGGAAAATAACTATGTCCCTGTCAACAAGGTCCTCTCGCTGGACCCGGTCACATTCTTCAGCAAGGCAAACGCGCTGATGGAAAGCAATCCGCCGTCCGCTGCCGACGCAGAGCTGCTGGAAAAGCTCGCGGCAGTCGGCGTTGGCCCCGGTATGAAATTTGACGCAGCCGTTCTGACCGGGGATGTGCAGACAAGCTGGCAGGAGATGCTTCAGGGTCTTCGGCCGAAGCTTGCGGCAGAGGGCATGAAGTACTCCAACAAGCTGGGACAGTGGAGCTATTTCGGCGCGCCGATCGGGGATTTCGGTACGGAATATGCCTACCGTGCGCTGGTGGCGATCGCCGGGCTTGGGGCAAATACCGTGGAGATCGCCCTGTATCCCAAGACGGATAAGGACGCTGACGGGAATCCCCTGACGGGCGAGAAGTCCTATCTGCTCCACTTTGAGAGCGATCCGCAGGTTCTTGATGGCGGCTTCTGGTCGGTTACCGCATACGGCGATGACGATTTCCTCATCGACAACCCCATCGACCGCTACTGCATCAACGACCGCTCGGGGCTGAAGCGGAATGACGACGGCTCTGTGGATGTGATCTTGTCGAAGGACGCGCCGGCAGACACGACGAACTGGCTCCCGGTCGCGGACGGTGGCTTCCACCTCTTTATGCGTATCTATACGCCGGATATGGAGGCGCTCAAGACCTGGACGGCGCCGACCATCACGGCGATCGACTAAAGGAATCCTCGTTTGAAAGCCACCCTTTCATAGACACAAAAGCTGCCGGGGAGCGCAACTCCCCGGCAGCTTTTTCTCGCTTTCCGCTTTTGAAGCATAGTCTTGTGTCGCATCAGAGTGACGCTCTATCCCCTGCGCAGCGGTTTAGTCTAAGAATCCGCGCTTACAGGTATTTCTCCCTCAGGTATTCCGCTTTCTGCTTGGTGATCGACCGATCCCATTGGCAGTCGTTGATGCTGCTGTAGAGCTCTCCCCACAGGCAATCGAGGCAGGACACATCTCCCCGCAGCTCGCGCTTGTATTCCTCCAGCGCGTGCAGCAATGACGCCGGAGATCCGGCAGTCGTTTGTTCGGTGGAATTCCCCACATAGAACTCCGCCATGTCATCCAGTCTCAGACAGGCCAGCCGGCGGTGCTCTGAGTGCCGATTCCCGCAGCCGCAATCGATATCGATGATATTATTCTCATGCTAAAATCCCCGGCGAGGCGGCTTTTCGCTGTCTGTGGGCAATTATGTGGTCAAAGGGGTGCGGCGCAGAGAGGAAGTCCCGGTTCTGTGCTGTAATTGCCCCTGTTTGCGGCATATTTGGCAATATGCAGGGGGAATAATCCACAGAAATCACGGGTGTTTTCAGTTGCGCTGGCAGTTACAAACATCAGAACCGCTAAAAGTCGTGGAATTGTTGTTTCGGCATAAAACACTAGTTGCTGCCCCAAGTATATACTGGAGTATCTGCAGTTCCCGTCAGACTGCTCGAAGAGGTAAAGGCTCTGTTTGGTGATTGCTCCCAGGTGACATTCCCATTGGCGTCCTTCTTGATAAACTTAAAAGAGAACGTCGTTCCGGCAGGCACACTTACATGAAGAAACCACTCTGGATAATTCGGACACATCATGGCCTCGGTGCATTTGTTCGTGTCCCAACTGCCCAGTTCTGGAATGGAACCAACAATGTGAATCGTTTCTCCGTAATTTGTGCTCGCGTTAACATGGAAGATCACCTGATTGGGATCCCCGGACAGAACAGTGTATTTGAATCCATTGCTAACATTAGAACCTTTTGTTACGGTAATGGTGTTTTCGCCCACTGTGGCACTGCCGGGAACAAGCACCTCAATCAATGTGTCAGATGAGGACACCACCGTGGCAACTGCTGAACCAAACTTGACCGTAGGGGTACCACCTAAGCCGCGTCCGTAAATATAGACAGTATTACCGGCTCTGCCCATCGTTGAGATTACATCTCCGATACAGGGAATACCAGGATCCATCACAGGATTGTGCGACCACACGCAAACTTCACCGCCAGTAAGAGTAAAACTTGGAATGGTGCCATTGTTTACAGTTATGCCTTCACCATAGAGTAGCCCATTTAAGACATCGCTGTAAGTACCATTGGGGAGAGAAGTAACCAGAGAAGGGATCGTATAAGCTTGGGTTGGATGCCGATTGATGGCAACAACGACTTGTTTGCTGAAAAACTGTCTGGAGTAGACAATCACATCTGCAGAAGAATAGAGTATCTGAGTGGTTCCATATGCCAGTGCATCATTCTCTTGCCGTAAATCAGACAGCGCTTTGATCAACTGTGTGGCTGTTGTTTGCCCGAAATTGGATACAGCCCCCATGTAGATACGCCCGGCTCCGCTGTCCGCTGCGCTGAGGTATTGCTCTGTACCGTAGTAAATGTTAGGAATGCCGCGACATGTCATCAAGGCGGCAATCGCAGCATGGTAGGGCCTGTCATCTTGCTGAATGAATCGGAAACGTGTCACATCGTGATTGTCAATAAAGGTCACTGCTTGGTTTTCATAGGTATAATCGTTCGCAGTGTATACAAGCATCTCAGCGAAAGCCGTCATGTTTTGTGAGAAGTTTCCAAATGTACTATCTACTGTATTGTAGAACTCAAAATCAAGATCATTTACACCGGTTCTGTCTGGAAAACTGGCATATTCTGAGTATTTGCTATCTGGCTTACCAATAAAGAACTCACCAAAGTGGGTTAGCGGGCCACTTACAGAATCGACAGCGTCTTTTGCGTTTTTCACAAATGCAGGATTCATGTGCAGTGTCGCATCGTGACGTATGCCACTAATGCCTTTAGATGCCCAAAACTTCATTGCCTCCTCTAAATATGCTGCGACCTGTGCATTTTCCTGAGAGTAGTCTGCTAGATTTGCCAGTTCTTTAAAGCGGTAACCAAAGGTAGAGTTGTCGGTTCCGCGGTCACCAAGATGGTGGAACCAGCCGTTTGTATCATTGTTAGGATCTGCAACTAGGTTTTCAAGTTGCCCATCGTTGTTGTAGTCGATTGGATCGCCGTTACTATCAAATGTGTAGATTCCATTCGCGTCCTTATCTGGCTCATAGAGGCGTCCGTCATATCGGCTGTCGCTAGAATGGTTGGAAACAAAGTCAATTACCAACTTAATTCCTGCACCTGTCAGCGCATTCTTCATGTCCGTGAAATCGGCCATTGTACCATAGTGCTTATTGGTTGCAAAGTAGTTTCTGGCGTGATATCCATGATAGCTAGTCCAACCGTCGTCGGTAACGGTATCTCGGTTTTCATAAGGAGCTGAAATCCATACAGCTGTAATGCCCATACTCTTCAAATATGGGATCTTGTCAATGATTCCCTTCCAGTCTCCACCCTGATATAGCCTGATGTCGGTACCAGTTCCGTCAAAAAGACTTGGATTGAAGCCGCTGGGGATGTTGTTGGATGTGTCTCCATCATAAAACCTGTCTGTAATGATCTGATAAATTACATCCTTAGATGTTACCGGACCAAGATAATCGTTGCTGAGCGTGCTTGTGTTTTGTGAATATGGCGTATGCACTGCGGCATCTGCCGAGGCGCTCGCAGAAGACACCTTTACCGAGACGAGCATTGCGACAACCATAACAACGGCGAGAATACGTTTTGCTTTTTTCATACTGAGCTCCTTTCTGTGTTTCGGTGGAGATGTGTACATGTGATCTCCCATATACCAAAGAAAGCCGTGCGAGAACACTTAAGCGGCTCGCGGGTATTAGGACAGTCGAAGACCCAAGGCGGAATGCTTGCTGGGAAAAATGATTGACGCACAAATTAGTAGAGACCAAGCACTTCCTCGATGGCTTCATAGAGCGAAGTGGGGAGCGAATTCAGCTTTTGGGGAAAGAATTGATAGCTGGTTGCTTCTAAGGCATTGAAAATCGACTCCTTCAGGTTTGTTTCTATCTGCGCCCGTTGCAGCAGGCAGAATAGATTTTCCCTCCGAATCTCCACTTGAACTGATAAATAGTCTTGAATAAATACATGGATATCCTGATCTGTTTCTGACTCTGCAAGCTCTGCCAAGCTCCCTTTTAGTGTGTTGTCATAAATGCAGCGAACTTTATACTCAGACAAACCGCAGCGAACCGTCGCCTCCTTGACGACTATGCCGCAGAAGCAAAGAGTAAAGACCCGTTTTCGGGGTAAAAAAGGATGCCGTCCAGGCGCTCTGATGACGAAATGCCCCTGTTTCCAGAAAAGAAGGAACTGTGTTTTCGCACCGGGGGCGCTTGAAATACCGTCGTCTTCGTACATCGTAAAACATCCGTCCGCACCGGGATAAATCCGCAGGAAAAGCTGCTTAGGGTTTTCATCAATACAGTGAAATTTGGCCGTTGGAATGATTCCGCCAGCCCTTACAAACACCGGAATAGAGGAAAGCGGACGGAATGCCCGCAGCCGTCGCCCGCCGACATAGCGTACGCCGGTAAAGAAATCATAGTACATTCCGGGCGGCAACCAGACGTCCGTTCCCGCCATTTCCAGCTTCGGGCAGCAGGGGGAAATGGCTGGCGCAACAATCATTTGGGACCCAAATTCATACTGGTTTGGGCAGCAATATGCGGCTTCTTCCTTCGGAAATCCGTGGTACATCGGTCGAATCAGAGGAATTCCCTCTGTGTGGCAACGGTGGTTCATGGTATAAAGATAAGGAATCATCTGGTGCCGCAGCCGAAGAAAGTCTCCCATGATTTCCCGGATGTCGTGACGAAAATGCCATGGCTCCTTCCCGGCAAAGCGGTTGCAGGTGCTGTGGAGCCTGTTGATAGGAGAAAAAACGCCGAACTGTATCCAACGGCATATTAGCTCATCATCTCGGATACCATCCATGTGTCCACCGATATCATGACTCCACCAGCCGTAGCCGATATTAGACGCAGTTGAGGTGAAGTATGGCTGGAATCTCAGGCTTTCCCAGGACACTACCGTATCTCCTGAAAATCCAACAGGGTAGCGATGAGATCCTGGTCCTGCGTATCTGGAAAGAATCAGAGGCCGCTTTCCATGGCGTGCGGCCTCTATAAAATGATAATGATTCAAAAGCCACAGAGGATCCAACCCGGGGATTCTGGATTCGGCTTCTTGTTGCCAATCAATCCACCAAAAATCGACACCCTCCTGCTCCATGGGGTGAAGCAGGACGGAAAAGTATGCATTGCGAAAGCAAATGTCCGTAAAATCGAAAGGGATTGTTCTTTGCACATCAGGGGCCAGCCCCATGGCCTGCGCCATTTGTGCATAGCGCTGCTCGAACGGCTGGACTCCGGCTGCCGGATGGAGATTCAGCGTTACATGCTTGCCACGGGCATGGAGCTGTGTCAGTAATTCAGCTGGGCGCGGGAGCAACTTTCGGTTCCATGTATAGCCGGTCCATGAATTATATCCGTCCGGTACACTGGTAAGATGCCAGTCCATGTCCAGCACGGCAACGGAAAATGGCAGGCGTTCGCTCTCAAAGCGATCCATCAGTGCCAGATATTCCTGCTGTGTATAGGGCCAGAAGCGACTCCACCAATTTCCCAATGCGTATCGCGGCAGCAGCGGAGTCGCACCGCAAAGCCGATAGAAGTCCTGTAATCCTCTGGAGTAATTCTTTCCATAGAGGAAAAGGTAAACGTCCGCTGCATCGGAGCGCCTTGAGCACAGAACGCCGGATGCTGTAAAAACACAACTCTTGTCCTCCAGAAGGCCGATGCCCTCCTCTGAGAAAATACCGTCCTCCAGCTGGATAGCGCCATCTGCCATGTCCAGCGTGCGGGCCGTACCACCCAGATTGTGCAGAGGGTCTCCATAATTCCAAATTGCCCCTGTGCAGGGTGATTTCGCAGAAAACCGGAAACGGGTTTCATTCAGCCAGATTGCTGCGTCCGCAGTGGATATCTGAATGCGCCCATACTGCGCGGAAACAGTGTATGGTGTTTCGGCAAAACTGCGGCCAGTCACAATCTGACTCATCCGATCTTCAAACAGCTCCGCCGGGTCGAATTCAATCCGGAAAAGCATAGATGTCAACACTGTGACCCGCCAGAAGCGCCTGTGAAAGATGTGCGCCCCGTGCGGCTGCGGGTTTTGATCCATAGATCCTCCTCTTTTATGCTTTGTTTGCTCCGGCCGTAACGCCGTGGATCAAATACCTTTGCAGGCACACATACAAAAACGTAATCGGCACAGCAACCAGCACCGCTCCTGCCGCAAAGGTCGTAAAGTTGTTGTTGGTGTTGGCGTTTATCATATCATACAGGCCGATGGCAAGGGTTTTCTTCTCCGGGCTGGACAGGATCATTCTTGGGAAGATGAAGTCCATCCAGGGGGCAATAAACTGGGACAGTGCCACGAAGATAAGAATCGGCTTAATCAGTGGCAGGATGATCTGCCAGAAGATGCGGAGGTTTGAGGCACCGTCCAGCCGCGCCGCCTCGTCCAGACTTCGCGGGATATTGGAAAGATACCCCTTTACAAGCCATGTGTTGTATGGAATCTGTCCCGCAGCATAGGTCAGAATCAAACCGAAATGCGTGTTTAGCAGATTCAGCTGCCAAAGGATATTATACATTGCCATCATTCCCATAAAGCTGGGAAACATCTGCAAAATCAGTATGCTCAGCAGACCGAACTTCTTTCCCGGAAATCTAAACCGTGAAAAAACATAAGCGGTCGTGGAGGTGAGGATTACGGAAAGCACCATGTTGATCGATGCAATCTTCAGGGTGTTGCCGTACCATGCAAGGAACTTTGTCTCCTTGATTAGCTTGATGTAGTGCGATATCGTCGGGTTCTCCGGGAAGGCTGTGGCGGAAAGCAGGCTGCTCTGCGGATTGAAGGAAGCGCCTACGATCCAGACAATGGGAACCAGCACCACAAGCGCCATAACGATTAGCATAGCGTAGATTAAGACGGTGCTCATTGCGTTTGTAAAAACACGCCCCGCTTTTACGAAGGCTTCTGCATGGGAACTCGACACAGTGCTTTTCATCCCATCATATCCTCCTCTTTGAAAGATTTTGTTCGCAGGAAGTTCCATGTAGAGATCGTGGCGATCACGATGAACACGAGGATGGACATGACCGCTGCCATCTGGAATTGTCGGTTGTCATTGGTTAGCTTATAAATCCAGGTAATCAGGATATCGGTGGAGCCTGCGAACTTGTATTCCGGATTGATCGGATTGCCGTTCGTCAGGAAATAGATGACATTAAAATTGTTAAAATTCATCGCAAAGGACATGATGAGCAGCGGCGCCGTAGAAAACAGCACAATGGGAAGCGTGATGTGCCGGAATTCCTGCCGCGGAGTCGCGCCGTCAATTCTGGCGGCTTCGAGAAGCTCCGGAGAGATACTGGTCATAACGCCGGACATCATCGTCATGAAATAAGGAAAACCGAGCCAGAAGTTCACGACAAAGATGACAATCTTCGCCAGCGTGGCGTCCGAAAGCCACGGGATGTTCTGTGCTATGATCCCGGCATTCCTTAGAAAGGTATTGATTGGGCCGAACTGCCCGTTGAACATATTGCGGAAGATCAGCAGCGAGATCATGCCGGGGATTGCCCAGGGCAGAATGAATACCGTACGCCAGAACTTCTTTCCGCGAACCCGGCGGTGATTCACGAGAATGGCCATGCCCAAGCCGCCAAAATAACAGGTTGCAGTGGAGCCAAGGGCCCAGATAAGTGTCCAGAGCAAGACGCCCCAGAACGTATCGTTCCATAGGGGGAGCTTGAACATGTCTGTAAAGTTCCGAAAGCCCACCCAATCCAGTAGGCTCCTTGGAGGCAGATAGTTGGGAGCAGAGTAGTTTGTAAAGGCAATCAGAAACCCGAACGTGATGGGAACCACCACGAACAGGGCAATCAGTATTACGGCGGGTGTCAGCATCGCGTAAGGGAAGGATTTCTCCCGAAAGTCGTGTATCCATTCTCCGACGTTTTTCAACGGCTCCCCCCTCTCCAAAATCCCCCGATCATTGATCGCGTCGCGGATGTTCCCGATATAGACGCCAATGAAGAGGATCGTGACCAGGGCCCATAGAATGCCAAGGATCAAGAGGATAATGGAGTTATCCCCTTGCGTGACACTGGAGCCGTTGATGATCATCTCCGTCTCGCCCAGTGTGAACAAGCCCCAAAGCCCGTGCCGAAGAGAAGGGAGCGCAAACACCAACCCCACCTGACAAAGGAAAAAGAACAAGGCTTTCACATGCTGTTTGTTCCATAGTTGGCCGGACCCCCAGATCAGAGCGGATGCGAGCCCGACTCTCCACTTTTTGCTTCGACGCATCGTCATTTGGTCTCCTTTCCGTTTCCGGGGCAGGCGAAACCCGCCCCGGAATACTGCTGTATTTTCTGAAACGCTATGACAGGGCGTCCGTTTTACTGCACCAGCGAGCTGTAAAACTCATCCTTGGCGGAAGCCAGCGCATCCTCGGGGGTTTGCAGATTGTCCCACACGGCGATAACCGCTTTCTGATAGGGAGACCAAACGTTGGTCATCTCGGGGATGTAGGGCTGCGGCAGCGCGTCGTTGACGGCGACGGCAATGCTGCTCATAAAAGGATCATTGGCATAGAAGTCCAGTTTCTGGCCTTCAATGCTGGCGGAGAGCTCGTTCTTTGTTTCATACAGCAGCTTCAGGCAATCGGGGTCCGTTGCGATGAACTGGGCGAGAAGCATGGACGCAATGGGATACTTTGTGAAGGCGCTGACGCAGACGGTATCCACAGTGGACAGTGTTTTGGGACGGATCCCGTTGTCCATCTTCGGCAGGGGCGCAATGCCGAAGTTGACACCGGCATTTGTAAAGTCCGCAATGGACCACGGACCGGTAATAACATAGGGGGCTGCACCCGAAGAGAACATTGTGTTCATTGCATCCCAGGTAGCGTCTGCGGAGGCGACAGGATAAACATCGTCGCGCAGCGTCTTATAGAAGGCCAGACCCTCCGCGGCCTCCTTGGTGTCCCATCCAAGCTGGTTCGGGTCATTATGCTCAGGCCCGAAGAGGTCATAGCCGTAGCCGCCCAAGAAACCATGAGCGTAATAAGGCTCCACAGCCTGCCACAAGCAGGCAAACTTGTTCTTGGCCGGATCGTTGAACTTCTTGGCAAAAGCCTTCATCTCCGCCCATGTGTCGACAGGCATGTCCACCAGATCCTTGTTGTAGAACATGACGATCGTCTTCATGGACAAGGGGAACGCAAAGGTCTTTCCCTCATAGGAAACCGCATCAACTGCATTCTGAACGAAGGCGCTTCGGATGTCATCGGACAGCTTGTCGATCTCCAGAATGGTGCCGGCTTGGGCGGAAACGGCTACACCGTCGTGTGCCATGACAAACACATCTGCGCCCAAGCCTGTCGGGCCGTCCAGCTCATTTTTCTGTCGAGCGTCGGTGGTTCCAACGTTTTCAACGGTTAGGGCAACACCGGGATATTTGGCATTCCACAGCTCAACGATCTTCTCATTGTAGGTGTCATTGTCAAACCAAAGCTTGAGTGCAGCGCCGTCCTCAGGCATGAGCGCAGAAGAATCCATGGATTCTGAATCACTCATGGATGGCTTGCTGTTGTTTTCTGCGGGGGCAGGAGCGGGGGGCGTTTTGCTGCAGGCGGTCAGCAGGGACAACAGCATTGCAGCAGCAAACAGGAACGCAAGAAGTCTTCTTGGTTTTTTCATTGGTATACCTCCATTTTTGTTTTTTATCTCAAGCGTTTCCGCTTTAGATTATAGTTAACCGATTAACAAAAGAAAAAAATATGCTTACAAGGTGGGAACCACAACGGCAGAGTTGGGCGCTAGTTCCAGCATGAGCATGGAGCCATCTGTGCTGTACCGTTCGGAAGTGAAATAATCTACAGGTCTTTGCAGCACCCTGTTTAAAGCCTGCGGGACAAGGATGCTCCGGTACTGGTGCCGATCGGAGAGGTTCATGACGACCAAGAAGCCCTCAGAATGATTCGCACAGCAATATGTCAGCACGTCCTCATCCGCGCTCAGGATCCGATATCCCGAACGGATCGCCGCCGTGTAATTCCTTCGTAGCCGGATGGCTTTCTGATAGAACGCAAACAAATCAGACGCCGGATCCGACCAATCCATTGGTCGGCGGTACTCGCTCTCATGCCATCCGGATAGACCTTGCTCGTCGCCATAGAAAACCATTGGGACGCCAGTATGGGTCAGCAGAAACAAAACGGCCTGCTTCAGTTTATCGCGGCTTCCGCCCGCATGGGAAAGAAAACGCGGAATATCGTGGCTGTCAATGAGATTCATCTGCGCCACCTGAATAGGCTCCTGATAGCGCATGAGAAGGTAAGAAATCCGCTGAGCAAACTGCAAGGCTGTCAATCTTCCGTTGGCGATTGCATCAACAATGGCGAACGTCAAATTGTAGTTCATCGTGGAATCGAACTGCTCTCCTTCCAGAAACGATCTTGCATCGTCCCAAATTTCCCCAATCAATACTGCATCAGCCTTGATCGCCCGAATGGCTTTTCGGAACTGCCTCCAAAAGTCGTGATTGACCTCATTGGCAACATCCAGCCGCCATCCGTCAATATCAAACTCCTGAACCCAGTAGGTGCCAACCTCCAGAAGATACCGAGCTGTCTCAGGGTTTCCCGTGTTTAGCTTTGGCATGGAATCCACATAAGCAAAGCACTCGTAGTTTGGCCTTGGCCCGCCCTTCGGAGGAAACTCCTGCACATAGAACCAATCCTTGTAGGGCGAAGCTGCGCCGTTTTCACGCAGATCCTGAAATGCAAAGAAATCTGGCCCGCAGTGGTTAAAAACGCCGTCCAATATGACGCGGATCCCTTTTTTATGGCAGGCATCTACCAGCATCCGGAAGTCCTCCTTTGTTCCGAAGCAGGGATCGATCTCAAAATAATCCACCGTATCATATTTATGCCAACTGTTCGCTGCAAAAATCGGCGTCATATAAATACAGTCAATTCCAAGCTCATTCAGGTATGGCAGATTATCGCATATCCCACGAAGGGTGCCCCCATGGCGTGATGAAAAGACCTTTCCATCGTACACTACATGCTTTTCCTGTCCTGCAATATAGCCTTGGGATGAGGCGAAGCTGTCCGGGTAGATCTGATACACGACCGCACTTTTGAACCAGTCCGGCACATGTGCCATGTCCTCGATGCGAATGTAATGGAAATTATAATAGAGCTGGCGGTTTTCATCGGGCGCCGAAAAGAACCCGTCATTATAATAGAATGTGGTTTCCCCACCCTTCTTCAATTCAAAGTAGTAGCACAGTCTGGTTACCTTCGGATCAAAGATCGCTTCATAGTAGTCAAACAGGGAATCTGTAAACCGAACGGCCATTTGCTCACGCGTGACGGCGATTGGGCTGTTGGGGTCCATCCGATCGCCATAACAGATATGGCACGCATCCAAATCGCCTCTGGCCGCCCGTAGGCGAATTACCACCCGGTCAGAAGCCGTGGCGAAGCTATACTCCGAATAGGTCCTGTGGAAAACAGCGGATCTGTTCATCTACATCCCTCCCTTTGCCAATAGCGGTGCGACAGAACTTCTTATCTCAAGCGAAACGGGAAGTGTTCGCCGGGTCAGTGAACACTTTTCGTCACGAATTGCCGAAACCAGAGCTTGAACTGCCATTCGTCCCCGGTCATACACGGGCTGGTCGACGGAAGTCAAGGCGGGCATGGAGAATTCGCACCCCTTCGTGTTATCAAAGCCCACAATGGATAAATCGTCAGGAATCTGTTTTCCGGCCGTGTACATTGCTTTCATAATGCCGAAAGCCATAATATCGCCAACCGCAAACACGGCGGTAATGTCTGGCCTGCCGAGAAGACGCCGGCCGATCCGATAGCCGCCG
>USGM01000093.1 GCA_900554205.1 uncultured Lachnospiraceae bacterium
CAAACCTAAACTATCTGTACCCGACTCAGTTTCCCCGCCGGTCAATGTTCTGATCCCCGCTACAGTCCCCCAGATGCCTAGGCCCACTGCAACAACACACAGTACCAGAACCGCAATTCTCAGCCCAGTTGGGCTCTGCCGGAGTCTGATCCAAAGCTGCGGCTTTTTGCCGGAGTTCTTCGCTATAGGACCGGTCGGCAAAGCTCGCGCGCGGTGGAAAGCCACTTGCTTTTTTCCAGAAAGTCCGTCCAGGAAGTCTTCCATGGATCGGAAACGATCCTCCGCTTTTACCGCAAGCGCCCTCATAATGCTCTGCTCCACATACAAAGGAAGCCTAATTCCCAGTTCCGAAGGTTTTTTCAACGTATCATTATGAACCCGCATAATAGAGTCCGGCGGCAGTTCCCCTGTCACACAACGATACAATGTTGCTCCCATCGCATATACGTCCGTCCATGGGCCCTGATTTCCCTTGCTGGAGTATTGCTCTTCGGGCGCATATCCATGCTTCAGGATAATGGACATACTTTTTTTCTCCACGGCAGAGGAGCGGGCAGCGCCAAAATCCAGCAACTTGCTCTCTCCTCTGGCCGTGATGAAAATATTATCCGGACTGATATCACGATGCGTTAAGTTTAACGCATGTACCTGTGTCAGTGCGTGCATTACCGGCAGCAAAATAGTCAATGCCTGGTCATAAGGAATTTTTCCACCCTGGGAGGCAATATATGCCTTCAGGCTCATGCCTTCGACATATTCCATCACGAAATATGCCGTATTGTTTTCTTTAAAATAGTTCTGCACCGACACGATGTTCGGCGTGTTCTGCAGCTTGGCAAGAATCCGCGCCTCATCCAGGAATCGCTCCATGCCGTTCTGGTAGTCCTCCTGCCCTCGTCCAGTCAGCGCTACGCTGTACTTATCAGAATGTCGGGTGGCAAGGCTGGATGGCATATATTCCTTAATTGCAACTTTGATCTCCAAAGTCAAATCATAGCACAGATAGGTAATGCCGAACCCTCCCACACCCAGTACCTTACCAGTCATGTAACGGCCATTCAGCAGAGTTCCCATAGGCAGCGCCAGAAATGGCTGTTCCTCCTCTGCACAGAATCCACAGTGGGGGCAGACTGAGGCTCCGTCCGGCTTTTCCTGAAAACAGCCATAACAGATATGTTCCAAATTCATATTTTACCTCTTTCTTTTCTATATACCCCCGCCAAATTCCTTACGAATTACTCTGTCCAAGCGCGGAGAGACGCAGTTGCCTGATTATATAATGTAACGATCGTATCTTTGTTGGAATCATTGAATGCGCAGCCCACAAGGTAACACTCTCCATCGATCACAGCAGATGCATAGCTGAAACTCCTGTCGGACATCGTAAAGTCATAAGCCAGCCATTCCACACCGCCAGAGGAAAAGGTGTAGGAGTCATTATTTGTTCCGCTCAAGGTCTTGTTGAATTCGATCACTTCCTCCGGTGTACTCAGTCCGAATTCGGAAGCTTTACCGATTTCCACACAGTACCCCTGCCCCAGCGCGGCCTCACTATCTTCCTGCGTCGGGTATAGGAACATCTCATGGACGGTTCCTATGCCATACGCATCCACTTGACATTTCACATCCGCAACGCCGCCCTGAGCAAGGGAATCGTCTATGATGACCTTCACACCGGCGTGTTCCGCATAGTACATTTTATAGGTCACATCCGGCATTCCGGTACTGTAAAAGGATTGGATGATGGAATGAATCTCTGCTGCGGCAGCCTCATCTCCCTTTGGATAGGCAGTGATGATGAAATAACAGCCAAATGAATATCCGTCCACTGCCATGACGACCATCTCCATGGAAACGCCCTCGCTGTCAGTGCCTTCAAAATAAATCTGATAGGCATCCGAATTTCCCACTTGGTCAGGGCCGGCCGTCAGGATTTGATAGTCTGAAACCTCCAGATTCTGCATCAGTTGAGCAACAATCGATTCCCGCTGAGATTCCACATCGGAGAGAGAGTAAATGGGGCCGGCAATATTCCAAAAATAGTCTGTCATGATGGCACACCCTTTATCTTCGTTGATAAAGTTCAGCCCATTTTCAGATGCCATATAGTCTGATGGAATTTCAATCGTGGCATTAAGGGCGCCAAGATCACGCACTGCCATTTCCACCGAAGGGTCTGTGGTCGATCCCGGATTGCTGGGATTGCTGGGCTCCACACTTGCCGGTGGCTGGCTGATTACGGATGGCGTTCCGCCGTTATTTCCTGTCGGAGTTGTTTTCTTTCCGCCAGAGAGCGCGATGGGAAGGATAATGCAAAGCGCGATTATTGCCAGCAGGCCTCCTCCGGAAACCCACGCGATGATGGGATTGGCTTTCATATAGGAAAGCAGTTTGGAAAAAGAGGAAGACTTTCCCGTCACAGAGCCTCCGGCGACAGGATCGGGGTGCTGACGGACGGTCTGCCCATACCCGCTTTGCTCGTAAGCGTTGGCCTGGGTACGCCGACTGATACCGGCCGCCACCTGATCCTGTACGGAAACACGGCCGCTCAGCGCTCCAATGAATGCTTCCATGTTAGAAAAGCGGTCTTCCGTCTTCACTGCCAGTGCTTTCATGACTGCATTTTCCCCATGAGCAGGGAGGCGGACTCCTAGTTCTGACGGCGTCTTCAGGGTATCCCCATGAATGCGTTCCACCGCATCCGGCGGAAGCTGCCCTGTAACGCAGCGGTACAGGGTAGCTCCCATAGCATATACGTCTGTCCAGGGGCCTTGGTTGCCGTGGCTGGAATACTGCTCCTCCGGTGCATAGCCGTGCTTTAAGATAACCGACACACTTTTGCCGTCTCCTAATGCAAAGCGTGCTGCGCCAAAATCCAGCAGGCGGCTTTCACCTTTGGTAGTAATATAGATATTATCAGGACTGATATCCCGGTGCAGCAGATTCATCGCATGCACCTGTACCAACGCTTCCATGATCGGCTGCAGGATGGCAATTGCCTGGTCATATGGGATTTTATCCCCGTTCTTAGACAGGTACGCCTTCAGACTCATGCCGTCTACGTACTCCATCACAAAATAAGCCGTGCCATTCTCCTTAAAATAATTCTGCACCGACACGATATGGGGCGTACTCTGCAGCTTGGCAAGAATCTTCGCCTCATCCAGAAAACGCTCCATGCCATACTGGTAATCATTCTCCACCCGTCCGGTCAGCACCACGCTGTAATGGTCGGGGTGCCGTGTGGCCAGAGCAGAGGGCATATATTCTTTAATCGCAACCTTGATTTCCAGCGTCAGGTCGTATCCCAGATAGGTAATTCCGAACCCGCCGATGCCCAGCACTTTTCCAACCAGATACCTTCCATTCAGAATGGTTCCGAGCGGCAGCGCAAGATACGGCTGTTCATCGTTTTCATTAAAGCCGCAATGCGGGCATGAAACTCCTGGCTCCTTTTCCATGAAGCAACCATAACAAACACGTTCCGGATTCATGTGTCCACCTCCTTGATCTCGGCCATGACGAAGAGTTCCTTCGATACCTGCCGTACCCGGTCGGCGTGCCGCAAAATCAAAGCCTCCAGCCATTTTTCAGCATTGGCCGCCTTGAGAAACTCGATCTGTATTTCCAGCGGTTCAATGTAGAATTCTCCCGCATATACCAGCATTCCTTCCCCTTCCGACAATGCCGGAAACTCGCGGAGTTCTGTCATTTCTCCGTCAGCAGTCAGGTGGAAGATAGCCGTCAGATCCCGGCAGGCAGCGTCGTCTCCCTGTGCTTCCTGGATTTTTCCTTTTTTCAAGCAATACGCTGACATAATGGATTACTCCTTGCTCAATACGAATCGGTTGGCGTTATCACATAGGTAGAAGGTGTCCCCGGCATACATTTTTTCTGCCACGTTGGCCGTCAGCTTTTTACCATTGCCCAGGAAGGTACCATAAGAAGATCCAAGGTCAGTAATGATAAAGCAGTCTTCATTCTGGTCGTAGGCCACCTGACAATGTCGTCCGCTGATACCCGGCGCATTTTTATCAAACACAATGTTGCAGGTTGCCGGATCACGGCCGATGACCACCTTGCCCTTCAAGAGGTCAAAACTCTGACCCGCATATTTTCCTGTCACCCCACGCAGTACAGCACGTTTCCCAGCAGAACCGCGGCCACCCCTGACGGACACATTGTTCGCTCCCGCGTTTGCGGCAGCACCAGCAAATGTGGAAACATTCTGTCCCTTTTTCTGCGATATGACCAGGAGAATGATGCCACCTACCAGCGCAAGCACACCGATGGGCAGAAACACATAGGCAAACCAAGATGGGATCCCGGAGAGTCCGCCGCTCGCTGTGGTGTATTTGATGTTTTCGCTGTTCAGAACCTTCATCAATTCAGCGGAGGTGATTGCAAAGTTCACGCCCTCGCTCTTGCCCTGCTCATCCACTGCGCCGGAAGAATTGATTCCAATCAGGAAGCCGCGTTCATCAACCAGCGGGCCGCCGGAATTACCGTGATTGATATAGACATCCATCTGAAATGCGTCGTAGTTGCTCCATGCCGGTTTGGTGCGCTTACTGATAATCCCCTTTGTCAGTGTAATATCGTTCTCATCGTAAGTATTGAACTGCTGGCTGCTGCTTGCCACACCTGGATATCCCAGCGCATAGGCGGTGTCGCCGATTGCAACCGCATCTGCATCCTTGATGGCGATTGCAGTTCGTTTATCCGTCTTTGATGGCAGTCTGATAATCGCAATATCCTTCTCGTCAGAGGGCGAATAATAAACTACTTCAGCTGCGACATAATCGTTTTCCGCTGCTGAGAAATATACCTGCACGCCCGCCGAAGCTGTCTGTCCCTGATACACCTTTGGCCCCATATAACCTAACTCCACCACATGGCCGTTGGTCACAATATATTCCACTGGTTCGCCAGTCTTCCCAATGGCAAAGCCGGTGCCCATAGCGCCAGCGGACTGTCCGTCGGTAAGCTGAAGATAGGAATACACCATGACGACGCTGTTGCGCGCCTCATAGGGATCCATGCCGCCTCCGCTTGCAAGGCCCAACACACCGAACACGGAAAAAATCATTCCTACAACCAGCAAAAGGATGGCTGTAATTTGCTTTCCTGTCGCTTTTTTCGTTCCCATTTATTCTTTCTCTCCTTTACCGTGATAGTTCAATACGATTGCCGTATAATTATCTTGATCCGGTTTGCCTGTCAGTAGAATTTCCTCCTCCAGCTTGTCGCAGCACGCCTGTGGAGAGAGAGCCATAGCTTCCCGGATCTGCTTTAAGGTCAGAGTGTCGCTTATTCCGTCCGAGCAGAGCAGCAGCACATCCTCCGGTCGGAGGGAAAAAGGTATACGGTTATAGTCGCAATTCACTTCTTCTTTGCCCATGTACTCCGAAAGTGCGCCTGCCTGTGAATCGTGAAACGCCTCCTCTACGGGGAATGCTCCATCCAATGCTCGCAGTACCAGATCGTTCTTATATTCCTGCCGGATGTTCACCCCATAGAGCTTGCCCTCCCTGAGCAGGAACAGGTCACTGTCGCCTACGCACCAGAAGGAAAGCCGGTTTCCCTTGAGCAGCACGGCCACTAGGGTGGTTCCGCCATGACCGCGGAACTGCTGGTAGACCCTGTTGCTGCGCTGAGATATCCAGCCAGGGATATCGCTGTCATCTGCCCACGGGAAGATACCCACGAGTTCCGATACCGTTTCTGCCGCGATCCTGCCACCTTCCGCCATACCGCCCATACCGTCACACAGCACAGCGAGTAGACCGTCTTCTTCATAACGGTCCATGCGGGAGATGCCGAATGCGTCCTGTTGTTCCTCCCGGCTGCCGATGCCCTGGAGATTGGCGAGTTCCAACTCCGGCACCGGTTTTGAATGCTCCATAACCGGTTCTTCCGTCACTTTATTATCCCGTTTCTTTTTCCGCCGTATCAGGACAAAGGCAAGAACCAGCACCAACAGAAGTGCAATCCCAACAACCGTCGCCATCCAGATGCAGATCATGCTGTCCGGAAACAGCGGTTGGTTTAGCCATGAAAGAACACGATTCATTCCTTACTCCTCATTCCATTGAAACTTCTCTCCGCACAAAGGCAGGAAGATAAGCTGGCTCTTGCCTACTTCGATCACATCATAGGCATTCAGGGGGCGCACCATTTCCACCTGCTCATCATTGCAATAGGTGATGCCTCTGCCCTGGCCAGGAGAAAGGGAGAATTTATTGTGCTTTGCGTCATAGGTCACCAGTGCATGGCTTTCTCTGGATACCGTATCGTCATCTGTCAGAGCTACATCCATTGCCGCTGCCCGACCAATGAAATTTCTGCCCGCTACCAGCTTGTAATCCGCGCCGCGATTGGGGCCGGAAATGCAAACCAAGAAGCCAACGGCAGGATCAATGCCGATTTTCTTTTTGATGATGCCTACCGTCTTGCCTCTATCCGCTTCCGGTGCGACACCGCCCGGAACGGCTGCCACGGTTTTTCCCACCGAACTGGCCGCCACCGTCTTTCCAACTCCGGCACCCTCCTGGCAGTAGGGACAGCTGTCGAATCTTTTTTCATCATAAAAATGGCCATTGTCGCATTGCTTCATGATTGTTTTCCTCCTAAAATAAAAAATCGTTAAAGGCTGACCAACGCTATTCCTGAGCTTGTGACACTTTCACTATATCGTTTCCGGAGAGATTTGTGCAGGCCGCTTTGGTGCCAATTTACCAAAAACAGCATGGCGCACCTGTGCCAATCCACATTTTTCGAGGCAATCTCAAAAAATACAGCTCATCGTATCAGCTTTTGATATTCCGGATCCTTCTCACGGATCGCCCACACCAGCTTCCAAAGCCCGTTATCCCCGGAAAGAACATAACACTCATTATCCGCTCCCTGAAACTTATCTCCATCAAACTCAAAGCTGCAGGTATCCCCCTCTTCTATCACAAATTCCAGGATTCGGCGGTCTGTAGAACGGATGGAAGACTTAGATACGACCGTTGTTGCCCTTAACGCTTGCAGTATTCCTGAGATGATTTCCCCATCCGTCGTTTTGTAACTTGTCGTTGTCTCCGTCCAATCATGAAAGACCAATTCTGTCGGCAGATTCTCTTGTGATTGATCCAGAAGTTCTCTTTGACCCTCTGTACAATAGTCCCTCAGCAATCTGCTTGTTGGCGGGTTCTCCTGCGACTGTTCCGGAAACTTCCCGGAGATTTCTGTGCAAGAGTTCCGAAGGGAGCTGTCTGTCGATGCGCATCCGGCTAGAATACATATTACAATCAGAAGCGCAGCCACTTTTCTTATTCTCATTCCCTCATCCGCCCTTTCCCATCCTGTCGCAGTCTGGTTATGATTTCGAACAGCCCTCAGGCCAAATCACAGTACAATCCCCATTATTTATATAACATCATATTGTTTTTTCCAGATTTGTGTAGGTCGCTTTTGCGCCAATTTGTTTTCTTACGCACCCCCAGGGAAAAGGCAATCAGTGTCGTAAGAGCGGAACCGTTGAAGATTGCAAAGAAACTGCCTCTGTCATTTTACTTGATGCTCGTAAATGTACTCTTACGCAGAAAGCACAGGACGCCGCCTTTAAGCCTGCGGATCTGTAAAATTTCACGTTCAGTTTTCGCTTTACGATCCTTTTTTGCAGCCCAGACCTCGCTTTCCCCAAATGGCACAGATGCGCCACGCTTTATTTCAATTTGGCGCCAAAGCGTGCTATTCATCGCACAGCTTTTCTGAGAATTAACGGCGAAAGGTCTACAGACAAATGACCCATCAGGCTACAGAATATCATAAAAACGGACCGGCTTGTCACGGACACAGCATTAGAAAGGAGATACAATATGTATTCAAGGTTAAGACAGTACCACTTCATTGGTTCAATCGGAGGGTTTCTGACGGTTCTCAGCGCAATCATCGGCATAGCAATTTTCTCATCATACTACATAAGCCCAGAATCTCTCATTATTGCGAGCATACTTAGTATTGCCGGAGATAGTTTGATCGCCTGCTATTTTGGGGGAGTGTTCAGCGCTTCGCGTGATAGTCTCATTAAGACAGGCAGCCTGATCGCAGGGATAGGACTTGGATGGAATATTCTGATTGCCATTCTCCAACTGGCAGGAGTATACTTTTTCGTTCTCGCCCTATTGGGAGTTCTCGTCACGATAGCCGGGGAAGTGATCGTATTCGTCAAATTAATCACTCTCTTTCAGAGGGACTCTTTGATTGTAGTGTTTTGCATATTTGTTCTTCTTGGGCTTCTGTTGTCTTTGTTTTGGACATGGGCAAGCATAATATCCGGCGCCGGATTGGGTGGCCTGCTGATCTATTTTTACGCCCATAACATCACCTACTGAGCGGTTGCTTTCCACTGGAACGATCCCTTCCCGGCGTACCGCAGCTACTTTTTGTTGCTGCGGTACTTTGGTATGCTTGGGAAACTCCGGGAGTAGGAATCCTCTCGGAATTGTTGAAAAATCGGGTGGACTATGATATAATAATTTATAATTATGCCAATGCAGGAGAGAGGGGGAGCCGGGCACATGACGTTGAAAAAAGTCTTCACAAAGCAAAAATCCATTTACGCTATTCTGCTGCTAGGTATTTTCACCTTTCTGTTCCTTGGAACCGAGTACATGTATGTGAACATGCTCTCTCTTACCGCAGGAGAAGAAAGAACTGTGATCGCTCAAAACTACGCATTGGGCGTAAGCGCTGTCGGTTCATTTCTGTATCCGCTGCTTTATCGCGCCATGAAGAAGAGAGGACAAATTGCTGTACTTACTTTCCTTACCTTTGCAGCGACTGTATGCATTTTTTTAATTCAAAAGCATATTTCCTATTTGCCCACTATGCTCGCTGGAATGGCTTTGTTTCTTTTTCTAGGGCTGTTGGGAAGTGCAATTCACTGCCTGTTTTTTTATCTGGCAGCAGATCGTGATTACTTGGCGCGCATGGTTGGCGTTTCCTACGCATTGGGAATTTTTCTGCAGCTCCTGAACAACAATCTTGTGAAGCAGCAAGCCGAAGAATCCGCCATTCTTTCCATCTTCTCCCTTGCAACGCTGGCACTATTGCTGAAAGCCGAGAAGCTTTGCTGCCGGGAAACCGCCGAAGCGGAGGAACACCTGCGCTCCACAAAAAAGGAAAGCGGGAAGACAAATCAAAAAATCACAACCGCCGGAGGGCTTTTGGCGCTGCTTGTAATCCTGATGGCGTGTATTTTCAGCACACTGGATAATGCAGTTACCATGCATCACGTGACCGGTACCAGCATCGGTCAGTGGCCGCGGCTTCTGCTGGCTGTAAGCGGACTGGCTGCCGGTTTTCTTTACGACATCCGGGATCGGAAATATATGACGTTAATCATGTACTGTGTCTTGTTAATGTCCGTTATCTGTGTGGTGGTGCTCAAAATGGGCAGCTCGTTTTTGATCGGGTTAATTGTATTTTACCTCTCAGCCGGCTTTTTTTTCGTATTTTTCACTACCAGCTTTCTGGATTTTGCTGGCCGCACGCAGTTACCGGCGCTCTGGGCCGGCATGGGACGTGCAATGAATAATGTGAGTGCCGCTTTGCTTACCAATGTCTCTGTTGCGTTGCTGGTTTCTGACAACAGCAGTATGCTGGCTATCATTTTGACTTTGGCTCTGTTTGTAGCAATCAGCGTGGTGCTCTTTCTCTACACGGCATGGATGCCGACAGTCCCCACGGACATTCCTGCCCCCCTGGATCCCCATGAAGCTTTCCGTATTCTGTCGGAAACGCTGTCCCTTACACCCCGGGAAGTCGAGGTGTTCGACAAACTGATTCATTCAGAGGAAAGCATTCAGGAAATCGCTGACAGTTTGTTTCTGTCCCGTCGAACCTGTCAGCGATATATTGCATCTATCTATGAGAAGGCAGGAGTAAAATCCCGCATGGGGTTGTATCAGCTCTACACAGAAAAGCAACGTAGGCAATAAAAAGACAGATTAGCGGAGTCCTATTTGCAGTGCTTTCATTGAATTGCCCTTTATGGTAGAGGATTACCTTGACAAATCTCGTCTCAGAAAAAGATCCTTCAACGCTACGCACTTGACCACGGCTACAAAAACTATCGCTTTTATATTGATGACGGCATTTCGGGTACAACGTTCAACCGCCCTGGCTTCCAGCAAATGATTGCGGATATCGAAGCCGGCCTTGTCAAGCGGGTCATTATCAAGGATATGTCACGCCTGGGCCGTGATTATCTGCAAGTGGGCATGTATACCGAGATCATGTTCCCAGAGCATGACATTCACTTTATTGCTGTCAACGATGGCGTGGACAGCACCCAGGGTGATAATGAGTTCACTCCTTTTCGGAACATCATCAATGAGTGGTATGCGAAAGACACCAGCAAGAAGATCCGTGCCGTGATGAAGGTCAAGGGCAACGCCGGCGAGCATCTGACGACCCTGCCGCCCTATGGCTACATGAAGTCTCCTGACAACAAAAAGCTGTGGGTCAGGGACGAGGACGCCGCAGCGGTGGTCTATGAGATCGGCCTATATGTGATGGACGGTTTCGGACCGTCCCAGATTGCAAGGAAGCTGACAGAGCGAAGGATATTGACCCCGGCCGCCTATTATGCCAGCAGGGGCCGGAAAGCAAGCAATATCAAGCGGGGCTTGCCTTACGCATGGGATGCCTCCACCGTAGCGGATATCATGGACCGCTGGCGGGAGTACCTGGGGCACACGGTCAATTTCAAGACGAGGAAGAAGTCCTACAAGAGCAAAAAGGTCATCCATAATCCGGAAAGTGAGTGGATGATCTTTGAGAACACCCATGACCCGATCTGGACGGAGGCAATCGCAGATGCCGCGAGAGCAGCAAGGCAGACGCGCCGTCGTCCTACAAAAATGGGAGAAATGGGGATGTTCTCCGGCATGATGTTCTGCGCGGACTGCGGATCTGTCATGTATCAATGCAGAGCCACCAACTTCCGGCGCGAGCAGGAATACTACCTGTGCGCCGGCTACCGAAAGAGCCGTGACTTCTGCGGTCAGACCCATTCCATCCGCACGGTGATCTTGGAGGAATTGATTCTGGAAAACCTGCGGGAGATCGTTTCCTTCGCCTCCCGCAGTAAGGACGAGTTTGTGAGGCTGGTCATGGACAGTGACCTGCGGCAGCGCGACCGGGATCTTGCAAAGCGGAAACGGCAGCTTGCCGATTCCGAAAAGCGGATCACAGAGCTGGATGCTATCTTCAAGCGGCTCTATGAGGACAACATTTCGGGCAAGCTCTCCGATGAACGCTTTCAGAAGCTCTCTGCGGACTATGAGAAGGAAGAACAGGATCTCAAGGTGCTGGCGAGTTCCCTTCGGAAAGAAGTGGAGCTGGAGGAAAGCAAATCGTCGGATGTTGATCGTTTTCTCTCCGTTGTGGAGAGGTACACGGATATCCCGGAGCTCACGCCCTGCATCCTCCATGAGTTCGTGGAGAAAATCATCGTCCATGCGGCCAGCGACCCGAAGGGCAAGAATCGGACGCAGGAGATCGACATTTACTACAAGGGTATCGGAGTCTTGGAAATGTCAAAAGTCACGGCATCAATGGAAAAATGAGAAAACGGTACAGCCGAAGCTATACCGTTCTCTCTTTCCTCACGATGTTTTCTTATCGGGAGCTGCCTTCCCGGTAATCTTCTTTTAACACACTGAAAGAGTACGCGAAGCATCAGGAGGCGACGATGGCTACTTTAAAGCAGAAGCTTCGGTGCATCGCTTTTTTCACGACTTAGAGCGACCAACAAAATACACAATCCGCGCAGAGCATCGGGGTGGCCGATGCTCTGCGCGGGTTTTCCTGTATTTGGTGATTTTGCTGCAAGGTTGGTATCTGTGGGTCTTCTCGTGGCTCCAATGAGGCCGCTCCATTAGAGAAGCCGTACATGCAGAGCATTGCTGGCGCAGAGAGATGACCCGCAACCGCATCAAGTTGGTGCGGTTGCGGGTGGGGGATCAGAAGCTGCCGCTGCGGCCGCCGTGGGAGGTGCCCGAGGAGCCGGTGTGCGAGGAGCTGTTGCTGTCGCGGTCGTTTGCCTTCGGGGTGGACGTCACGGTGCGGTAGAGGAAGATATCCCGGTCGGTCGTCAGCTGCATGCTGTCGCGGCGGATGTAGCTGTTGGCCGCAGCCTGCGAGCGGACGGTCTTGAGCGCACCCTTGTAGCCGGACATCACGAGGAAGGACAGCACGATGCCGATGACCACCGCAAGCAGCGCCCAGCCGAGACCGGGCAGGAAGGACTCCGTGCTGCCGTCAGTGTAATCCGAGGGATCGTAGGTGCCGTCCTCCGAGTAGAGCACGTCATAGACGATGTTGTTGCAGGTGTCGGCAAAGCTCCAGAAGGCAGCGTTATAATCCAGTGCCCGCAGCGAGGGCAGGAAGGCGTCGTCGAGGGCGTCCATGGCACGGTCGCTAAAGACCCATTCGCCGCAGCCGGTGGTGGTATAGGCGTATTGCCGCCCCTCGTCGCCGACGCAGACGAGCAGCAGAATGCCGTCGTTGCCGTCCATGCCGTAGCCGTTGTAGTCATAGAAGTCGTCGGCATATTCGGTGGCGGTTTTGCCGTCGAGCGAGGAGACAGTGACGATGGCAACGTCAAAGTTCAGATCAATGCTGATCGTGTCGAGCCGCTCGCTCAGGGCGAGCTGCTCGTCCTCGGTCAACAGCCCTGCGCCGTCGATCAGGCGGGCGGGATGGTCGTCCTCCGCGGAGACCGACAGGATGGGCAGGAAGCAGAACTGTGAGAATCTGTTCGCACTGGGTGTAAACGTAAACGGCGGCTTTGCCCAGTATTCCAGATGCCCGGAGACGCAGTGCTTCAAGCTGAACGATGACGTTGACTTCGATGTCGCGGCCATGGCAGAGCCTCTGGCGTGCGTTGTTCACGGCATCGATCTTGCGGATATCAAGCCGGGTCAGACCGTCGCGGTCATCGGCACGGGCGCCATCGGCTTCCTGATGATGCAGATGGCAAAGCTCAAGGGCGCCTCTACCGTCATCATGTGCGCGGCGGACGACGCGCGTAAGGAGTTTGCCCTGTCTCTCGGCGCGGACTACGCCATCAACTCCAGGGTCGAGGATCTGTGCGAGAAGATAAAGGAGTACACCGGCAGCGACGGAGCGGATGTTGTTATCGAATGTGTCGGCCAAACGCTGGCGACCGAGCAGGCCGTTCAGATCGCCGGGCGGGGCGCGAGGGTACTGCTCTTCAGCGTCCCCTCCCCCGGCGCAACCTATAGCCTGCCGCTATATGACGTTTTCAAGAAGGAGCTTACCATCTCAGGCTCGCTGATAAACCCGGACACACATCAGAGAGCGGTGAACCTTATCAATTCCGGCAGGCTGGAGATCAAGAAACTCATAACCCATACTTACCCGCTGAGCGGTATGGAGGAAGCAATCCTTAAGCAGATGAGCGAGGACTCCATCAAAGTCGTTGTTCATCCGCAGGAGTAACGACGAATCCCCTGCTCCGGGGCAGTT
>USGM01000094.1 GCA_900554205.1 uncultured Lachnospiraceae bacterium
TTTCTGCACAATGCTCAGTCCGCCGATGTCTCGCCCGCCTCTTCCCGCTTTCTCTGTCCGTAGGTATAGCTGGTGAGCTCGTCCACTTCCTTGCTCTCCTCGCGTTTCAGATCCAGTAAAAACTGTTGGAAAGCCTTCTCTTTCAATGTCTCATGCGTCTTTCGTTCCATCATCACCTCTGTCAGGCGCTGCCTTGCCTGCTCGAGCTTACGCTCTGCCGCCTCGACCCGCTTCTGCTGCTCGGCGATATATCCGTCCATACACAGAATCGCTGTTTTATTATCATCGATCGCTTTCAGATCAAGAATACCTGCGAGAAGCTCTGTCGCCTTTTCCTCATACATCCTCTTGCGGTCAGCCAGTTCCTGCAGTCTTGCCTCCTCTGCATCCAGCGCCGCACGGGTCGAAGAAAATTCCTGTTTCGCCTGCGTCTCCATCTTCATCTTGATATTCAGTATACTCTGCATGGAATATCGAAATTTAGCCATTGTTCTTCCTGCCTTTAATCAAACAGATGGATCAGCATATCGATACTGGTATCAAAGTCAAATTTCTCATCCACATCCTGGCACAGGAACCCGTTGACCGCATCAATCTTGGAGATTGCATAGTCAATATTCGGGTTGCTGCCGCTCTTGTACGCGCCTATATTGATAAGGTCTTCGGCTTCGTTGTAGGTTGCCAGTACCGTTTTCAGCTTGCCTGCCGCCTGCTTGTGCTCTCTCGTCACGATCTGGCTCATGCATCTGGAAATGCTCTGCAAAATGTCGATCGCCGGATAATGATTCTTGTGCCCGAGCTTTCTGTCGAGCATAATGTGTCCGTCGAGAATACTTCTTGCAGTATCCGTAATCGGCTCATTAAAATCATCGCCGTCCACAAGCACTGTATACAGTCCTGTGATGGATCCCTTCTGTGATCTGCCCGCTCTCTCGAGCAGCTTCGGCATCTCGGAATAAACGCTCGGCGGATAGCCTCTGCTGACTGGCGGTTCTCCACTTGCCAGTCCGATCTCTCTCTGTGCCATAGAGAATCGTGTAAGGGAATCCATCATCAGCAGAACGTCCTTTCCCTGATCCCGGAAATATTCCGCAATAGCGGTCGCCGTCTTCGCCGCCTTGTTTCGTTCCAACGCCGGTCTGTCGGATGTCGCAACAACCACAACCGACCGTCTCATGCCTTCTTCTCCGAGGTCCCTCTCGATAAATTCCCGCACCTCACGCCCACGCTCGCCGATCAAAGCAATCACGTTAATATCAGCCTTCGTGTTTCTCGCAAACATACCCATGAGCGTTGACTTTCCGACGCCCGATCCGGCAAATATACCGATACGCTGTCCCTTTCCGACAGTAATCAGTCCGTCAACCGCCTTTACGCCGAGCGGAAGCACCGTGTCGATAATGTCGCGCTTCATCGGATCCGGTGGCGGAGCCTCTACCGGATATGCCGCGCCCTCGATCTCCGTGCCGTCAACCGGTCTTCCGAGTCCGTCCAGTGTCTTCCCGAGCAGGTTTTCATTTACCGTCACCCGCAGCGGATAGCCGGTATTCTCGACAATACACCCCAGTGCAATGCCATCCGTCGCATCGTAGGGCATCAACAGAGTTTTTTTATCCTTAAAGCCAACGACCTCCGCCATGACCGGCGACATATTTTCTCCGTCAGGGAATATCCTGCAAATGTCGCCCAGCCTTGCATCCGGTCCGGATGCCTCAATCGTCAGTCCGACAACGTTTGCAACCTTGCCCAGTTTCTTAAAAAAAGTCTGTTCCGATATTTTATTGTACTTTCCGAAATCAATTACCGGTGTGTACAAGAATGCTTCCTCCGCTACTCTTTCTGCCATGCCAGAAGCATCAGCTTCTTTCGCAGCTCCTCCAGCTGGGTTCCCAGCCCACAGTCATAGATGCCGCTGTCCGTCTCTATCATGCACTCGTTCTTAGCCAAAGTCATATCTTCAATAATTTCCACACTGCTGTTCGCAGACACCGCTCCCGCAAGCATCTGCTTTTTCTGCATATTGACATAGGGATAATCTTCCTTGGAGACATGGATGATAAAGTCCCTCTCTCCGTCGATCTTCCGCAGCGTATTGGAAATGAGGTAGGTGAGAATATCCCTGTTCGACTGCAGATCCACATGAAAGATATGCTCATAGACCTGCGTGATCGTATCAACCATCTGCGGTTCAAGCTCCTCAAGCTTCTGCTGATACTGATCCTCCAACAGTTTTTCCTTCTTCAGATACTCCTGTCTGGCTGCCTCTCCCTCTGCCTGCGCCCGGTTATTTCCCTCGGTATATCCCTGTTTTCTCGCATTTTCCAGTATGTCCGCCTTCTCGCGTTCTGCCTCAGCTCTCGCCTCCTCACGAATGCGATCCGCTTCCTGTCTGGCATTTTCAAGGATTTGCTGTGAATTAGCCTGTGCCTCCTCCACGAGTCTGCCGGCATCTTCCTTTGCCTTGATAACGTTGCTCTCCGCGCCGTCAGCACCGTCTCCGCCCGCAGCTACCTCTACATTTTCAGCATCCAGACCGGAGACAAAACCGTCCCCGCCCCCCTGTTTCTCGTAAAGAGCATTAAGGCGGCGCTGTACCAGCGCATTTGTGTCAATAATCCTCTTTTCATCAGACTGTACGACCGTATAGATCTGCTTTACCAAACTCCTAGACAACGATCTCATCACCTCCGCCTCTGGAGATTACAATTTCGCCGGTATCTTCCAGTTTTCTGATAACGTTTACAATCTTCTGCTGTGCTTCTTCTACATCCTTCATGCGGACAGGTCCCATGAATTCCATGTCTTCCTTTATCATAACAGCAAGACGCTTGGACATATTGTTGAAGATTGCCGTCTGTACCTGCTCGTTTGCATTCTTGAGCGCCATCTCCAGATCATCATTACCGACATCACGCAGCACACGCTGGATCGCTCTGTCGTCGAGCAGCAGAATATCCTCGAACACAAACATCTTCTTTCTGATCTCGTCGGCAAGCTCCGGCTCCTCGATTTCGAGGGTTTCCATGATATGACGCTCGGTTCCTCTGTCGACGGTATTCAAGATCTCGACAACCGCATCTACGCCGCCGATGATCGTGTAATCCTGATTTACCAGACTTGCAAGCTTGGACTCCAGCACCTTCTCCACCTCCTTGATGACCTCCGGGCTGGTGCGGTCCATGACTGCAATACGTCTCGCCACATCCGCCTGTCTGTCCGGCGCAAGGGAAGATATAATCAATGCCGCCTGACTCGGCGACAAGTAGGAAAGGATCAGGGCAATCGTCTGCGGATGCTCGTCCTGAATGAAGTTGATCAGCTGGGACGCATCCGTCTTGCGCACAAACTCGAAAGGCTTTACCTGGAGCGATGCCGTCAGCTTTCCGATAATATCCATTGCCTTTTCGGAGCCAAGAGCCTTTTCCAGCAGATCCTTCGCATAGTTGATACCGCCCTCTGCAATATACTGCTGTGCAAGGCAGACCTCATAAAACTCGTTGATGACCTCTTCCTTGACCTGCGGCGTAACACTTCTTGTATTTGCAATTTCCAGCGTCAGTTCCTCGATCTCTTCTTCCTTGAGATGCTTGAAGATTCCCGCCGACCGCTCGGGTCCGAGTGTGATCAGCAGAATTGCCGCCTTCTGTATTCCCTTAAGTCCATCATCTTTCCCTGTTTTCGGCATAAGCTGTTCCTTCCTCCGTTATTCCCAATCCTCATTCAGCCAGTTGCGCAGCAGGTTTGCCGCTGCTTCGGGATTCTCGTCCACAAACTTTTCGATCAGCTTTCTCGTCTCTGACTTCGTCTCGATGTCAATGTCTTCCAACGTGTCCTCAGGCGTAGACTGCAGCATGGATTCGACAGAAAGCTCTTCCTCCTCCGTCGCTTCCTTCTTTGCACGCATACTCCTGATGACCACAAAGGCAAGCAGCGCCAGAATAAGAACAATCATGACAATATTAAAGATATCTGTGCCTGTAACTGCGACTTCCTTGTCATAGAACACCGGGGTCTCATACGCAATAATGGTAATATTATCCTCGCTGATTCCCGTTGCGTTAGCCGCCATGCTGTAAAATTCGGGTTCAACCTCCTTCTTGACATCATCCCTGTGGGCTTCCTTAAACTCCTCCCACGTGATGCCGTCAAGCAGTCCCTGCCTCTTCACCGCCTCCTCGTGGTACTCTCTCATCGTAATCATGGAGACTGCCATGGAGGAATTTGCGTAATTGATACCGCCAGCCGGCGTTATCTTATTCTTTGCGGATTCATTCGGCAGATAGTCCGTCGAGCTCTCCGTCTGTGTGTTCTCGCTGGTGCTGTAGTCAGGATTCACATATCCCGTGAGGTTTTCTCCGTCGTTGGAGTCTGTTCCGGGAATGCCTCCGGCACCGTTTGTGCTGCTCGACTCAAACAGATCCTGATGCGCATAAAGTCCCTGTGTATAGCCGTCGTTCGCGTAATACTCCTTTACCGTCTCCTGATACTCCGAGAAGTCGATATCCAGATGACTCGTGACCTCGATCATGGAATACTGCTTTGTACCGTACAGAACCTTCTTTGTCTGGTTTGCCAGCATGGCTTCCGCCTGATTCTGTAATTCCTGCATGGAGCTTGCAATTCCGGCGGAAGAATAATCGTCTCCGCCTGCAAAGAGCAGATTTGACTCCGTGTCCATGATCGTGATATTCGCAGTCGTGGCATTTCCCAACGAAGTTGCCACACATCTTGCAAGCCCCGCCGCCTGGGACGAAGTAAGATTTCCCTCCAATTCAAGCGTAATGAACGCGGATGACTCTTCCTGCTGTGCCGCAAGCGTGCCGTTCTGCGGCGGTATATCCAGAACAACGGTCGCATGTTTTACAGAGTCCTGTACCTCCAGCGTCTGCTCCAGTTCTGCCTGCAGGAGGAGCTGCCACTGTCTCTGCTTGTCAGTGGATGTCGTGGACATACTGCTGTCCACCATATCGGAATATCTCAACCGGGAGGTTGTATAGCCCGCTGAACCGAGCGCCAGATTCGCCTTGTAGAGCTGCTCCGACAGGACTTCAATTGTCAGTGCATTGTCAGACTCTCTGTGTGTAACTCCCGCATTATCCAGAATATCGACTACCTCTGCCGCCTCTGCCGAGGTCGCATAGGTGTCCAGCTTTGTGTACTGGGGTCTGGAAATGACATAAACAATGATAACAAAAGTAAAGATTACCGCTGCCACTATAGCAATGATGATCGTCTTCTGTTTCGTGGTGAATTTATTCCACCATTCCTTAATCTTTTCAAGGATCTCTTTCAGTTTCTCAGGCATGGTATTTCTCCCTACTATTCTTTATTTCCCTCGCCGTACACTAAATCTGAATCTGCATAATTTCCTTATAGGCATCCATGAGCTTGTCCCTGATTGCCACCGTGTACTGCAATGCAGTAGATGCCTTCTGCATCGCAATAGAGAGATCATGCGTGTTGTCCGTCTCTCCCAGCGCAAATCTCAGCTTTTCATCCTCAGCATCTGACAAATAGCTGTTTGTGGTCTTAATATTGTCAATCGCTGTATTCAGGAACGCATCAAAAAGCTTTCCATCTGTCTTTTTACTCTCACTCAGTCCGGTGACACCGGACAGCGTATCCAGAGAGGCTACTCCGTTAATCCCCGTAAAGCTTCCAATCTTAGAAATGTCCATTATGTATTCCCCTTTTTATTATGTATTACTGATTCAGCTCAAGTCCCTGCAGTGCCATGGACTTGCTCGCACTGAAAGCCGTCGAATTTGCCTCGTACGCGCGGCTGGCATCAATCAGGTTCGTCATCTCTGTAATAATATTTACATTCGGATAGGTGACATAGCCGTCATCGTCCGCATCGGGATGGGAAGGGTCATACACCTTCTTCATCTCCGTCTCGTAATCCTGATACAGGCCGCTGACCTTCACTCCCTGTCCGGAATAACCATGGCTGTAAGCCGCCTCACCGAGAACGCGGCTGAACGCAGTCTGACCACCCTTTTCCTCGAAGGTCACGACCTTTCTGCGGTAGGGCGTACCGTCCGCCGTTCTGGTCGTGCTTGCATTTGCCACGTTCTCCGATATGACATCCATGCGATACCGCTGTGCGGTCAGACCCGACGCATTGATATTAAAGGCTGAAAACATACTCATACTCTTCTCTCCTCTTGCTTTCTGCTTAACATTACTTCATTGCAATCTGTAAATTCTGAAATTCCTCGTTGATGCTGGACAACAGCCCCTGGTACTTCAGCTGGTTCTCCGCAAGCATCACATTTTCATTTTCAATATCGACATTATTCTTGTCCAGGCGATAAGAAAAGTTATCGTAATCGGTGTAGGTTCTGACCGACAGGTTCTTTGTCTTTGCCCTCGCCACCTTGGAGTCTGTTGACTCGTAACGGTTATTGCCCAACGCTTTTTTCAGTACAGATTCAAACGCGACATCCTGTCTCTTATATCCGGGCGTGTCAGCATTTGCAATATTGTTTCCTATCGCCTCATTGCGCAGCCAGCTTGCATCCGCAGCCTTGTCCAGAATCCTTACATAGTCAAATACATTTGTCTGTATCATATCCTTTTCCCTCCAGGTCAACGATCATGGGCTACAGCCCACCCACTCTACTTTATTATAGTGGATTTCGCTAAAAAAACAATAGATTTTGTTCTATTTAGTACTTTTGTAGCATATAAAAAGGAACCTATTGCAACGCAATAAATTCCTTTTTAAAACGTTCATGTATTGTATATCGACATTCAATTGGCATCAGAATTTCGTCTGTTTCTGAAGATTCTGCCGCTTCAATTCCTCGATTTCGTCAAACACAACATCATTCAGCACCTTGATGTAAGTGCCCTTCATGCCCGAAGACCGCGACTCGATCACGCCGGCGCTCTCGAACTTCCGCAACGCATTTACAATCACCGAGCGGGTAATGCCCACCCGATCCGCAATCTTGCTGGCAACCAGAATACCCTCCATGCCGTTCAGTTCATCAAAGATATGGGTAATCGCCTCCATCTCAGAGAAAGAAAGCGTGCTGATCGCCGATTTCACCACTGCCACCTTCCGGCTCTCCTCCGCACTCTCCTCATTGACAGCGCGCAGCATTTCCAATCCGACTACCGTGGAGCCGTATTCGCAGAGGATAATATCGTCAATATCGTACTGTGCATCACATTTGTAGATGAAAAGTGTGCCGAGCCTCTCTCCCGCGATCTCGATCGGGGTGATGATCGCCTGAAACTTCCTTGTGTCAGTGCGCTCAAAGCCCAATGTCTCGAGATTCACGTTCTCCTTCGTGGAGAGGACGCCGAGCAGACGTTCATTCAGCATATTATCAATAAAACCGCCGATGTTCTCGTCAATCAGCTCCGTTATGGACTCAATGCCCTCCGATTTTCCGACACCGAGCACCTTTCCCTTCCTGCTGATGACCAGAACATTTGAATTCAATATTTCACGCATCACCTTGCAGATATCATTAAACACTACCTTGCTGGAATTATTATTATGCAGTAACTTTCCAATCTTTCTGGTTTTGTCCAACAGCTGTACGCTACTCATACCTATTCCCTCCGTCCATGAATGCCACGATGCCCTGTGCGGCCGTTTTTTCAGTAACACGGTGAATGTTTCATTACATACAGTTTAGCACACAAAAAGACTGTTTTCAATGCGTAATTTATTGATTTATTTGTTTTTTTCACGATTTATTTGACAATTCAGTCAACATATGATAACCACACTGTTCATTTGCACAGACCAGCTTGTTTCCCTTGGCAAGCATGACTGTTCCGCACTTCGGGCACCTCTTGTCTGTCGGGCGCTGCCATGCCATAAAATCACAGTTCGGGTTGTCAATGCAGCCGTAATATTTTCTGCCTTTTTTCGTTTTTTTCAGAACAATGTCCTTGCCACACTTCGGGCAGGCGACACCGATCTTCTCAAAATACGGCTTCGTGTTGCGGCACTCAGGGAAGCCCGGGCACGCGAGGAATCTGCCGTGCGGTCCGTATTTGATCACCATCTGCCTTCCGCAGAGATCGCAGACCTCGTCGCTGACCTCGTCCTCAATCTTTACCTGTTCCAGTTCCTTCTCCGCCTTCTTGACCGCCTCTTCCAGATCAGGATAGAAGTTGGAGATAACCGTCTTCCACTTCACCGTTCCCTCTTCCACACCGTCCAGAAGAGCCTCCATATTCGCCGTGAAATTCACATCCACAATCGACGGAAAGGCTTCCTTCATCATATTGTTGACAACCTCACCGAGCTCCGTGACGTAAAGGTTCTTATTTTCCTTTGCAATATACCTTCTCGCCAGAATTGTCGTGATTGTAGGGGCATAGGTACTGGGACGGCCGATGCCGAGCTCTTCCAGCGCCTTGACAAGGGACGCCTCGGTATAGTGTGCCGGAGGCTGCGTGAAATGCTGTCTGGCATCAAAGGACTCAAAGCTCAGCCTGCTCTCCTTGTCCAACGCTCCGCTCAGCGCATTTTCCTCCTCCTTATCGTCCTCCGAAACATACACGCTCATAAAGCCGTCGAATTTCCGCGTGGAGGCGGCAAGTGTAAACACCTGCTCCTTTGCCTGGATTTTCACGGAAACCGTCTCGTACAATGCCGCGCTCATCCTGCTTGCGACAAATCTTTTCCAGATCAGCTGATACAGTCTGAACAGGTCTCTCGGCAGTTCATCCTTGATCTCCAGCGGTATTCTGTTCAGATCCGTCGGACGGATCGCTTCATGCGCATCCTGGATCTTCTGTCCGCCCTTCTTGCCGGTGCTCTCGCCGTTCAGATATTGTTCGCCGTAATGCGCACCGATAAACTCCGCAGCCATATGCTCTGCTTCCTCGGAGACACGGGTGGAATCTGTACGAAGGTAGGTGATCAGACCGACCGTTCCTTCGCCCTTAATGTCAACGCCTTCATAGAGCTGCTGTGCCAGACGCATCGTCTTCTGCGTGGAGAAATTCAGGGTCTTGCTTGCCTCCTGCTGAAGCGTTGATGTCGTAAACGGCAGCGGCGGCTTTTTCAGGCGCTCGCCCTTCTTCACCTCTGCCACCTTATACTGCGCCCCCTCAAGGGATTTCTGGATTGTCTCCGCCTGCTCCCTGCTGGTGATCGCCTGTTTTTCCTTCGTCGTGCCGTAATATTTTGCACAGATCGGTTTCTTTTCCCCCTCGACCTTCAGATTCACATCGAGGCTCCAGTACTCCTCCGGAACGAAGTCATTGATTTCATCCTCCCTATCGCAGATAATGCGCAGGGCAACCGACTGTACTCTTCCGGCGCTCAGTCCCCTCTTGATCTTTGCCCAGAGAAGAGGCGATATACGATAGCCCACCATTCTGTCGAGCGCGCGGCGCGCCTGCTGCGCATCCACCAGATTCATGTTGATCTCTCTCGCGTTCTTAAGCGATTCCTTGACCGCCGTCTTCGTGATCTCGTTGAAGGTAATTCGGTAGACCTTCTTGTTTTCAAGCTTCAGTGCATAATAAAGATGCCACGAAATCGCCTCTCCCTCACGGTCAGGGTCAGTTGCCAGATAAATCTTCTCTGCTTTCTTTACTTCCTTTCTAAGATTGGCGAGAATATCCCCCTTGCCTCTGATCGTAATATATTTAGGCTCGTAGTCATGCTCTACATCAATTCCGAGCGTACTCTTTGGTAAATCTCTGACATGTCCGTTGCTTGCCGCCACCTCATAGTTTGATCCCAGAAACTTCTTGATCGTCTTCACCTTGGCAGGTGACTCCACAATAACCAGATACTTTGCCATACCGTCAATCTTCCCTTCATTTCTGTTTCTTCTATAATAAATGTTTTTGATCCCTAGAAGCTAATCGTGAAACACTATACACCAAAATTTTTCGAGGTGCAAGAGATTTATTTTACTTTATTTTATTTTCAGAACTATAAACAAAATCAATAACAACAAAAAAGCACTGAACTCAAGTTTTGAGTTTCAGTACTTCCTAGGGTTGGGCTATTCATAAATGAATAAGCAGCTGGTAGGGGAATCGAACCCCTGTTTTCGCCGTGAGAGGGCGACGTCTTAACCGCTTGACCAACCAGCCATGTCAAGCACCGTTCTGAACGGTACTTGTAAATAATAATACACTTTTTGAAAAAATGCAAGTACTTTTTTTAAATTTTTTAAATTATTTTTTCAAAAGATGTTTTTCCCTCAATTTCACGCAGCCAGTTTCCGGATCTGCCTGCCCCCTGCCTCCGTCGGTAATCCGGGATTCCCAGCGCTTCCGCCGCCTGTGCGAAGTAATTCTCCCCAATCAGCGGCCAGACGTTCTTCTCCTCCGCCTTCTCCGACAGCTTCGCCGCAAGCGCGCACAGCTCCGCAGCATGATCCACGCCCGTCAGCAGTGTCTGGATATTACCGTTGATAAACCACGGTGCCCTGTCCAACAGCCCGCAGCTTACCATATGCTCCACGACCCGCCTGTTGTCATACGGTACCTTCATAAATTCCGGCTTCCACGCCGCTCCGCCGTCCGTTTCGGTCAGTTCCAGCGTCATGCACTGCGCATAACCCGCATCGTTGATCGAGATGCCAACGCAGCCGGAATTGAAATAATGCTTTCCCATGTATGGAAATTCGCCCGGGAAATGCGTGTGGGCGCAGAGAAGATAATCCGTATCGACTTTTCCCAGCCAACGCTTTGTATTGTCGCCACCCAACTGCAGAAGCTCCCTGTTATTGTCCGGTGAGCCGTGACAGCAGGTAATCGCCGGACAGCCCTCTCGCTCATAGCGGAAGCTGATCGGCAGGCTCTCAAAAAACGCAAAATCCTCCTCCGTCAACTGCTCGTAGGTGTAGAGCAGGTTGCCGCTCGCGGAATTATTGATCCAAAACTGTTCCTGTATTCCGTTCTTCCTGACCTCATGCTGGGTCAGCATGTAATCCTCACGGTTCCCGCGAAGAAGGCTGCAGTGATGCGCCTTCATGAAATCATAGAGATCGTCCAGCGTCTCCCTTGTATACGGTGTATCGGAGACATAGTCCCCGAGGAATAGATACTCCTCACACCCCTTCGCCTCCAATGCCGCCACTGCCGCCCGGAACGCTATAACATTGCTGTGTATATCCGAAATTACTCCTAGTTTCATGTTTATATCCATTCCTTTCGCTTCGCTCAGGCACGAAACGTTATGAAAATGGTTGCCCAAGCTTTCTTTTCTTCTATAATCTTCTTATAGGGATCTCGGTATACTACAAATCACGGGGATGTGAGTGGGCTGTCCGGCTTGCCGGATGACCGTATGTTCATATGTGTAGTCCGCCTTTTCAAGCACAAATAAGTGTGACTCTGAGCACGTAATCTTATCTTTGCTTAAACATTCTCGTTTATGGCTTAGGCGTTCAGCCAATGCCGTCTCTCCCTATAATTCTTTGAACCTCTGGTTCAGAAAGGAATCCCTTTGGCTTAAAATCTTGTACAAAATCTGCTGTGATATTGATGTCCACAAGACTTTTGTAGTCGCCTGTATCGCTTCTACCAATGATAAAGGCGTCACTTCTTACGAGAGCCACCGGTTTCCGACCTACACGGGCGGTCTGAAAACTCTGTTACAATGGCTGCTCGACAGGAACTGCAGGGATATCTGTATGGAATCCACCGGTAAATACTGGATCCCTGTTTATAACAACCTCGAAAAGGATTGTTCGATTGTCCTTGCCCATCCCAAATATGTTAAGGCTATCCGTGGAAAGAATCATTTGCAGAACTGTCTCACGGTTTCCAATATCCAGCCGGGAAACGTTGTCTCGGACACCTTCGGCAAATCTGCACAGGCGATACCGGATAAGCTTTTGGAAAATCCCGCAGATACTTCTTTTGATCTTGAGCCTCTTGTTTACAAAAGATTGAAGAAAAAACTTCCGGAGCTCCGTGATGCCATTGACGGCTTTATCACTCCTGGGCAGGCCGGCAAACTCAGGATCATCAAAGATCATTATGAAAACCTTGAATCCCGGAAAACAGAGCTTGAAGAACTCATTCTTGCGCTCGCCGCTCCCTATCAGGATGCTATATCAAACCTTTGAAAGCAATCATTGCGATAGCAAGAAAGCTTCTTACCGCATTATACCACATGTTGAAGAATGGGGAAAACTATAACCGGAACTTTACCGGAAAACTGATCTTCCTCCAGTGGGGCGTGAAATCACCATAGAACAGACCCTTATGTTGATCTGAAACCAAGGTTATAAAATCAAGTCGGCAACTACATAACCTTAACATTTCTAATATTCATTTTTTTAAGTGACCACCGTAAGATGGTTTATTTGTTATGCTCTCAGGTTCATGGATATCCTCCACTTCTCATTTTCAATGCTTCCGTTCTCCATATACGGTTTCATATGCATCCCGCAAATTTGTCAGGTGCTCTACAATATTCGGATTCCACGGAATCAGCTTCGGTATCTTATCGCATGGGAACTCCCTGCATAAACCGCAAAACTGCACACCATGTTCCCGCACGCAGGTATGTATCTTACATCTGCCCGATTCCTTCCACTCCGGGACAGCACCATCGGCTTCTATACAGCCCGGACATTCCCCGGACAATTTTTTCTTACACTCGACGCAACATTCTCCGCAGGCGGTTATCGTTGAAAAGTCAGTTGTTGTCATCAAATTTCCCCCTTGTTATTTCGCTACAGCATTTAAAGATGTTGTCAGAAAATCTACTATACTCTTTTCATATTGATCTTTTATAATATTTTCTTTGCTTTCACCGCTGCTTCCGTCCACAAAATATTTGCCATTTTCTTTATTAATGGACAGAGAATCAAGCGGCCATCCTTCAAATCTTTTTTCTGAGGCTTTCTCAATCATATAAAATGATCCCATCTTCTGCATCCATAAACGAATAAATACATCAGCACACGTTTGTATTGGGTTGTCAGACCTAAATACTTTATCACAAAGTGAGTGCTTCTTTTTATTTTTTCCATTATCTGAATAAATTTTTTTACTGGCCATGTTTCCTGCTATGCCTGTTCACACTCAATGCGAAAAATATAGTAACAGGCAAAATTACCGAAAATCTTCCGATCCGCTTCCAGCTTGCTGATCCTTTACATCTGCGTACAGTTCTGTTGCTGTCTCGTCCTTTTCCTTCTGTGCTTCCAATACCTGATATATTTCCTCAAACTTTTCAAACTCCAAGCAACTTTCTCCTTCCTCATTCTTAAGGTGTCCTTACAGTACATCTATTACATTGTTATTTTTGATTCCGACAACTCCTGATTTTCTGACATTACCATGTCATATGCAGGTTTTAAAATCTGCTCAAACCTTGCAGTTATATACCTCTTGTAAAAGTTTTTCTGCAACTCGGTGATAAAGGGTACTTCATCAATAAACCCTTTTATCTGCTCCAGATTAATTTGCGGAACCATTCTTTGTATTGCGGCATTGCATTCCGGCTCCTCTGCCGACATAAGGAAATCATAGTAATTGATTTTTCTTCCGTCTAACTTAATTGCTGATGTTGGGAATT
>USGM01000095.1 GCA_900554205.1 uncultured Lachnospiraceae bacterium
CTGGACCGGAGCCGCAGCGGAGGTGTCTGATGGAAAGCTGCAGCTCAGCATTCCCGCCCATGGCTGCGCTGTCTTCGGGGACGTTTCTTCTGTCGCAGTGTTGGAGTAGGGAGCTCTGATAGGCTGTAATTGTCCGAATTGTTTGAATGTGTAGGAACCTCTAGTTGTGCCTAGTGGTGACAAAAGAGCGTTATGAGCAAAAATCCGCCTGTTTGAGCGTAGCGAGTTAAGGATTTTTGTGAGTGTACTTAGCTGTTTGATCAACACTTAGCACAACTTGGTTCCGAAACCCTGAAAACAATTCAGACATTTTCAGCCAGATGAGGCTTTCAATTTCAGTATTTTGTCGTTAGGAGGGATACTCTGTCCTGATTTGCTGCTTGCGGAAGGAGTGCGTCTGTGCTAGGATGTTCCCTGTAGAAATATGAAAGCAGGGGAGAAATTCAGATGAAGAGAATGTATTTGACAGCGGTTATTATGGGCTGTCTGATCGGGCTTGCCGGATGCGGCACGGAAGCTGAGGAAAATATTGAGCCGACCGGAACAGAAAATACAGGGAACATCGTGCAGAGCGATACAGAGGAAAGCAGCGCGGATGAGACAACGGATTCCACGGAGTCATTGCAGGAAGAAGAACCGTCGGGGAAAAGTCTTAGCGAGCAACTGCAGGTGATCGCGGAATGCAGAGACCTTTGGATGCAGGAGATGGAGTTTGCAAGCGATCTTTGCCAATGCGCGGTGACAGATCTTGACCATAACGGAAGATATGAAATTATCGTGACCGAGGTCACAGGCACGGGAATTTATACCTACAGCCGCTTCTATGAGGTCAATGAAAGCTATGACGGACTTAATGAATGCGAGACGGACTTCGTGGAAGGGGATTCCCAGCCCGATATTGTTTCCGATACATTGGAGACCTATACGGACGAACAGGGGCACTATTTTTATGCCGTATACGATTTGATAAGGAATGGGGCAGCGGAATATTATGAGAATGTCCGTGAACTCACTCTTTCGGACGGAAGGATCAGTACAGTGCCGATAGCCTACAGGACGACTATATACGATGAGGGAGTGCCGACCGTCACCTGCGAGGATGCTGACGGAAATGCAATCACAGAGGAAGCGTATGAAAACGCGGCAGAGAACTACTTTGCAGGGTACAGCAAAAGTACGACGAGCGTGGTCTGGCAGGAGATCAGTGACCTTGGAGAGACTACAGAACAGATCGTTGCCCAGTTAAGCCAATCTGCGGGGATGTAGCTTGTGCCATGGTCAGAATTGTGGGAATTTGAATGAGTAGAGGAGCACTGAGATTTCTGTGCAAGTTCATATAGGTGAAATTTTAGAGGGACGCTTTCCGCAGCAGGAGAGGCGTCCCTAAAATTATGTCCGGGGAAAGTGAAGAAACGGAAAAGTGCAGGTACAAATCGAGCGAGGGTACCTGCGGAAAGCGCGAGAAGCGGAAAGACGCAGGTATAAATCGAGCGAGGGTACCTGCGGAAAGCGCGAGAAGCGGAAGGACGCATGTATAAACCAAGCGTCTGTACCTGCGGAAAGCGCGAGAAGTGGAAAGACGCATGTATAAACCAAGCGAGGGTACCTGCGGAAAGTGGGAGAAGCGGAAAGACGCATGTATAAACCAAGCGTCTGTACCTGCGGAAAGCGGGAGAAGCGGAAAAGCGCACGTACAAACCAAGCGTCTGTACCTGCGGAAAGTGGGAGAAGCGGAAAAGCGCATGTACAAACCAAGCGTCTGTACCTGCGGTAAGTGTGAGAGGTGGAAAGCGCATGTACAAACCGGGCACTTATACCTGCGAAAATATGGATGCCGGAAAGTATGGGCACAATTTAGACAGCCTTACGCTCTCCGTGGCAGAAAAAATCCCTCCGGTACTTAGGAGGGATTTTCCAGAACGAATCGAACCACTTTTACATTTCCATCCATTTCGGTAGACACAATATCGAATCCGCATTTTTCTGTATAAAACTTTACATTTTCTTCTTTGTCAGCGGGTGTAATTAACGTGAATTTATCCCAGTCTTTGTAATAGGACATTATAAATTTCACGGTCTGTGTTCCGATTCCCTTTCCCTGAAACTCAGGAACCACGCACAGACAGCCAATATCATATACTCTGGGTTCCTCTTCTTTGCAGGAAATACAGCCAACGGGTATGTCATCGCAGGTGATAATGAATTTGGGATAATTGAGAATTGATTGTTCCATCATTTCCTTTGTTTTACCATAGGCAGGACATTGTCCATATTTCATATAATCACTGTAAAAAGAGGCATTGTAGATGGCTATTAAGGATTCGGCATCTTCAATTTCTGCGGGCCTATATTTGATTTCCATAGTTTTCTCCCATTTCTGCGCACGTTTTTTGCGCATAGCGAGTTTGTGTCAAGTGCGCGCAGACACAAATTTTGAAGTGATTTTTGGATTATATCACTTCCTTCCAGCAGTTACAACCATGAAATGGGATGTAACTGCGGAAAAGAGTGATTGCAAGAAAGAAACGTCTGTGTTATCATATTATTGTGAGACACACTTTAATGAGATAGCAAGAGATGTTTAGGTAATTCTGAATTGTATATAAAGCAGGAGGAAGTAATGGAAGTATATAGGATAGGTGAAATTATTAGAGTAGAACGTAAAAGAAAGAAAATTTCTCAGGAAGAATTATGCTTTGGGCTTTGCTCAGTAACAACCCTATCACGTATTGAAAACGGAAGTCAGAAGCCATCTTTGAAAGTTGAGGAGGCATTATTAGAACGTTTGGGACATAGTACCGAAAACTTGATTATTTATGCGGATGGTCTTGAAATTAAAAAGCACCGTTTGGAAGAAAAGATAAGGCTAGGTATGATGGACTTAGAAGATACAGAGAAATTGATAGAAGAGTACCGACGGTTGATAACAGTAAGAGGCACTGAGGGGGTATTGGAAAAACAGTTTTTGATAATGTCCGTGGCAATTCAGAATTTACATCAGAGAAGGGAAAAATTGACGGAAATAAGGCAGCAGCTGAACTATGCATTGCGACTCACGGTTCCAGAGTTTGATGAAGGAATGATGTATAAGACCATTTTATTGACATCCACAGAAATAGAAATATTAAATAATCTAGCTCTCATTGATGCCAAGGAAGGAAATGGTGGTAGATCGATTAGGATATTCAAGTTTTTGGTAGATTTTTTAGAGCAAGATATGTTATGTGAAAATATAACCAGAAGACATTATAATATGTTGACTTGTAATTTGGTAAAGCAATTAGAAATTGCTAAAAAGCATGATGAAGCAGAGAGATATAGTCAAAAAGGGATTGACTACTGTAAAAAAAATAGAAGAATGAATGGACTGCCGCAATTACTTTACTATAATGCTGTGGCTAACTCACACCTTGGAAGATACGAGTTAGCCATAGAACGTTATGAACAGGCAATTGTTTTGTTTAAATTACTGGATAAGAAAAAAATAGCGTTGGCAGTAGAGGAAGAGTTGAACGATTTAAAATGTCAACAATCTTGATAGATATCGTCTAAATCTATTAAGCAATACTGCGTTAAATGTGATGGGGTTAAAGTCCAAATATTAGTTTTGAGATGTTGTATAATTGGAGTATGCGTACATAGTATAATAATCACAAGTAATTTGACGGTTACTTTTTTCATAAATATTGCCTCCCTACAAGTTGTCATGTGTATGTATAAGATAAGAATATAGTAAAACAGCGTTAATAAACAGAGCGTATTGCGAAAAGAAAAATTGCGTCAGACGATATGGTGGAAAAGAGTATCTCTGCTATACTGAAATTAATTTCATGCGCATGAAAAAAACAAAAGGAGAAAAATAAATATGATTAGATTGAAAAAAGCAATTGCCACCATGGGATTAGTGATAGCAATGGGTATTGCGGCAGGAGGAAATGCGTCGGCGTGCACAGCAACACCAGAGTGTGGTGCGACGGGAACGACGGTTGTATGTGGAACCCAATATGGAAGTACAACTACACATACAATAAGGTATCCGAATGGGTATGTGGGAACATGTGTTGTTACAACGGTTAGTGCTCAACACAAAATTTATTGTTCTGGGTGTGGGGCACTTCTTAAGACAGAATTCAGAACCTGTGCGATAGAACATAGTGATAGCCACTGCTTTGATAGCCATAATTTGTGTAAATAAAACGTCAAGATGCACTATTACAACCCCAGATAATGATGCACGAGGAGGCAGGGAATGCGGTCAACAATAAGAAAGGCTCTGGCACTGGTCGGTATGTCGGCTTTACTGCTGGCAGGCTGTGGGAGAACGGCAGGCATAGAGACGGCGGAAGGCAGTCACGCAGAAAATTCTGCGGAACAGTCACAGCAGAAGGAAGCGGATTTGCTTTCGACAGAGTGGAAATTTTCCGGGGAGATAACGGAAGCCGGGAATATGTGGTCGGTCGCGGACTATGTGGAGGGCTTTCTACCGAGGGCGGAGGGAAGGACACCCGGTATCTGCCTCCGTGCATCAGACGGGGCATCCTATTTTGTGCTGTCGGAGTTTTATGCACTGCACAACGGCGAACAGAGCAGAGAATGGTTCCTGACGGAATATAATACGGACAGGATGGACGGCGAGACGAAGCCGCTTACGTTGAAGGCATCGGAGGGGACGGCTGAGCTTGCTTCCGCGTTGGAAGCGATAGAAAAGCTGCGGGCGAATATTGTCGGGATGGACGTTGTTTCAGGTGCGTTCCGATATTTTCTGCAAGTGCACGATGAGGAGGGAGCAACGGTTCAATTGCTTGCAATCAGTGCCGACCGCGACGGAAACGTATCGTCTGCCGTGGAGCTTCTGCCTGCGCTGACGGCAGCAGGCTTTGGCGTGCAGAAGGGAGAAATGATCAGCGGGTGCTATTGTGATGCCGAAGGAAGGGCGTATGTCAGTGCTACCGACGGAGCAGCCGTCTATATTCTTGACCGGGAAGGCACGTTGCTGCACACGATGACGACGGAAAGGCAGGAGCTGCTGAACTACAGGGGGAAACTGCCTGCGGGAATTCCGGTCTTTGAGTATTGGAGAACGCAGGATGATCAAAATGTTCTGATTGCCTTTGACGGTGTGAAAACGGCTGTCTTATATAGTGGAGCAGGCTTTTTAGGGGAAGAAAAGGATTTTAGCCGGAGCGGCGAGATTTATTTTCTGAAGGGAAAAGAACTGTTCTGCTGGAATGCTCCTGTCGGCAGTTGTCAGATGATATATGATAAGATGCCGACTAGCGGCTGCGATGCAATTTTACAGAATGCAGCAGGAGATATTTTTGCATTCTTTCAGGAGAGCAGTGAGCAGTATGCGATCAGGCTGGTAAATGAGCCGGAGGCGGAATCGGTGGAACTCGAAATCCTGATGACGACCTTCGGGGAGTATGTGAGTGACTGCGCGGCAGCGTACACAAGACGGCATCCGGGAGTGACAATACAGGTAAAGTCTCCGGACGGAGTGTTTGGAGATGTGCTGTTGAATCAGCTGCTGACAGATATTTCCCAGGGGAACGGACCGGAGCTTCTGGTGCTGAGAAGAGAGCAGCTCCTTGCGCTGCAGGATAAGGGAGCATTGGAGGATTTGAGCGGAGTCCTGCGCGACGAGACGGTTTCGCAGATTTATCCGGGAGTGATGCAGAATGGCATGGTGGGGAATGCCTTGTACGGAATTACCTGTGAGACTTCGGTTTCGACACTGTTTGTTTCCGACAATACATGGAAAGAGAAAACGTGGACGCTGGACGAGGCGCTGGCGCTAATGGAAGAAAGCGTAGCGCTGGAACGTTTTGCCTGTCTGCCTTACGATACTACGGCAGTACAGATGCTGTATGAGCTGGCGCTGGCGGATATGGAGAATACCCCTTTTCTGGATGTGACAAGTAAGAAATGCAGCTACGGGACAGCGGAGTTTGAGGCGCTGCTTGAACTGTGTAAACGCTACGGAAAGGAAACGGCGGGAGACAGCAACCTTTCGCTGGAGGAACAACGGCACGAAATGGCGGAGGGCAGGGCACTGGCATATGCTTTCGATGGCGGTTTTCTGGAATTTGGCAGAGCGTTGGCGGCAATGGGAGAAGACTATCATTGCGTCGGCTATCCGACACAGGGCGATAGCGGCAGCTATTTCAATTTCTACAATGGATGCGTGGCGGTCAGCACCGGTGCGGAGCACAGGGAGATCATAGATGATTTCCTGAATTATCTGCTGGATTATGAGACGCAGAGGCGGTACTGTACGGACTGGGTGAGAAGGGATGTCTTACAGGACTGTGTGAAGGAGCAGGTGGAGCTGTACGGAGAGAAGGCTCCGATTCCGATTTTTGTCATGGGTGAGAGAGAGGTAATCCCGTTGACCGGCAGGGAGGACGGAACCTCCTATCTGCCGGAGTATCTGGAGCTGATGGAACAATGTATTCCGAGAAAAACGGAATGGAATACGGTCAGAAGTATTATTATGGAAGAAGCAGCCGCTTTTTTTGCCGGAGATAAGAGCGCACATGAGGTCGCAGGGATTATCCAGAACAGAGTACAGCTGTATCTGGAAGAACTTTAAGCGCCCGAAGCGAGCACCGTCGGCAGCGAAGTGTGGATCATGACAGAGATGTGGTCAAGCAGCTCTGTCTTGTCATACTCATCCGGCTTTTGGAACAGGTCAATCAACAGCCCTGCGGTGGCTTCGGTGTAGAAATTGCATAGAAAATGCCGGAAGCTGTCGGAAACGTGGGTGTTCAGCTCCTTTTCGGTATCTCTCACAATCCGCTCAATCAGCCCGATAAAATCCTGATAGAAGAATCTTTTGAGCTCGTCGCGGCCGACGGAGTCGTAGATGCAGTTCAGAAAGAAGGAGTTCTGCTCTACATAATTGATTGCAAAATCAAAGGCATCCCTGTAGTTGACGAGCAGGTCGAACTGTTTGACGACCTCGAAGGCTTCCTGCTCCAGCATCCATTTCAGCAGCCCGTAGATGTCTTCAAAATGATAGTAAAAGGTCTTTCTGTTTACATTGCAGTCTTTAATCAATTCACTTACCGTTATCTTGGAAAATGCTTTGTGCTTCATGATCTTTTTCAGCGAAGTGCAAAGCATCTTTTTTGTCTGAAGGGAAGTCTCCTGATGCGTCATGCTATATCCTCCTGTTATAAATCCGGATACATTTATTATACAACTGTCCATAAAAAAGGCAATTTGTTTTCTATGTCATTTGCCCATCAAATCGGGCAATTTGTCCGTATTTACACATTGCCGCCGGTTTGACCGTGGAATGGAGAGGCGACCGTCCCTATAATTCCGGCATAGGAACAATTTTTAAGAGAAAGGATGCGGGAAAATGAAGAAATTTTACAACTGGATTGTAAGTCATCCTAAGCTGGTAATCACAGTCTTTGCAGTAGCGTCTCTGGTTTGCGCCGTGTGTAAGGGCTTCGTCCGGGTCGATTATGACATGAATGATTATCTGCCGGAGAACAGCGCCTCGACAGTTGCACTTGACCTTATGGAACAGGAATTTGGCGGTGGTGTGCCAAATGCCAGAGTGATGGTGGAGAATGTAACAATACCGGAGGCGTTGGAATACAAAGCGCGGATAGAGGCAGTTCAGGGCGTGACGGAGGTCACATGGCTGGATGATGCGGAGACGATTGAAAAGCCCCTTGATGTCATGGATCAGGAGACGGTCGAAAATTATTACCGGGACGGAAATGCTCTGTATTCTGTCACGGTTTCCAATGAATACAGAAGCGAAGCGGTCAGCGGGATCAGAGACATCATCGGGGAAGAGAACGCAATGACCGGAAGCGCAGTGTCGACGGCTGCGGCAACGGAGAGCACTATCCGGGAAATATCAAGAATATCAACCATTGCGATAAGCTTTGTCATTCTGGTGCTGATTCTGACAACAGAGTCATGGTTCGAGCCGGTTGTCGTCATGATCGGACTTGGGGTTGCCGTTATCATCAACGCCGGATCCAACCTGATCTTCGGAGAGATTTCTTTCGTGACAAATGCGGCGGGCACCATTTTGCAGCTTGCCGTGTCGATGGACTACTCGGTATTTCTGATACATCGTTTTTCAGAATGCCGGAAGGAACAGGAGAGCGCAAAGGAGGCGATGGTGGAGGCGCTTACAATGTCTACCTCCTCTATCCTGTCCAGCGGACTGACAACGGTAATCGGTTTCCTCGCCCTCTGTCTGATGCGGTTCCAGATCGGCCCTGATCTGGGAAGGGCGCTGGCAAAGGGAATTGCAATCAGCCTTATCACGGTCTTCACCTTTATGCCCTGCCTGATTTTAGCAACCTATAAATGGCTCGACAAACTGCAGCACAAGCCGTTTGTCCCATCCTTCGGGGGATTTGGAAGGTTTGTACAGAAGATTATGCTGCCGATGCTGATTCTGTTCGTGGCGGTCATTGTCCCCTCTTATCTTGCCTCGAATGCTAACAGCTTTTATTACGGAGCGTCCAAGATTTTCGACGAAACGACAAAGACCGGTGCGGACACGGCGAGGATCGAGGAGATTTTCGGCAAGAGTGACACCTATGTGCTGATGGTTCCGAAACAGGATAAGGCAACACAGAAGCAGCTCTCGGATGACCTGCACCTGATCCCACAGGTAAGCAGTATTTTGTCCTATGTCGATACGGTGGGGATGGAGATTCCGGAGAGCTATCTGGATCAGGCCACTTATGCAAAGCTGTGTTCCGACCAGTACACGCGGATGGTAATATCTGTGGACGCGGAGTATGAGGGCAGCGATACCTTCCGGTTGGTCGAAGTTATCCGGGACACGGCGGAAGCCTATTATCCGGGCGAATGGTATCTGGCAGGGGAAGGCATTTCGACCTATGACCTGATGGATACGATAACAAAGGATATGACGAAGGTGAATCTCGTGGCGATCGGTGCGGTCTTTCTCGTTCTGCTGCTGACGCTTCGCTCGGTGATGCTGCCGGTGCTTCTGGTGCTGAGCATCGAGACGGCGGTATGGATCAATCTGGCGATTCCTTATTTCACGGACTCGACAGTGTTCTACATTTCTTATCTGATTATCAGCTCCGTGCAGCTGGGGGCGACCGTTGACTATGCGATCCTCCTGACGGAGCGTTACAAGGAATACAGGCAGACCAGAGGAAAGAAGGATGCCATCACGGACACATTGGCGGCGGTGACGGTCTCGATCCTTACGTCGGGGAATGTACTGACGGTTGTGGGCTTCCTGCTCGGGGCAATCTCGAGTCACGGAGTGCTCTCACAGCTGGGATATTTTCTGGGAAAGGGAACTCTGTGTTCGTTGGCAATCGTCCTGTTTGTATTGCCGGGAATGCTGTATTTATTTGACGGAACCTTTATAAAAAAGAATAGAAAGGCGGGAAAGAAACATGAGTAGAAAAAACTGGAATCAAAAGAGTGTGATCGCGGGAATGACTGCTCTGGCAGTCCTGACAACCGCTGTTGGAATGTCAGGGATGAAAGTTTCTGCGGCGGAAAATGCGCAGCCGAAGGAAGAGGTCGTCTATGTTATGACAGGCGCTGACGGAACGGTTGAGAGCGTCAATGTTGTCAATATTTTCGGAAAGGGAGATGTGACGGATTACGGAGACTACAGCGCGGTAAAGATGCTGAATGCCACGGACGCCATCAACCTTGAGAACGGTGTTGTCACATTTTCTACGGAGAAGGAGAAGGTCTATTATCAGGGAACGTTGGAAAATGCGCAGATTCCTTGGAAAATTTCGGTGAAGTACAGACTTGACGGGAAAGAACTATCACCCGATGAACTGGCGGGAAGCTCTGGTCAGCTGGTCATAGCGCTGAAGGTTGAAAAAAATGATGCCTGTAAGGGAGAGTTCTATGAGGATTATGCCTTGCAGGTCAATATGACGCTCTCCACGCAGAACTGTGAAAATATCAGTGCGGAGGGGGCAACGGTTGCGAATGTTGGCGCGGATAAGCAGATCAGCTACACGGTTCTTCCGGGAAAAGGACTGGAGGCGGTGGTGACTGCGGATGTCAGAGACTTTGAGATGGACGCGATAGCAATCAACGGCATAAAGCTCGATCTTGACATTGAGGTCGATGACGAAGAACTGATGGATAAGGTCACGGAGATCATGAATGCAGCCAGAGATCTGGATGACGGCGCGGCAGCCGTCTCTGACGGTACGGCAGAACTGCGGGACGGAGGAAGCAGTTTAACGGACGGTGCTGCCTCGATGGACGACGGGTTAAAGACGCTGGATGCAGGAATCAGGGAACTGAATGACGGAGTGAAGGCTATGCAGGCGGCACTGAATAATTTGAATGCACAGTCGGGAACGCTCACGGGCGGTTCGGCTCAGATGCTTACGGCGCTTCAGACGCTTCAGTCGGAGCTTTCGTCGGTGTCTGTGGAAACTGACCAGTTAGCACAGCTGACACAGAGTTCGGCGGCAATTAGACAGGGAATCAGGAGCAGCTATGAGGGTGCGGCATCGCTGCAGGCAAGTATTTCCTATGAAAGTTATATGGCGGCGTTGAAGGAGGCGGGGCTGGATCTGACACAGCTTCAGGCGGGAAACACGGCGGCAATACAGACATTGACCGCGCAGATTAATGAATTATCTGCTGCGTTGGAACAGATAAAGAGCATACCGGGATATGAGAGCGACGAGACCTGTATGGGACAGCTCGCACAGCTGGAGGCGCAAGCCGCCAGTCTGGGCAATATCGTGACACTTCTCGGCGGAAGTAATGCTGTCATCCTCGGCACGGCACAGTATTTCGGGGCAGTGCAGAGAGGGGCAACAGAGCTGGTAAACGGTCTGGCACAGCTGGACGGCAGCTATGAACAGGTTGATGCAGCGATTGCAGACCTTGTCAATTCCATTTCGGGCATTGCAAATAATGTCAGCGCACTGAAGACAGGTGTCGACCAGCTTGCTGGGAACTACGGCAGTCTGAACGGTGGTATCAACAGCTACACAGGAGGCGTCGGTTCCATTGTTTCCGCATATTCACAGATTGTCACGGCGACGGAGGCGCTTGTGGAGGGCAGCGGAAAACTGACAGAGGGTTCTGCGAGCCTGAGACAAGGAACAGCAGATCTGTATGATGGAATTGTATCGCTGGATGACGGAGCGAAAGAGCTGAATGATGGGACAAAGGAGTTTTATGAGAAGACAGACGGCATGGACAGCGAGATAGAAGGTAAGATTGACGATATGCTGAATACCATTTCGCGCAGTGATGCCGAGATCCGGTCATTTGTCTCCGAGAAAAACACAAACGTGGAATCCTTGCAATTTGTGATAAAGACAGAGGCGATCGAGAAGCCGAAGGTGGTGCAGACGGTCGAAGATGAACCTCAGCAGCTGAGTCTCTGGGAGAAATTTTTAAAGCTTTTCGGCAAATAAAAGAAATTCTTTAACACTTTTTACTGGTAAATTGATAAAGTGCTTGTAAATCTCCAGCGCCTGTGGTATATTTCTCATGAAAAAACGTAAAAGCTTGCGCGGGAAAGAGGTTTATCATGAGAAAAACAAAAGAGATGAAAGCAGGCAGGTGGCTGCTTGCGCTGGCTGTCGGATGTATGTTCATCATGCTTCCGGGAATCACGGCATTTGCCGAAGAGGCAGGGGAGGCGGCAGAGACGGTGTCCAGATTTTATCAGACAATCTGGTCGCTGCTGCCCCCGGTGATCGCCATAGGACTGGCACTAATTACGAAGGAGGTTTACTCTTCGCTGTTCGTGGGAGTCATTGTGGGCGGTCTGCTCTATTCTAATTTTAACTTTGAGGGCACACTGACACATGCCTTCAACGAGGGTATTGTAGCGTCGCTGGCAGACTCCTATAATGTCGGTATTCTGGTCTTCCTTGTCATTCTGGGTGTCATGGTGATGCTGATGAACAAGGCTGGCGGCTCTGCAGCCTTCGGAAGATGGGCGGCAAAGCGCATTAAGACAAGAGCGGGAGCGCAGATGGCAACGATAGCACTCGGTGTACTGATCTTTATCGACGACTATTTTAACTGTCTGACGGTTGGCTCCGTCATGCGTCCGGTCTCTGACAAGAGTAAAATATCAAGGGCGAAGCTGGCATATCTCATTGATGCGACGGCGGCGCCGATCTGTATTATTGCGCCGGTTTCCTCATGGGCGGCCGCGGTTTCTTCCTATGTGGAGGACGGAAACGGTCTGTATCTCTTCATCTGCGCGATTCCGTTTAACTTCTACGCGCTGCTTACAATCATCATGATGATTTTCCTTGCGCTGACGAATCTGGACTATGGCCCGATGGCAAAGCACGAGAAAAACGCTGCTGAGAAGGGTGACATTTTCTCGGGCATGAAAAAGATGGCAGATGCGGCGTTGGAAAAAGAGAATCCGAAGGGCAAGGTGATTGACCTTGTGCTTCCGATCGCTGTACTCATTGTTGCCTGCGTGATCGGTATGATCTACTCCGGCGGATTTTTCGAGGGCGTGAACTTTGTCAAAGCCTTTTCCAACTCCGATGCATCAGAAGGTCTGATGCTTGGTTCTGCGGTCACGCTTGTAATCACGATGATTTACTATCTGCTCCGCAGAGTGATGTCCTTTAAGGATATGGCAGAGTGTATCCCGGAGGGCTTTAAGTCCATGGTTCCCGCGATTCTGATTCTGACGCTGGCATGGAGCTTGAAGGCAATGACAGACAGCCTCGGCGCAAAGCAGTTTGTGGAGGCGGTTGTAAAGAGTTCGGCAGGCGGTTTTCAGGTATTCCTGCCCGCTATTGTGTTCCTGATCGCAACGTTCCTCGCTTTCGCAACCGGAACAAGCTGGGGAACCTTCGGCATTCTGATTCCGATTACGTTGGGAGTCTTCCCGCTGACTGACCCGCTCGGTGTCGTCTGCGTCAGCGCCTGCATGGCAGGAGCGGTCTGCGGAGACCACTGTTCACCGATCTCCGATACGACGATTATGGCGAGTGCCGGAGCGCAGTGCGACCATGTGACCCATGTCTCGACACAGCTGCCCTATGCGTTTACGGTTGCAGGAGTCAGCTTCGTGAGCTATATTATTGCGGGACTGATCCCGAATGCGATTATTGTTCTGCCGATAGCGATTGTTCTGATGATCGGCACGCTGCTCGTCATGAGAAAGTTCATGACCGGGGAGAAGGCCTGAACAGAACTAAGGGTGAAGCAATTGTAATAAAAATAAAGCAAATGTATAAAAAATAGTTGAAAAAATGCTTCGAGGATGTTATGCTTTCCTTGGAAGCATTTTTTCTTTTACACAATGTGTGTCTGAAGCGAATCTGAA
>USGM01000096.1 GCA_900554205.1 uncultured Lachnospiraceae bacterium
CAAATTGCAGCAGATTTACAGTCTGTCCCCTTTGGCCACTCGGGAATCCATCCATGTCAGGCAAAGTGCCTTAACAATGTGAAATTGTAGCATATGTTCACACAAATTGCAAGATGTTTTTTGTTATTTTGCAATATAATATAGATAGAACGGATATTGCGCCAGCTGCATCAGTCCGTAATCCGTTACCTGATAGCCTTTCTGCTGCAATTCAGTGACCGCATCCGCGCCCAGTTCACCGGGGGTAAAATACCAGAATCTGTCCGCTTCCGCCTGTCTGTAGTCACCGTTTACGATCTCATTATCGGGATAATAGTAATACAGCACGGTCCATCCCAGATGTTTTACTCCATTGGTGACCATCTTCATGTCCTCGTCAGGCGTTCCGATCAGATCCAGTGTCTTGTCGGTCTCTACCTTCTGCTGCTCATAGCTGTCATAGCATTCCTGATAGTTCTGAATTCCCATGCCAAACAGCGCTGCCAGCAATACCACTAATATCGTTCTGGACAGAAAGTCCAATCCCTTCCAGGAACATTTCTCCAGTTCTGCCACCAGTTCCAGCACACGGCTACTGCCCACAACCAGCATAACAATGGCCACCGCACTCAGGGGATACAGATATCTCTGGGCCAGCATGGGCGCCATCACAACACTCAGTAAATAAGCAAATGCAAGGGTTCCGAGGATCGTGCAGGCTCCCACTGCCATGGCATAGGTCTTATCAGACCATTTGCTGACAGAAGGCTTCTGCAGACGCACGCTGTCTTTTTCCACGGAAAATACAGAGGAATCCGCCACCAGCATCACAAGTAAAAACAGGCTCACTAACGGAAATACGATTCCGTTCATCCGTCTGCCCCCCATAACGATCTCAAGGCTCTGATCCAGCCCCAGGATCTCCGTCATCCACCAGCCTCTGCTGACATTTTTCAATCCCGCATAGAAGAAATACAGCCAGGGTGCATAACCGATCAAAAATGCCACGATGGCCAGAACGCCCTTTTTCCACGTCTTACCGCGATATTTGATCCATACAGCCACTCCGGTGAAAAACAGCATAATACCCACAGCTACCAGTGCATAATAGTGGGAATAGGCCGCTCCCAGCGCCCACAGCACCATACCGGCCCAGGTCTTCCTGCTGCCATCAGCAATAACCCGGTAAGCACAGTAGAAACAGCCCATCACACCTAAAAAGGCCAGCGCATACATACGGACTTCCAGATTATACTCCAGACAGGCCTGTCCCAATCCGGAGACCATCACGAAAAAGGCAGCCGGAAGCATGCCAAAATGTTTCCTCACGACCGTCAATGCCAGTACAATACCGATCAAAAAAGGCACCAGAGACGCCAGGTGGAACACCGGAACCTTATATCCGAACAGGGTTCCGAATAATTTCAGCCAGTAATAAAACAGCGGCGGGTGATTGTCCCAGTAATACAACACCTGTAAAATACCGCCCACATCCTTATGTGCCGTATTTGCCGAAAAGGCCTCGTCGCCCCACAGCACACGGTCGGACATCATGCTGAAATTCAGGCATACCACCAGTATCGTCACCGCCAGCACCACTGCCGGCCCTATGTATTTACGAAAAACGCTCCATGCCCTGCTGTCGGCAATTCTATCCAGAACGCTCCGGATCTTCTCATGTTTTCCGGCCTTCGCCTCTTCCACGAATAATTCTGCAATGGTATGGATCAGCATCATGCTGATTTCCAAACATAGGACTTTCGCCGCATATTCTCCGGATTCCAACAGTTTCCGGAAAATAGTATTACCGTCACTGCTGGTCAGTGACAACAGGATCCATGGTATGACCAGCATACAGAGCAGGCAGGTAACATAGCGAAGAACATATTCTCCCCTTCTGTCTGCCACTGTCTGCAGGCTCTTTCCGTTATTTTTTAAAAGATATTGCCGCCAGATCCCAATGGATACCAGCGGCAACAGCAGGGTAATAATGATGGTGAACATCGAATAGCCTCTCTGTCTTTCGTATTTTCAAACTGATTACTCTTCTACATATTTCAGGATCGTCGCAGAGGTCTGGGGCATCTCGATCAGGATCTTGCCTGCCTTGATCTCATACTCCGCACCTTCCATGCAATATCCGTCATCCCTGGACTGTAAGATCACTTTCATTTTACCGGTCTTGGGAGCGCCGATCTCCCACACATGGATCTCCTTGGTGATGGGATGATAATTATTATTGATCAGGATCGCACACTTCCCTTTGCGGTTAAAACGCCCGTAGGAAATGAAATTGTAGTCATTTTCCAGCATCTTCAGGGAACCGGTCCGCAGTTCCTCATTCTCCCGGCGCAGGCGGATAATATCCTTATGGAATGCCAGAAGCACCTGATCCTCATGTCCCCAGGGATAGGTTCTGCGGTTGTCGGGATCCGTGAATCCACAGACACCGGCCTCGTCTCCGTAATAGATCGTGGGCGCGCCCGTCCAGGTCATCTGGATCACAACACCTTCCCGGAAGACCGCTTTGTTGATGCCCTGTTCCGCAGCCTGCGGTCCCAATGTGTTGGTACGTCCCACCTTATGATTCGTTCTCGTCAGGAAACGGGAATGGTCGTGGTTGGACAGTTCATTCATGGCTACCTGCCAGCTGGGCATGGAAAAGCTGGAAGTATGATGCCGCATGGCTCCCCAGAAGCTCTCGGAGTTGCCCAACAGATCCTCCCGGTAGTCATCGCTGTGTTTTTCCATACCGGTCAGGAACCAGGTCACAGGCTCCATGAACGCATCGTAGTTCATAACGGTATCCCATTCATTGCCCTGTAACCAGTCTCTGGTATTGCCGTAATGCTCTGCCAGAATAATGGCTTCCGGATTGGCCTCTTTTACCGCTTTCCGGAACTCCTGCCAGAAATGATGGTTGAATTCCTGACTGTGACCCAGATCCGCCGCCACATCCAGTCTCCATCCATCCACATTGTAAGGCGGAGATACCCATTTTTTTGCCACATGAAGGACATAATCCATCAGTTCCTGGGATCCCTCGTAATTCAGCTTCGGCAGCGTATCATGTCCCCACCATCCGTCATAGGAATTGTTATAAGGCCATGCTGCCTGATTGTGGAAATCAAAATAATTCCGGTAAGGGCTGTCTGCACTGACATAGGCACCCTTGTCATAGCCTTCCGCATTCTCATAAATGCGCTCTCTGTCCATCCATTTATTGAAGGATCCACAGTGGTTGAACACACCGTCCAGAATGACTCTCATGCCTCTGCGATGCGCCTCTGCCACCACCTGTGCGAACAGCTCGTTGCTGGCTTCCAGATTCGCCTTGTTGGTCACACGATCAATATACCGGGAAGCAAAACGGTTCTCCCGCTGCCCGTCGGGAAGCAGATCCCCTTCGTCACTGACGATCTTTCCAATATGGGGATCAATATAATCATAGTCCTGAATATCATATTTGTGATTGGACGGAGATACAAACAGAGGATTAAAATAGATCACCTCTACTCCCAGATCCTGCAGGTAGTCCATCTTATCCAGTACACCCTGCAGATCTCCGCCGTAGAACTCACGGACATCCATCTGTGCGGGGTAACGTCCCCAGTCTTCCACACGGTGTACCGGCTCTCCGATATAGCAATATTCATTGGTCAGCACGTCGTTGGAAGGGTCTCCGTTGCAGAAACGGTCCGTATAGATCTGGTACATGACCGCTCCCTTGGCCCAGTCGGGGGTGTGGAAACCGGGAATGATGATGAAATCATAATATTCATTGACTTCCTGCACCAGGCCTCTCATATCGAAGATGCCTGAGATTCTGCCGGTCTGCACCTCAAAATAATAAGATACTTTCTGGTCATCCAGACGCATTACATAAGCGTAGTAGTCAAAATCATTATTGCTCTCCACACGCACCATGAGATGCTTCTGTCCGCCGCTTACCAGAAATACTCTGTCTACGTTATTTCTGGCCGTCCGGAAACGGATCGTCACTTCGGAAAACGGCTCCGGCTCTTCCGGGATCACATATTCCGCACTGGTATCGGTGAAAAGTGCTCTCCTGTTAAATACGGGTCTCATGGCCGCAATGTATTGCTGATTATATTCTGTTCGACGTAATAGCTCCAGATCCATAGTATCTACCCTTTCTGAGACTAATGTCTTACTACTATATTATGCTCCTGCTATTCTTACCTGTGCAGCACGCACATATGTAATTATACCCTTTTTCCCCGTTTCTGACAACAGTACGTCACTTTATTACATGATTTTTGAACAGTAAAAAGGACAGTCTTGGGAGGACTGCCCTTTTTAGAGAAGGTATTTCTTTCTTATGGGGTATAGCAAAAAACTATATAATGTATTGGGGGGGGTTACGAGTATTATAATAGCATCCCCATGGGTTTTTGACTATTCCCAAAATTCACAAATATTACAAAATCATCGGTTGCTTTTTGTGCATTTTCTCCAATTATTCGTTGTGTAAATCTACCAACCGTCCTCGGATGTCATTTGTGCAACACCACGGGCACGGCGTACCGTCATGCCTCAGCCGTAAACAGGGCCTCAAATTCTTCCCTGCCGATCTTCTCTTTTTCAAGCAGAAGCTTGGCACAATTATGAAGAACCTGCTCATGCTCCATGATGATTCTTCTCGCACGGGAGTAGCACTGATCAATAATAGACTTGACCTCCTTGTCGATCTCGCCGGACACTGCCTCACTGTGGGATTTCGCATGTGCAAGATCCTTGCCGATGAATACCTCATCGTCATCATCGTCATAGCAGATAACACCGATGTTGTCCGACATACCGAAGCGTGTCACCATCTTACGCGCAACCTTGGTCGCCTTCTTGATGTCGCTGGATGCGCCGGTCGTAATATCCTTGAAGATCAGCTCTTCCGCGATTCTTCCGCCCAGAGATACCATGATCTCCTGCATCATCTGATCCTTTGTCATAAACATGTCGTCTCTCTCGGGAAGCGGCATGGTATAGCCCGCTGCGCCCTGTCCTGTGGGGATGATGGACACCGTGTAGACCGGGCCCACATCCGGGAGTACATGGAACAGAATCGCATGACCGGACTCGTGGTAAGCTGTGATTTTCTTTTCCTTGTCGGAGATCACGCGGCTTCTCTTCTCCGCGCCGATTCCGACCTTGACGAATGCCTTGCGGATGTCGTCCTGAGTGATATATGCCTTGCCCGCCTTGGCAGCATTGATTGCCGCCTCGTTCAGCAGATTTTCAAGGTCTGCACCGGTAAAGCCCGCCGTCGTCTGCGCGATCTGCTTGAGATCGACATCCTCAGCGAGCGGCTTATTCTTCGCATGTACCTTCAGAATATCCTCTCTGCCGCCGACATCGGGAGCGCCGACCGCCACCTTTCTGTCGAAACGTCCGGGACGCAGGATCGCGGGATCGAGAATATCCACCCTGTTCGTCGCCGCCATGACGATAATTCCCTCATTGACACCAAAGCCGTCCATCTCCACAAGAAGCTGGTTCAGTGTCTGCTCTCTCTCGTCATGCCCGCCGCCCATGCCGGTACCGCGGCGCCTTGCAACCGCATCGATCTCATCGATAAAGACGATACACGGCGCGTTCTTCTTCGCTTCCTCAAACAGATCCCGCACACGGGAAGCGCCGACACCGACATACATTTCCACGAAATCCGAACCGGAGATGCTAAAGAAAGCAACGTTCGCTTCTCCCGCGACCGCCTTTGCCAGAAGGGTCTTACCGGTTCCGGGCGGGCCCTCCAGCAGAACACCCTTCGGTATTCTCGCTCCGACCTGATTATATTTTCCGGGCTGTTTCAGGAAATCTACAATCTCCTCGAGATCTTCCTTCTCCTCCTTCAGACCCGCCACCTGCTCAAAGGTGATCTTCTTGTCTCCCATGGACATTTTCGCGCGGCTCTTGCCGAAGTTCATCATCTTGGCATTTCCGGCGCTGGCATTCATGTTCTGGGCATTGATCATCATAAAGAGGAAAACGCCGACCACGATCACGATCAGCATGGGGATGAGCGTGTTGAGCACCCAGCCCTCCCTGTGTACATCGTACACCATAGGGTCAAAGCCGTAGGATCTCACCAGCTCTTCCATCTCTTTGATGTCGGTCACATACAGCGTCTTGCCTTCGCCGCTCTTCAGCTCAATACCCAGAGCGCCTGTCGGTGTCTCACTGTTCAGCTGTATCTCTACGCTGACGACATTTCCGGCCTCCATATCGCTTATGAACTGGCCCTTGGTGTAGTTCTCCTCAATCTTCTGGTTCACGATGCTGGAGACAAATATAACAACCAGGGCAAACAGCATAAACACGACTACCGAATAAATTTTTTTACCTTCCTGCTTCAATGCGCAAGCCTCCTGTTAATTATCAAATTCCACTACTCCGATGTAAGGCAGGTTGCGGTACATCTGGTCATAGTCCAGACCATAGCCGACAACAAATTCATCGGGAATCTGGAAGCCTGTATAATCTACATTTACATCTATGACACGTCTGTCAGGCTTGTCGAGCAGGGTGCAGAGACGCAGGGATGCAGGACCTCTGTCGCGCAACATCTCTAGCAGATAGCTCAAAGTCCTTCCGCTGTCCACAATATCTTCCACTACCAGTACATTCTTATCCTTGAGGGATTCGTCCAGATCCTTCACAATCTTGACAACACCGCTGGATTTCGTATCGCTTCCGTAGCTGGATACGGACATAAAGTCAAGTGATACGGGAACCGTGATTCTCTTTGCGAGCTCACACATAAAGAAGCTTCCGCCCTTCAACACGCAGACCAGATGGATCTGCTTGCCTGCGTAATCCCTGCTGATCTGGTCACCGATCTCCTGTATTCTCCTGTCTACCTCTTCCTCTGATAAAAGTACTCTGATGTGCTCTGCCATTTTTCTCCTCCGTCTTGCTGTGCACAGCTCTAATGTGTAATTAGTCTGACCTGTAAAACATGCTTTGTATTACTGTCAACCTTATAATATTCGCTGATACGGTAGCCGATCAGCCAGATGACATGACTTCCCTCCGCCAGCACGGGAATCCGGTCCCGCAGTTCGCGGGGGATCTTTTCCGTCACCATATAGTCCTTCAAAGACTTATGGATGATTCCGCCTTTACCGTCTGACAGTGTGAGATAATCTCCTGTCTGCCGAAACCGAAGCGTCGGCGATTCTTTCATTTTAGCATAGTCAAACCATTTCGTATACTTATTTTTGGGAACTTCTTCGCCATTTATGAGAAAAATTTCCGAATAATCGAGTTCCGGCAGCTCCCTCTGCTCCGTTTGTCCCTTTCTGTAGATAAAAACCAGCCCGTATTCTCTCCTGACACAAATGTCATATGGGAGATCAATGCTCCGGTTCCCCTCTTTTTCCAGCAGGGCAAGCGCATCCCCGACATGCAGGGCGGAAATGTCCTTTCCCGTCGGCGAGATTTCCTCCAGAAGCCGCAGAAGGATTCTCTTGCGGATCGCCGGATGGTATTTCAGAAAATCGTCCGCCACAATCTCCAGCCGCTCCTTGCTCCTCGTCACGCAGCCTCTCAGGGCAGCGTCCGTCTGTTGCCGCAGATAATCCTCTGTCTCGGAGAAAATGTCCGCCGTCTGGCACATGTGACTCACCACTCTCGTCGAAACCTCACTCTCTGCCAGCGGAAGGATATGGTGCCTGATGCGGTTTCTGGTATATTCATCCTCCTCATTAGTATGATCATTCTGCCAGCAAATACCACAATCTTTCAGATAATCTTCAATTTCATCGCGTTCCAGACAGAGCAGTGGGCGAATAATGCTCCCCCTGACCGGCTCAATCCCGCAAAGTCCTTTCAGCCCGCTCCCCCGGAAGAGGTGCAGCAGCATGGTCTCCGCCCTGTCCTGCGCATTGTGTGCCACGGCGATTTTATTTCCTCCAAGCTCTTCCATCGTCTCCCAGAACGCGCGGTAGCGCAGTCGCCTCCCCGCGTCCTCCTCCGAGCACTTCTCCCGCGCGGCAAACGCCGGCACATCCACAGACACCAGCCGGAACGGTACATCGTTCTCTTCGCAGAGCCTCCGCACAAACGCCGCGTCCTCGTCGGCAGCTTCCCCCCGGATGCCGTGGTTCACATGCACAACTGTCAATCCGACCGGTATTCTCTTCCGATATTCCAGCAACAGAAATAAGAGGCAAACCGAGTCTGCCCCTCCTGAAACTCCGAGGATCAGATGATCCCCCGGCTGTATCATATGATGCTTTTCCATGTAGGAAAATACCTTCTGTTGCGTCCTGTTTTCCATCATAGGCAAATGGTAGCTCATTTTTCCAAAAAAATCAAGCGAATCCCGTCTCCCAGATACCGATGACACCCACTGTCATATCGTCGCGGATATGCCCCTTCGCGGCGATCAGCGCCAGCCTCAGGAGCTTGTCCGCCAGTTCACCGGGATTCTGCTCCTTCATCTCCAGAATGAGCCTGCTGACGGTATTCTCGTATTCCTGCTCGCCAAACGCATCAATGACACCGTCCGATACCATGAAAAGGTAGTTGCCGTCCTCCAGCGTGCGGCTCAGGGGCTGGGAGTCAATCTGCTGGAAAATTCCGAGCGGAAGGCTCCCCTCCGCCAGCTGCTCCACCTCCTGCTCCCTCTTTAGGAAGGTCGCTGCGCCGCCAATCTTCCGCAGCTTACATTCCCCGCTGTAGAGGTCGATCTCGCAGATATCCAACGTGGGATGATTCCTGTCCTCACCCGTCGCAAACAGCGCTGTATTTACCATTTCAATTGCCGTGTCGGTGCTGTAGCCTGCCTCAAGCAGTTTTTCCATGAGGTCGAGAACCTGTCCGCTGTCCTTTCCCGCCTGTTCCCCCGAGCCTGTCCCGTCGGAGAGCATTACAGTCAGTCTGCCCCGCTCTGCCTCCAGCACGGCATAATTATCCCCGGACGCCGTCTCGCCCTCCTCCGTCGCTCTGGAAAAGCCCGTCAGCGCCAGAAAGCGCGTTTCCTGTTCCAGCATAAAGCTGTGCGGCGTCTGGTCTACGACAAACGGACTTGTGACCGCCAGCTGCAGCCTCCTGTTCAGCAGAACAGAGATCATGTCCGCCACCTCCTCCGCGGAGATGCCCGCCTTTCTGTCCGTGCTCATTGTGAGCACGATCGTCTCCCTGCCGTCGTCCCTGTCCATATAGCATGGATTTTCCACACGGATTCCCTCTTCGCGCATAGCATGGATAAGCAGGCGCTTCTTCCTCTCCTCCATCGGCTTGTAACAGAGAACCTCGCACGCAACCTCTGTCATGATCTTTGCCATCTCCCGCAGATGGCTCTTTAATATCTGCCGGTTCTCCCAGAGTCTTCTCTCCGACAGGACGATCTGTCTCTCCTCCGTCCCGGGACAAAAGTCCCCATCGTAGCTTCTTGCCAGTTCATAAAAGCTGTCCGCATAATTTAAAAGTCTTCTCCTGCACAGATCAGACACCTGCGCCGTCTGAAGTTCTCTCTCCGCTGTCTTCATTTCCTGCCCCGCTTTCTGCCGCCCCGACCGGACGGTAAGCCCGATTATAGATATACGACTCTGCTTATTTTGTCAAAACAGGGCGCGCCGCACTTAAAGTTTTGCGACAAAAAAAGCAGGAGTCCTTCGGCTCCCGCTACTTCTCTTCTTTAAATAAAATCTCACCTTCATAAACCAGCCCCAGCTTTTCCCTTGCCACATTCTCTATGTAACCCTTGGTCTGAACCTCTTTGCCAAATTCCTCTATCTCCGCGGTTCTGTCCTTCTCTGCGGCAATCTGTTCGTCCAGAAGCTGCTCTTCCTGCGCCTTCGCCTCGATCTTCTGCTGCAGCTCCACGCTCTTTACCGCCACAACGACCATGATCATGAGAACGACAAGTGAAACCAGAAACATGCTGAACCGATTCTGATGTTTTTTCCGATAAGCAACCCTGCGACCCCGTCCTGCCATAGATACTCCTTCCCCCCGAAATGAACTACTTCTTTAAACCTATTTTAAGCATTTTGAGAAAATACGTCAACTTGTTTTTTATCTGTCTCCCGATCCTGTGAACCACCGTAGCAATGCCAGACCTCGTCTTCGCAGCGCCCTTTCCGGCAAGCCGCAGCAGCTTCCTCAGCGGCCACGACAGCCAGCCCAGAACCTTCCCCAGTATCATAGATACATATTTTACCAGAAAAGGACTGCACAGCTTCCGGTACAGCACCATCCCCAGCAGCGCGCCGGACACCGCGAACCACCTCAGCGTGCCGTTGCTCTCGCGGTACATGAGCAGAAAGACCTTCGCCCCGCAATAGATCCAGAAGCCCAGATCCTCCACCGATACAAAGAATAGGTTGTGCGGCACAACCCTCCTGAATATCCTTAACAGATCATAGAGGAAGGTCACGAAGACGCCCAGCAGGAAAGCGTGAAGAAGAAATTCATTTTCACTCGCCATGGAAGCCTACCGGAACAGCTTGGTCAACAGGGATTCCGACTTATGTCCTGCGCCTGCTGCATCGGAATAGGTAAGACTGTCAATCCTGCCGTCCACATCTACCTCCCCTTTTTCCAGAGTCAGCCTGCTGACATGCAGATCGTTTCCCTTTATCATGAGCATTCCCTGCTCTGTCTCCAGCAGAATCTCATGTATGTCAAAGGAAAGTACATCATTGACGCCGTTGATCGTACAGCTCTTCCGGTTCGTCATCGTCATCTTATGCATGCGTGTGCTGCTGTTCAGATCCTCCATAGGTTTCTCCCTGTCAATCCTTTATAAAAGCCTATGCGGTTCCTCCCCGCTTCATGCACTAAAGATACTTAAACAGCTCCTTTGCCTCATCCTTTTTCACTGTCTCCTGGACATCCAGCACCTCAACCTTAACCTCCTTGTTTCCGAAGGAGATCGTGATGATGTCGCCCTCCTTGACATTGGTGGATGCCTTTGCCGGCTTGTCATTGATCAGCACACGTCCGCTGTCGCATGCCTCGTTTGCCACCGTGCGGCGCTTGATCAGCCGCGATACCTTTAAATATTTATCCAGTCTCATATCTGTCCTCATTTCTGCGCAAAAATAACAAAACGGAGAACCCGTTGAAGGTTCTCCGCCATAGTTCAAAAGCTCAACTTAGTTCATCATGTCCTTTAAAGCCTTACCAGCCTTAAACTTAGGTGCCTTGGAAGCCTTGATCTTCATAGCCTTACCGGTCTGAGGATTTCTTCCTTCTCTCTCTGCTCTCTCAGATACCTCGAAAGTACCGAAACCAACCAGCTGAACCTTACCGCCCTTCTTCAGTTCTTCAGCAACAACGTCTGTGAAAGCCTTCAGTGTCTTCTCTGCGTCCTTCTTGGATACGCCAGCCTGCTCAGCCATAGCTGCAATTAACTCTGTCTTGTTCATATTGAACTCCTCCTGTAATGAGTTTTCTTTTTTGTACACTCTTAGATGCTTCTTGTGAAACGTCTATAATATATATATATGCTTTTCCTGGGTTTGTCAAGGCATTTTCCGCATTAATGCTGATATTTGCGGCATTTTACCGTTTTCCTCTGTCGAATTTGTCAACCATAAATTACCACCACGTTTACTGTGATGAGGAATTTCCTGACACGGTCGTACTGCTCAGAACGAGATTTGCAAAGGAGTAGGAAATGTCCTTTTCTTCGTCATCAATCTGCACGGTGTAGCTTCTGGTATCAAAGCCTGTCCTGCGCAGGGTGATAACATGCGCTCCTGCGACCTTGCGGAAGCTGCACGGCGCGATTCCCATGTAATTGCCGTCCAGATAGACCTCCGCTCCTTCCGGTGCATCCACATAGACCTTGTAATAATCCGTGACCGTATCCGATGAAGAGCTGCTCTCCGAATCCGAATCGCTCTCCGAAGCATTTGCATCGAGCACGATATTGATCCCCGCCGACTCCTGCGCAACACGGATGTACTGTGTGACGGATTGATAGCCGTTGGCGCGGGCAATCAGCTGATGGATACCATAGGTCAGGCTGACCGGCCCTGACGGGTCAATCTTCTCTCCGTCGATGTACAGCTCCGCGGACGTCGGGTCCGTAGAGAAAAGCACTGTCCCGTACTGCGGCTCGGGAATCTCCAGATCTCCGATGTCAAGCGTCGTCTCCGCATTCCTGTTGATGACGACGCTCTTCGTTCCACCGCCGCCCTTGTTGCTGATATTGACCTGATAGCTTCCCTCCGGGATCAGCAGCAGCATATCGTCCGTAATCTTCCGGATCTGTGTCTGCCCGATCTCGATCCAGCCACCGATGAAATTCTCGTCGTTCACCAGTCTCAGATACCCGTGGCCCTTCTGCACCTTCACCGTCAGTATCTGCGTGTCAATCCCCTGAAAGCTCAGCACATCCGCCGGGCTCAGATCCATGCTGCTGATGCTTCTTCCATCGGAGAGATACTGCGTATTAGATGTCAGCTTATAGATTTCCGATCCGATGCTGATCTCTCCGCGCACAGTATTAATCTCGTATTTCTCCACATCGTCATAGCGCCATGCCTCCGGGGAGAGCGTGAGCGTCGTGAGATGCTTCTTCGACTTCAGGAATTTGACATCAACAATATCCCCGAGCTCCACCTGGCTGAAGGAGATGCTCCCGCCGTACTTATCGTAAAACCTCGTCGTTCCGTCCATGGAAAGGGTATATTTCTTTCCCAGCTCCAGATTCAGAAAGGTGACTGTCCCTTCCTTGTCGTCCTTTGCCACAAAAATCGCTGTGTCGGCAGAATCGTAGCTGTCCGGCCCCGTGACGACAAAGCCTGTGTCCGCACTCTCTGAGGAGGCTTCCTCCGGCGCAGGCTGTTCGTTGTTCCGGGACGGACCCGCACAGCCCGCCAGCAAGAAAACCATCGCAGCTGCAAAAAGGCATCTGCCTATTCCGTATGTAACCTTCTTTTTTCCTTTGTCCGTCACTTTTTCCTCCTTAGGATAACTCCCTGAATACAGCATCGAGAAACTTCTGCTTCTCCTTCTCCTGCGCGACCAGCTTCTCCAGCTTTTCCTGCTCCGGCGCAGGTAAAGCCCTCTCCGTCTCATCATGCTGCATGGCAATTGCGTCCTCCTGCTGCTCCCACGGTGTTAAAATCCGGAGGTCCAGTTCCTCCTCGCAGCACACCGCCCCGCGCAGCCAGTCCCAACTGCTTGTCGCAGCGCAGGCATTCCAGCCGTAGTGCTCCGTTTCAGAGGCATCGCTCTTTTCCATGCCCTGCGCCGCCTTACTGCCGGAAGCCACCAGATACAGCTTTTCTCTGGCACGGGTCAGCGCCACATACAAAACCCGCATCTCCTCCTGCA
>USGM01000097.1 GCA_900554205.1 uncultured Lachnospiraceae bacterium
GAGAGGTGGGATTCGCGTATATGAAGAGCTTTGAGCGGGAGCAGAGAGTCAGAGAGGAAGCAAGACAAGAGGGCTTAAGCGAAGGCCTGAGTGAAGGTCGGCGTGAGGGCTTAAGCGAACGACTGGCTTTTGCGTGCACTTGCCTGCGAAAGCGTGCAGAAGTTTGCGGCTACCTTAGAAGCGGACTTATAAATGACGATTGGGGAATGGAACATAGAATTTTGGAACAACTTTGTCCCTTTTTATTTTATCTTTTGTATGGTATTATTTACTTGTCTACAGGTGATACAAAATATCTGTAACAAATTCCAAAGTATATGATTAGGGTGTCAAAGGGGGTCTTGGGGATAAAGACTGTGCCAACATTTTTTATAGAGAATATTCCTTTTGGCACCCCATCATATATATTATGTGATAACATAATCAAATCAGGAGGGATTTCTCGGGTAAGAGAAATCCCTCCTTTTTCCATTATGTTGGCAGGATGGAATAAAAATATCTTGCCAAATGAATAAAAAGGGATATAATGTATACATGTATATAATAAATATGCAAATTTGTGTATATTTCTAAGGAGGAGACATTATGAAAAAGAAAATGCTTGCGCTTCTGATGTCCGTGTGCATGGTTGCTGCTATGGCGGGATGCGGAAAGTCAGACGATGCTTCTGGAAAGGCATCTGGAGTAGAGACTGTTACAGCGGGAAAGCTGACCGTTGCCACCAGCCCGGATTTTGCACCGTATGAATTTTATGCAATTGGTGAGGATGGAACTCCTGCTCTTGCAGGTTTTGACATGGCGATTGCCCGTTATATTGCGGATTACATGGGACTTGAGCTGGAAGTAGTTCCTATGGATTTCGACGGAGTGCTCAGTGAGCTGGCTACCGGAAACGTGGATCTGGGTCTTGCTGGTCTGTCACCCGATCCTACCCGTGCCGATGCAATGGATTTCTCAGATATTTATTATCAGGGAGGTCAGTCACTCGTTACCGTAGCTGACAAGGCGGATTCCATTAAGAGCTTTGACGATGTGAACAAGCCTGAGATGTCTGTCGGCGCTCAGATTGGTTCCATTCAGATGGATCTGGCGAATGCGAATACTCCCAATGCTGACATTGTTGCACTGCCTAAGGTGACCGATCTGATCAGTGAGTTGATCGGCGGTAAGATGGATGCCGCTTTCATCGAGACCGCAGTTGCAGAGAGCTACAAGACAAACTATCCCGAGCTTACACTGGTTCTGGACGTTCCTTATGATGTGGCAGGATCCGCTGTAGGTATCAAGAAAGGCAATGAAGCCCTTAAGAATGCCGTCAACGAGGCGATTGCTGCAGCAATTAAGGACGGATCTATGGATAAATTCGTTGCAGAGGCGAATGAACTGGCTTCTGGAAATACCTATGAGGGTCTGTTGGACGAGAGCGGAAACGTTCAGTAATTCTGGGAACATTTTGGATTTTGTATGTGGACTCCTCCCCGGAAACGGGGAGGAATTTCACTATCTGGATAAATCATACAAGAAGAAGGAGGGTTATGATGGATCAATTTATTAAATGGTCAAATTTCTCCAAGATTGCGCCCTACGCGGTGTTGTTTAAGCAGGGAATTTTGGTTACGGTATTGCTTTCCCTGTTTACGGTGGCAATCGGATTTTGTCTGGCACTTGTGCTGGCGCTGATGAGAATGTCGAATGTCAGACCGTTTCGTTCTCTGGGAATCGACAGGGAAGGTCATCAGAGAGAGAAGGGGTTTTTGGCTGTACTCAGCAGATTCAATCCTCTTTCTTTTCTTGCGACAGCGTATGTTGAAATTTTGAGATCTACACCTGTCATTGTACAGATATTTATCATTTATTTCGGCGTCTTCGGGATGATTAAGCTTCCATCCTTTAACATGTTTGGATTCATTAAATTTAATCGTTTCTTCCCCGGCGTAATCGCACTGGGCATGAATTCCGGCGCTTATCTGTGTGAGATTATCCGTTCCGGTATTCAGTCGATTGACGGCGGACAGACGGAAGCGGCGCGGTCTTTGGGACTTTCTCAGGGACAGAATCTGCGGTACATCATTTTGCCACAGGCATTGAAGAATATTTTGCCTGCAATTGCGAATGAGTTCGTTGTTATTATTAAAGAGTCAGCAATCACCTATACCATAGGTGTTCAGGATATTATGTCGGCGGTAAATGCAGTTAAGGGTGCAACATTTGTTATCATTGAGCCCCTGTTGGTGGCAACGGCGATATATTTCTGCCTGTGCTTCCCGACCTCCAAATTAATCGCTTACTTTGAAAGGAGAATGAGCCATGGCGACAAGAGATAACCTGATCGAAGTAAAGGATTTAAAGAAGCACTATCACGGCAATGCCATCAAAGCATTGGACGGCGTCTCGACAGAGATCCATTCCGGTGACGTATGCGTCGTAATCGGACCTTCCGGCTCCGGAAAATCCACGTTCCTGCGCAGCCTGAACCTTCTGGAGGAGCCTACCGGCGGAAGCATTATATTTGAAGGAATTGATATTACCAAGAAGAAGTACAAGGATGAAAACGGAAAAACAGTCCGGCTTGATATAGATAAGCTGCGTCAGAAGATGGGCATGGTTTTCCAGCATTTTAACCTTTTTCCGCATATGACCATTCTGGATAACATGACGCTTGCACCCATGAAGGTCAAGGGTATGAGCAAGGAAGAGGCGGAAAAGAAGGCGTTGGAGCTTTTGGATCGTGTCGGATTAAAGGACCGGGCCAATGCCTATCCCATCCAGCTGTCCGGCGGACAGAAGCAGCGTGTGGCGATTGTCCGTGCTCTGGCTATGGAGCCGAACGTCATGCTTTTTGATGAGCCCACCTCTGCGCTCGACCCGGAAATGGTCGGTGAGGTTCTGGACGTTATGAAGAAGCTGGCGAAGGATGGCATGACAATGGTGGTTGTAACCCATGAGATGGGATTTGCAAGGGAGGTTGGCAACCGGGTACTGTTCATGGCAGACGGAATGCTGATTGAAGAGGGCACGCCGGAGGACATTTTTGAACATCCGAAGAGTGCGAGACTGCAGGATTTTCTGTCAAAGGTATTATAAAGGTGGTAAGGATGACAAGGGAAAAACAAATTGTAATCGATGCGATTAATCAGAAGGCTCCTTTAATTGCGGGCACAGCGGATAAAATATGGGAATATGCCGAGCTTTCGCTGCAGGAATACAAGTCGGCTGCTCTCTATTGCGAGACTCTGGAGAAGGAGGGCTTTCAGGTACAGAAGGGCATTGCAGGTATTGAGACTGCCTTCTGTGCAAGCTTTGGCAGTGGCAGACCTGTCATTGGGATTCTGGCAGAGTATGATGCTCTTTCCGGTCTGTCACAGAAGAGTGGCAGTCTGAAGCAGGAGGAGATCGTTGCAGGCGGGAACGGTCATGGCTGCGGACACAATCTTCTTGGCGCGGGAGCCATGGCAGCGGCAATCGGTGTGAAGGCATTTCTGGAGGAGACAAAGTGTCCCGGAACTGTGATTCTCTACGGATGCCCCGGAGAAGAGGGCGGCGCAGCCAAGGCGTTCATGGCGCGGGACGGTGTCTGGAAGGATCTGGACGCGGCGCTTACATGGCATCCTCATGACAGCAACGAGGTCGTGACAGGGTCTTCCAATTCCTGTATTCAGGTACAGTATAAGTTTACGGGTAAGGCTTCCCATGCGTCCGGTGCGCCGGAAAAGGGGCGAAGCGCGCTGGATGCGGTGGAACTGATGAATATCGGCGTACAATTCCTGCGGGAGCATATGAGCGACCGTGCGCGCATTCACTATGCAATTACAGATGCCGGAGGAGTCAGCCCTAATGTGGTGCAGCCTAAGGCGTCGGTGCTCTACATGGTGCGCTCTAACCATGTGGCAGAGGCGGTGGAATTACAGGCAAGAGTCGATAAAATTGCAGAGGGTGCGGCGCTGATGACGGAGACCTCCTATGAGCGGAAATTTATCGATGGATGTGCAGATACCGTGACGAACCATGTGCTGGAAAGCGTGATGTATGAGAATTTTGAACTGGTGGGGGTTCCGACTTACACGGAGGAGGAGCTTTGCTATGCGGATGCTCTCGCAAAGACCTATTCCGGCAGCGATAATGTACCCGGAATCGGTGCGGCAAATGACACCGGGATACATATGCAGGTTGCAAAGCTGAGACAGGACTTCGGACATTCCATGAATCAGTTTTTATTGCCTCAGTATCAGGGAGATGCCTTTGAACCGGGCTCTACGGATGTGGGAGATGTCAGCTGGCTGACACCTACGGTGCAGATCCATGTGGCTTCATGGCCCAACGGATGCCCCGGACACAGCTGGCAGAATGTGTCGTGTGACTGCACGGAAATCGGTCATAAGGCAGCGGTACATGCAGGAAAGGTGCTGGCAATGGGGGCTGTCGATCTGTTCCAGAAGCCGGAGCTTCTCGGTCAGGCGAGGGCGGAATTTAAAATGCGCACCGCAGAAGGCTTTGTATGCCCGATTCCGAAGGATGCACGCCCCGTAATTCCGGATTAATTGATGCAGGACTACATATATATTGTCGGAAGCATGCGATGATAAGTGCAGTAGAAAGGGACAGGATACAATTCTGTCCTTTTTGTTTTGATAAAATTAACCAGTTATGCTGACACATATTTTTATTGTGTTTGGCTCATAATTATGCTATAATTGCGTTGCAGAAAGGAGCGGATACTATGCCACTTATTATGCCTATCAGGGATTTGCGCAATACAACTGAAATTTCCAATATTGCACACAAGGAGCAGGAACCTATTTTTATTACGAAAAATGGATATAGCGACTTGGTAGTAATGAGTAGTGAATTATATGACAAATTTGCAAGAATGAACCGTATCGATCAGGCTATCTATGAATCAGAGCAGGATGTCGCAAACGGAGCAGAGGCAGTCGATGCCGATACCGTTTTTGCAGAATTGGAGAAAAAGCATTTTGGATAAATACAAGGTAAAGATTACTCCAAGAGCAATACGCGAATTAGACGATATTTATGAATATATTGCAAACGAGAAACTAGCTCCGGAAAATGCAAAAGGGCAGATTGATCGAATAAAGAAAGCTGTTTTGAGTCTGGATACCTTTCCGCAGTCGCATCAGGAGCGTAACGAGGGACGGAATTTGTAAGATAAAGCTCACTTATAGCTGTGGGAGAAAGGCATCGAAAAATATGAAGCAGAAGCAGACCGCAAGAGTCATTTCGCAGAGGGAGACGGCACCTTCGATCTTTGATATGTGGATAGAAACGTCACTGGCAGAACAGGCGAAGCCCGGACAGTTCCTCTGTATTTACCCGAAGGACAGGAGCACCCTCCTACCCCGCCCGATCAGTATCTGTGAGGTGAGGGAGGACAGGCAGGCGCTCAGAATCGTCTATCGTATCGCAGGAGCCGGAACCACGGAATTTTCAGGGTATCAGGCGGGCGATACCATTTCCATTCTCGGAACGCTGGGCAATGGATTCCCGTTGGATGAGGCGGAAGGAAAGAAGGTATTCCTGATGGGCGGCGGGATCGGAGTGCCGCCGATTCTGGAGCTGGCGAAGCAGATGAAGGCGGACAAGCAGATCATCATGGGCTACCGTGACAGCAAGACCTTTTTGAAAGAGGATTTTGAAAAATACGGCAGGGTCTATATTGCCACAGAGGACGGCAGCGTGGGAACACGCGGCAATGTCATGGATGCAATCCGGGAAAATGGGCTGGATGCGGAACTGATCTATGCCTGCGGACCGATGCCGATGCTCCGTGCAATCAAGGCATATGCAGGGGAGCATCATATCAGGGCGTACATTTCACTGGAAGAGCACATGGCGTGCGGTGTGGGAGCCTGTCTCGGCTGTGTTGTGAAGACGAAGGAGATCGACCACCACTCTCATGTACACAATGCGCGTATCTGTACCGACGGGCCGGTATTTGATGCGGCAGATGTTGAAATTTAAAGGAGGGGCAGCGTCTATGAACACACAGGTAACGATTGCGGGAGTGGATTTTAAAAATCCCGTTATGACAGCTTCCGGAACCTTTGGCTCCGGTATGGAATATTCTGAATTTGTAGATCTGAACAGGCTTGGCGCGGTTGTGACAAAGGGCGTGGCTAATGTGCCTTGGCCGGGAAATCCGACGCCCCGTGTCGCCGAGGTTTACGGAGGTATGCTGAATGCAATCGGACTTCAGAATCCCGGCATTGATGTCTTCATAGAGAGGGACATTCCCTTTCTGAAGCAGTTTGACACAAAGGTCATTGTCAATGTCTGCGGCAAGACGGTGGAGGACTATGTGGAGGTCGTGGAACGGCTGGGCGAGGAAGCGGCGGTCTCCATGCTGGAAATCAATGTGTCCTGTCCGAATGTCAAGGAAGGTGCGATTGCTTTCGGGCAGAAGGCGGATGCGCTTTTTGGCATTACGCAGGAGATCAAGCGCCATGCAAAGCAGCCGGTGATCATGAAACTGAGTCCGAACGTCACTGACATCACAGAGATGGCAAAGGCGGCGGAAGCGGCGGGCGCAGATGCCCTGTCCCTGATCAACACGATCACGGGCATGAAGATAGATATTCATAAGCGGAAGTTTGCAATTGCAAATAAGACCGGCGGGATGAGTGGCCCTGCGATAAAGCCGATTGCCGTCCGCATGGTTTATCAGGCGGCACACGCGGTTAAAATCCCCATCATCGGAATGGGCGGCATTGCCACAGCAGAGGATGCCGTGGAATTTCTGCTCGCGGGAGCCAGCGCGGTCAGCATCGGTGCAATGAATTTTGTCAATCCCTACACGACGGTGGAAGTGGTTGAGGGCATTGAGAATTATATGAAACGTTATGGCATTGAAAATGTTACCGGGCTGATCGGTGCCGTACAAGAATAACCTTGAGAGTACCTTCATATATATACTTATACCAGTATATATGTGGAGGTATTTTTGTGGAGCTGATAAAGAGAAACATACATATGGACCGCATTAAAACGGAAGCGGTCACGCAGTTCACGTTAGATGATGATATGAACATTCCCGACACGAAGCCGGATGTGAACACGCTGAATCTCGAGAAGGGAGAGCTTGTTGTCGAGGAGATCAAGCCGGGAACGGACTCCGTGAATGTCAGGGGCTATCTGGCGTATGTGGTACTTTATCATACGCTGGAGGAAGGCAGCAGCCTTGTTGTTCTTGAGGGAAGACTGCCCTTCGATGAGAAGATCAACCTGCGGGGAGCCGTTCCGACGGACAATGTTACCGTCGATACGGAGGTTGAGGATCTGACAGTCGGCATGATTAATTCCAGAAAACTGAACCTGCAGTCGCTTGTCACGCTTTCTGCCAGAGTGGAAGAGCTTTATGACGAGGAGGCGCCTGTCGCCCTGCATGGCGAGGAGAGGACAGAATACCGCAAGATGCCGATGGAGCTTGCGCAGATCGCCATCTGCAAAAATGATATTTTTCGCATGAAGGAGGAAGTGACACTGCCGTCCAATTACCCGAACATTTTCCAGATCCTGTGGGATGATATCACACTGGGAGATGTGGAATTTAAGGTCATGGACGAGAAAATAAGCCTGTCGGGAGACCTGCATGTTTTCATCCTGTATGAAGGCGAGGGGGAGGAGCACCCGATCCGCTCCTTTGAGACGACAGTGCCATTTACCGGAGCGCTGGACTGTCATGGATGTAGGGAGGGAATGCTGCCGGACATCCGCTACAGGATGGGACAGAAGGAGCTTGCCGTGCGGCCGGATCTTGACGGCGAGGAGAGGTGTATCGGACTGGAGGCGGTGCTTGATTTCCTGATTCGTATTTATGAGGAGGAAAAGCTGGACATTATTTCCGACATCTACGGTGTATCGGATGAGATCGAGACGGTGTCACATAAAGCGGAGCTGCGCAGACTGCTGTCCAGAGTCACGGGAAAGACAAAGGTTGCGGATCATGTGCGGGTAAAGACAGGAAATGTGCTCCAGCTGCTGCATAGCAAGGGTAATGTCACGGTAGATCAGCAGAGCGTCGTGGAGAATGGAATCCTGCTTCAGGGCAGCCTGAACGTGAAACTGCTGTATATTACGGGACAGGACGATAATCCCTACGGATGCACGCAGGCGCAGATACCTTTCCAGTATACAATTGAAGTCCCTGATATCGCGCCGGAGGACAGCGACACCGTGCGGGCGGAGGTGGAACAGCTGCAGGCGACCATGCTGGACGGAGAGGAGATGGATGTAAAGGCTGTGCTGAGCTTTTCCACGGTAGTATTTAAGACAATGCCTGTCGCACTGATCAGTGACGTGACGGTTGCGCCCCTCGACGCGGCAAAGATGAACAATCTGCCCGGAATGGTTGTGTACATGGTGAAAGATGGGGATAATCTGTGGAATATTGGCAAGAAATATTATGTCTCTGTGGATTCCCTGAAGAAAATGAACGGTATGGAGAGCGATGAGGTAAAGTCAGGTCAGAAGCTGCTGATTGTAAAAAGTAATAATGGCTAAAAAAATCCCCGGTTTGTAAGAAACCGGGGAAGCTTTTTATTCTGTTACTTCTGTGCTTGCCTTGTTTGCAGCGGCAGCCATATCATCGAAGCCCTTCATCACGGCATCGTAGGTCTGCTGGGAAATATCGGGAAGCTTACCGCCCCATGTCTTCTCAGCCTGCTCATAGCCCTTTTTGAAAGCGTTGCGCATCTTCTCGATCTGGGAAGGATCGCCGCCTGTCAGAGCAGTAGCGAAGTCGAGGATTCTCTGCGAGGTCTGCTTTACGCCCCAGTAGCCATCCTCGGCAATGTCAGCCTGTGCCTGAGCCTTTGTAGCCGGGTCAACAGTGAACTTGCCTTCTCGCAGGAACTGCCAGATGTCATTTGCCTTGCCGTAGGCATTCGTCTGACCGGACATCATCTTTTCAACCAGACTTCTGAGCTGAGCTGTACGCGCATCGGCATCAGCCTTCAGCTTGTTGATCAGGTTGGTATCGGGCTTGTAAGTCTTCTTTGCAGAAGCAGCGGAAGCCTCTGAGGAGCGCTCATAAACAACCCCGGTCTCAGCAGCAGTGTTTTCTGCCTTTGTGGTTTCTTTTTCAGCGGCCTTTGTGTTCTCAGCAGTGTATTTGTACGCTGCGGTAGTCTGGGTAGCTGATGTAATTCCGTTTACGCTCATATTATCCCTCTTTCCGGCGTATTCACGCCATTTTCTACCCGAAAAACGGGTGCATCATCCATGATCTCTATAAGGTATTTCGGAAGATACAGGAAAAAGTTTAGTCCGTTGCCGGAAGATTACGGAATTTTATTTTCAGTTCATTTTCCGAGAGGAGAGAGCCTTCCGCAAGAATCTGGTAACGGATATGGATGGTCGCGCCGCTCTCCGACCAGAGCTCACTCATTACCTCGGTGGAAATGTCGAGTATCAGCGTTCCGTATGCAGTGGTGTAGCTTGTCCGGTGTGTCTTGTCTGTTTCAAACACCATGCGGGAGGTGATGTTTCCTCTGCGTGACAGCTCCAGCATATGATCCTTGAATTTTAAAGTATTGCCTGTGACGAGCAGGGTTTCAGGGTCGGTTTCGTCATAGAGTATGTAGCGGCAACCGCCGCGCTCGAAATATTGTCCCTCGGCGGCAACCTCCGTCAGAAGCTTCTGACCGTTTTCGTTAAGCTGTGTGCCGGACACAGTGATGCTGATATTTTTATCCAAGATTAGTATTCCTCGATGTTTACCGCTTTGGCAGACAAAATGCCGTACTTGATAATAGAGTTTGCAAAGCGGACAAATTTTTCAGCCTTATCGCTGACGTAGAACTGATATTGGTTGCGGCCCAGCCCCGGAGCCTCGTCGTTGAGCATATCCATCTCTGCCAGCATCTGTTTTAATTCGATCGCCGTCTCATATGCAGGATTCACCAGAGATACCTGACTGCCCATAATCCTGCCGAGCGCGGTGCGGATCAGCGGGTAGTGAGTGCAGCCTAAGATCAGGGTGTCGATGTCGATGTCAATCAGCTCCGCGAGATAGCGGCGGGCGATTTCGTCGGTCACGGGATCCTGCCACAGCCCTTCCTCGACAAGGGGGACAAAGAGAGGACATGCTTTGCCGTAAATGGTGCAATTCCGGTTCAGCTCTGTTATGTATTTCGTATAAATATTACTGTTGATCGTCGCCTCGGTTGCGATGACACCGATCTTGCCATTGCGCGTCACCTCGGTCGCTGCCTTCGCACCGGGCTTGACAACGCCGATGATCGGAATGTCAATATCCTGCTCGAGGGTGTCGAGGGCATAGGCGCTTGCCGTATTGCAGGCAACAACGATTGTCTTTACATCAAAGGTGCGCAGAAAGCGCACAATCTGCTCAGAAAAACGTATGACAGTGTCCTGAGATTTACTGCCATAGGGAACGCGGGCAGTGTCTCCGAAATAGATGATCTTCTCGTTGGGAATCTGGCGCATGATCTCGCGGACCACGGTAAGACCGCCGACGCCGGAGTCAAACACACCGATCGGCGCATCCCTGCGCATCAGTTCTTTGTTGATCTGTCCCATGAAAAAGCCTCCCAAAAAGCATTCAGCTCTGTGAGAATCCTGCTGCGGAAGCGGATGCTGCCGGAATCGGCTTCCAGAAGCTCAAGATAGAAGCTGTCATCGAGACCTTTGTTCCGGTCGAGGGAAATTTCCTGTCCGGACGCATCCTCTATTATAATACGCACGGTTTCCGGTGTCAGGGTAAGTTCCGGGTAGAGCAGACCCCACCAGCCAAGCGCAGCACACATTGCTGTTATAATGCGAATTCCTAATTTCTTATTCTTCATGCGATAACCTCACTTCCTTTAAGGAGATTATTGCCGAAGTTTTTGGATCTATACCACTTTACTTTTTGTTGATCTGCCTGTCAAGGCGAATCTGCCGGATGATCGCTTTTTCCTGATTGTCGATGTGCGTCCGCGCGGCAGCAGCAGCGGTAGCCTTATCCTTGGCTACAATACTCTGATAGATTATTCTATGCTCTGCAATGAGCGTTTCATGCTGACTTGCGTCCTTAATGTACTCAAAACGATAGCGGTACATCTGCTCCGAGAGGTTGTTGACGAGCTGGATCAGCCGCTGGTTGCCGGTAGCGCAGACAATGATGTCGTGAAGGGCAACGTCAGCCTGGGCGATCTGCTTCGTGTCATGGGTGTGAACCGCAGTCTCGAAGGCATCGCACGCCTTTTTCAGATTTTCAAGCTCTTCGTCGGTGATACGGTCGCAGGCAAGTTCGGCGCAGAGCGCATCCAGTGCCCGGCGTACTTCCAGAACGTCCTGCATATTCTTTTCGGTGATCTGTGAGACCTCAGCGCCGCGGCGCGGAATCATCGTGACAAGTCCTTCCAGCTCCAGCTTATGAATGGCCTCGCGTATGGGGGTGCGGCTGACACCGAGTTTATTGGCAAGATGAATTTCCATGAGACGCTCCCCGGGCTTTAACTCGCCGGTGAGGATCGCCTGGCGCAGCGTATTGAACACGACGTCGCGCAGCGGTAGGAATTCATTTAAATTCGTATTTAAGTAATCCTGCATAGTTTGTGCCCTTTCACGTTAGGGAAGTGTGGTTAGGAAAATTTGCTTTGCAATATTTTCTGAAAGTAACTGTTCATATGCGTCCGATGCTTTTTCCCTGTCGGTGAAAATACCGAATACGGTGGGGCCGCTGCCACTCATGAGGCTGCCGGCCGCGCCGAGCTCCAGCATTCGCTTTTTCAGGTCGGCAATGACAGGGTAAAGCGGGATGGTCACGGCTTCGAGAACATTTTCCAGCCGTTCCAGAATGCCCGGCAGACTTCCGGCACGGATCGCGGAAACCATTCCGTCGATGTCGGGATGGTGCTGGATGCCGGCGCTGTCCAGATGCTCGTAGACATATTTGGTTGAGACGTTGATGTCCGGCTTCGCAATCAGCACATGGCATGTGGGAGCAGCAGGAAGGGAGGTCAGTTTTTCACCGATGCCCTCAGCGAGCGCTGTACCGCCGAGAATGCAGTAGGGTACGTCTGCGCCGATCCGGACGGATAAATCCATCAGTTCGGGAACGGATAAGCCGAGTCCGAAGAGATTATTCATGCCTTTCATGGTGGCGGCGGCATCTGTGCTTCCGCCCGCCATACCGGCCTCGGACGGAATGCGCTTGGTGATGCGGATGGTCAGCCCGTCGACGGACTTGTGCAGCGCTTGGAGGTACAGCTCCGCCGCGCGCCACGCAAGGTTCGTTCCGTCCGTCGGGACGCCCTCGGCGTCGCATTCCAGCTGCCACGGTGCATGCGTGTCCAGCTCCAGCGTGATGTCGTCGCGGACGGAGACCGTCTGCATAATGGAACGCAGGTCATGATACCCGTCCGCGCGGCGGTCGAGCACATCGAGCGTCAGATTGAGCTTTGCAAAGGCGCTTTCGGTCAGGATCATTTGATCTTTCTGCCCTCGAGATAGTAGCGCTTTTCACGGCTGTGACCCATGGAGAAGGTCTTGCGCGGCAGGATGCCGTCGGCAATGACGCCGCGGAACAGCTGGCTCTTTTCCATGGCCGGCAGCAGGAAGCCGATGGCGTTATCCTGCTTGGCAAGGTCGATGAGCGCGTCGTCGTCATGGATGTAGTCGACCTCGCCCTCGTGCTCCTTCAGGTAGCTATCAAGGAAGCCCTGCAGCACGCCGACCGCGAGCTGGCTCTTGGCCTTGTCGAGGCTGACGGTGCCGGACTCGGTGCCGATGTACCACTTGACCTCGAAGCCGCCCTCTGCGCAGGCCTCGTTCTTCAGCGCTGCGAGCAGCGCCTTCGGGTCGCACTTGGTCACAACACGGTGGATGGGCTCAAAGACCTGTGCCTCGTCATGAATGTTCTCCAGCTCGACCAGCGCAAAGCGCGCGGGATGGTTGCTCAGATCCTCGCCGGGATGGTTGGCCTTAAGCTCCTCGTAGCAGGACTTTGCAGTCGCCAGAGAGTGGTTGCCGTCGCCGACGGCGAAGACCATGGGCACGCCCTTGAGGTCAGCGTACTTCTTGCCGACGTTGGCGGAATACTCGGTCAGGCGGTCGTTGAACGCCGCGGCCTCTGCGCCGTCGACGAGCCAACCGGCGATATGGTTGCCGCCCTCCATGAGCTCAAAGTCATAGAGCTTGGTCAGCCCCT
>USGM01000098.1 GCA_900554205.1 uncultured Lachnospiraceae bacterium
TCCGTCCGAGGGGGCCTTCTTGTAGGCGTCAATGGCCGCCTTAAAAAAGGTCTGTCCCGTCATGGCGTGGAGCCGATGGCCCTCCCGGACCTTGGCGGTGGAGAAAACCGGATTATGATAAAACAGCAGGTCCGGCCCCTGAAGTCCCACGGTATAGAGCTGGGGAAAATTCCGGGGCAGAGCGCCGTACTTCCCGGGAAGGGTCTGCTCCCTTCCAAAGCGGATATTCTCCAGAACGGAGTCATCATACAGGAAAATATCCTGTGGAAGAACCGCAATGCGCGTTCTGCACACCGCAGGATCAGCTTCCCTTCCATTGACAAATATCTGTCCGTCCCCGGGAAGCAGTTCTCCGGTCAGGACATGTGTCAGTGTGGACTTTCCGCATCCCGAGCCGCCTACAATGCCAATCCGTTCTCCCTTACGGATACTCAGGTCAAAATTCTTCAGTACCGGATTCTGCCCGTCATAGCTGATACAGATATTTTTCAGCGCAACCTCCTCCAGGCTGTCCACCTGCTCCACGGGAAGCTCTTCCTCCGCAAGAAGCTCTTCCAGCCGTTCCCCATTGATCTTACCCTGCTGCACAATAATGTTCAGATCTGTCAGATTACGGATCGGCTCTCCCAGATAAGAGGTATAGGCGTAAATTCCGAAGATTGCACCTACCGAACATTTCCCCTGCACAACAAGAAACATTCCCATTACGACCGCCGCCACCGGCATCAGATCAATAATCAGCCCCGACAGGGACTGCGCCAGCGATTTCCACAGCTGCAGACGGATATTCCTCTCCCCAAGGGCATCGACCTTTTCCCTGTATTTCCCCGAAAAAAATTCCACCCTGCCGAACAGCCTGATAGTCGGGATTCCTTCATAGAACTGCGTTGTCGTCTGTACCAGCTCCGAATAGCCCTTTCTCTCCTCGCCAGAATACTTACGCAATTTTACATTGATATACCGGTAGGAGAAGAAATAGACCAGACAGATCGCCATAATCACTATGCCGATCGGCACGCTGTACTGGAAAATGAGCGCAAACGCAATGACAAGTGTCAGCCCATTCAGAATCAGCATCGGAGCAGAGATCAGACAGCTCTCCGCGTACTGCGCCGCATCATTGATCAGACGGTTGACGACATCACCGCTCTTCTTTCCACACCAGAACTGGTAAGAATTTTTCGCAATTCCACCAAACATTCCTCCCCGCAGGACTGTCTGCCCGTTATAGATCATCTTGAACCACTGATAGTTCTGATACCAGTTGAGCAGGAAGTTAAACAGAACCGTTGCTATAATCGCCACTGCCAATCCAAGCTTTTCCGCTCCGGCATCCGATATGCCGTCAATCCCCTTACCAATCAGATACGGCACTAGCATCCCGACTATGGTGCTCAGCGCGTTTGCAACCGTCGCATGAACTCTCGTCCAGCGAAGCCTGATCATCATTTCCTTCCGGTACTTTTCAATTCTCATAAACGAACCCCGTTTCTTAAGTATAATCGCATTATTTCAACGCTATTGTGACATTTTTAAATTTGATTGCCAAGGATTTTCTTTTCTGGCGACATATTTCCCCAATGTTTTTCTTCAGGCTCACTTTGGTGCTTCTGAGACAGTTCCTGCATGGAAATAACTTTCGCGTTCGGATATTTTGCCAAAACTGCGTCAGTATCTCGATGTGTCACAATCAGCACCGTTAGCCGGCTGTCCAGATATCCATATATCTCATCAGCTCTTTCCCCATTGATGCTTGCATCCGCCTCATCCAACAGAATGACTGATTTCTTTACATCTTTCAATATGCTCAGGTTTTTCAACTGAATCTCACCACCCGAACCCGTATTTCCAAAATAAGAATATGCATTCTGATTCTGTAAGAAAAGAACCACATTTCTTCGAAGCGTTGCATAATCCGCCTTCTTACCATTAAGTAATATTTCTCCTTCATCAGGTCGGATTAATCCTGCCATGGCATTTAACAATGTGCTTTTTCCCGACATATTATCGCCCGTCAGAATGATTTTATCTCCTGAATGTATGGTAAAATTCACATGACGTATCGCAAAGCTCTCGTTATCGTATGTGATTCCCAGATTCTTTAATTCAATACTCCTAAAGTCCTCCTCCGGCGCTTGCGGAAGCAGTTCTTCCTCAATGTCAGTATTCAGGAAATTCACCAGCCTTGTAATTCCCGGGAAACAGCTCTTATATTGCAGATAGTAATTGTTAAAAAAGAATAACGGCATTACGGTTCTCGACTGTATATTGGAAATCAATACCATTGTTCCTATCGTCAGATTGCCTTTTAAAATTTCACCTCCGCAGATTACCAATACAGCAATGTTTACACAAGTATTGATTGCCGTATTAATTTCCTGATAGCCGGCATTCAACACAGCTATATCCGACTTATTCCGACAAAAATCCGTCACCATCGAATCCGTTTCCCTTGTGACATCCCGCTCCAGCCGCAAAGTCTTAATTGATAGTAACGATTCATATATCCGCTTTATCTGCTGAATCAGCTTCGACTGCAACGCACGATTCTCTTCATTACTGTTGCTTAACGGCTTGCTGAACAACTTTGCGCAAACAAAATAGACAGGAATCCGTAAGGCTACTACCAGCCCGACTGGAACGGAATACATAAACAGAATAGAAATATATAGCAGCAGTTTTAATAATTCTGCAAAAAATTTAATTGTCTGCATCAATATATTTTTCAATGATTCGACATCACCGATTAAGATACTTTCAACATCCTTTTCCTGCATTTCAAATGCTTCTTTATGTAGATATTTACTGTCCATCCGAATAAGAATTGTTTCAACCTTCTTCCGTAATGTACACGCAATCTTTTCATTACTAACCCATGCCAAAATCCTTTCATAAATCATATCAACAACACCTCTAAGTAGGATTATGATCAGGAAAACTACTACCACGATTCCAAGTATCCCCCATCTGTCTCCGAGGATTACATCATCCGTAAAAAATTTCATAAACCACGGCACTGTCAGACTCAGAATTCCCGCAAAAAAAGAAAGTGTCAACAAAATAAGGATACTTCTCCAATTTTCCTTCAATAGGCTTTGTAAAAATTTTCTATTCTGCTCCATACATACACTCTCCTATCTGCCAGCAATCCAACATTGGGGATCTGCCCTGTAGAAATCGCCATGCACACCATATGAAACTGCATGACACCCTCTACAATACTGTTTATATTTACATTCTGCACATCCTTCATATTTTTCATAATTTCTAAAGTATTCAGCTTCATTAGAAATATATATTTCCTCAAAAGACTTTTCTCTAATATTTCCCAGCAGACTTTCCGTCTTCATACACGCAAAAACATCGCCATTTGTTCCAATGCACAATGAGTCCTGATTAATATGACATCCATCGTATATCAACGTTGCGTCCCTGTCCTGTCCATACTTTTCGTCTAAATTCCAAACACCCTTTTCTATTAAGAACGGCTTCCACAAATGATCTTTATACACCATTTGCGTTTTATATCCGGCATCTCGCATCTCGCATATCGTCAAATACATTTTCTCCAAAAAAGCTTTATACTCTTCAGGGGTAAAATGTTCTGTAAAATAATTGGCACTCGTTTCACTGCAATTTGGTACTAACCTGGAATATGCAAAAAACGGGGCACTCTCCCTACACAAAAATTTGTATAATTCAATTATATCATCTGCATTTTTTTTAGAAACTGTTGCCATTATTTTGGGTGAAATCGTAGATTCCTTTAAAATCTTCAAAGCTTTCATGGATGCACTAAAAGAACCTTTTCCTCTCCAGTCATCATGCATTTCTTCTGTTCCATCTATCGATATCTGATATGAATCTATATTATGCTTTTCGAGCATTGAAATATTTTCTTCAACATACTGCGGATTTCCCAAAATATATATATTTGATAAAAAACCATGTTTTCTATATTTGTTATCTATATAGGACAGTATAATCTCAAGTTTAGGGGACAGCAATGGATGTCCACCAGTCAGTACAAAGAAGGGAGTTGCATGTATGCTGTTACAAAAAGAATAAAATTTATCCACAATCTGACATAATTCACTTTCCGTAAGCTCACTTTCATTCTTCATTCCTTCAAATTGCTTTGATCCTAAATAGCATTGAACACATCTTTGATTACACATTTTCGTAAAATGCCACTGAATAGAAAAAGAAATTTCATTTTGCTGAACGGGATTATTTTTAAGATACTCTTCTGCCTCCCAATAGTTTTCCAATTCATCGACTGTAGCCATGATTTTTACATTTTTTTCTGTCACTTCCATTTCACTATATCTATCTCTTACACATTCCGCAAGAATATTAAGAATATTTGTCTTGGTTTCCTGACTTCCATAATTAAGAATAACGGCATCAGAAATAAAGTATCCCACTGAGGGATACACATAATAATATACTATATGATACATTTTCTTTTTTTCCTTTCATCTAACAGTTTTCACAGCAAAATTCCGGCAGGAATATGTAACCCTGCCGGATAGAAATTACAGTAGCATTAAATGTATGCTTTCGCAAAATTCAATCTTTCCAGTCGTCAATATTATCTTTTACTAGGCTTTTCTTTATCCATAGCAATGTACAAATGAACTTCCACAGGAGCTGTGCGACTTCACACTTATTCTTCCCTTATTTATTTTAGGACTGTTTAACCCATTATTCAAAGCCTTATAATATGAGTTATATCTATTCATGACTCTTACAACCCTTACTAAATTTTCCATACTCTTCTCCTTTCGTTTGATGTGAAGCAATGCATTTCTTCTTGGAACATTTTAGCTTTTTAAAGCCCTTATTACCATAACAAAACTGGCACATCTTATTCAACAAAATGAAAATGTGCCAGTTTTGTTATGGTAATAATCAGAAATATGTTTAATAATTAATGCAACAATCATATATTACAAAGGAGACTATATTATGAATAAAAAAATTAAAGTTCCAATGTTACTTATGTTGCTGCTTTTCGTTTCATTTTCTTTTCCGAAATACACAACTTCAATTTCTATCCAATATGTGCAATATTGTTCTATAGGTGGTGATATTTCGTTGTTTTATTAGTCCAAGCGCAAATTGTATGTTCTTTCAATATAGCTTTTTACAAAGTTCCTATCCTTCATTCTACCAAATATCGCGTGTAGGTAATAACAAGCCTTCATATATTGGAGGCTTTTCTCTTTCGTATATTTTTCTCCCCATAAATGTTCCATATTCCAACCACAATCAAATAACGTGGCACTAAGTATCGCCTCCATTCCATTGCTGAGCGCAAGCCGCATTCCATCCATTTCTTCTTGAATTCCTTCCTCAAAACAGTCTATATTTCCCAAAAGATCACCCAAGGTACGGCATACCATTTCGTATTCTGAGACATAGTGATTCAAGCTCAAAAATTTCATTTCAAACCAATTCTTGATCAGTCCTAAAAAAGGAATGTATTTTTTCCCTTCTCCCAGCTCATCTTCCACATTTGCAAGTGAATTGATCAGTCCGATCTCTCTCTTTGTAAAATGCCAATGTCTCAATTCTTGAAATTCTACCTCTGGCAAAGTCACATACAGAGCCTCACGGTATAACTTCTGCCTTTCCTCTCTTGATATTTTTTCCTGCAAACCAAGCGTCGCAGTTCTAAGATACATAAGCATCTGCCTGTCGCAAGGCGTTCTCTTCGACAATCTCCGTTCTAATTCTTCAACCAGTGGCTCTGCCTCAGCAGTCTTCGCCTGATTCAGCAGCCTGTTAATCTCCATCATAAGCTTCCAGTTTGCAGGGTTCTCCATCGGGAAGCTTGCATCAAAGCGGCTTCCGCTTAGCCCCACCTTTTCCATCAGCTTCTCGTAGGTTCCACGCTTCGGAGAGACCTTCCCGCACTCGATTCTGGATACCGTGACCGGATCGCAGATGCCCTCCGCCAGCTCCTCCTGCGACATTCCGAGGACTTCGCGTCTGGCGCGCAGGACTTCGCCGCACAGGTCATATTTCGTCACCGGAAAAGCTCCCTCCCAGCTCCATTTAAATTCTTCTACATCGAATTCTTCATACAACCACTTTATCCATATACAGGCTTCTCCGAAAGCCTTCTTTTCCTCCTCTGTACACGCTCCGTATTGAAGCTTAATTTCCAGAAAGCTTCTCAGATAGTTCAGCTTTGCCTCCCTCTTTAAAAAGGCAAGGCTTTTCTCCGCGAGTTCAACCGCCTTCCCGGTATTTTCCTCCTGAAGATAAATCCCGACAAGCCGGTACGCAATCTGCGGATACAGCCGCACAACATCCCTGCTGTCCACAAACTCCTCCTGATGCTGTAACAGGGCTTCATAGATCTCTCGCGCACGCTCATTCGCTCCCCCTTCCTCCATGACGCGCGCCTGCATCATGGCAATGCAAAGCTCAAGCTGTGCCATGCGGATCTCCCCCGCCTCGTTCAGGGCGATCCCCTCACGCGAGACCTCCCATGCCTCCGAGAGCAGATTATGCAATTCTTCTACGGTTGCACCCAGCTTCCAGTTCAAAACGGCGCGATAATAAAGCAGAAGCTGCCTGTGCAATGGGCTTTTTCCGGCCGCATAGGACTCATAGTCCACAAACGCTTCCGCTGCGCCATTTTCATCCGTCTCTTCAATGCTGCGGTACAATGCCTCCCTGAGCAGAATCCACCTCTGTTCCTCCGGTCCGGCTATAAAGTCGATCCGATCCGCCGCCATGCCAAGCCGCTGCAGCAAAGCCTCCGATACAATTTTCTCACAGTCGCGCTCCCCCTTTTCCAGCCTTGCCAAAAGGGCGCGCGAACACAGTCCTCTGCACAATTCCTCCTGACTGATGTTTGCCTCTGTGCGCAAATATCCGATCAGACTTCCTATCGCAACCTTATTTTCCAAAGTAACTTTTCTCCCCTTCGTAAACTCCTACCAACAAACATTATCGTATCATATCATACATCATTTTACAATGTTTTTACATGCTAATATTTTACCGATTCCGGTCTCAGGCAAAAAAACGCCTGTATTCTCGCCATCTGAGGGGCTTTGAATACAGGCATGTTTTCTTTCTTATCTTTCAGGCATAAAGCTGTCAAAAATAAAAATATCAAAATTCTTTCTCGCCGCGTCAAGCTCCTTCTGGCTCTTGATCGTCCATGCCGCCGCCGTGTTATGGTACAGTCCGCGGCAGATTCTGCGGGAAAGTATCTCAGGATATTTGTGGTGGTAGGCGATGAAGTCCGGCTTTGTCAGGAAGTTGAACACCAGATTCTGCAGCAGGAAGTACAGCACTCCCCTGTACTCTCCCTCCTTCAGGAAGGCATCAGAGAGCTGCCCGCGCACGATCTCCTTTCTATGTCTGCGATACCAGAAAACGCCGAGCGGGTTAAAGGACTCGATGCAGTACATTCCCTTATACGCTGAAAGCAGTTTGTCTCCTGCCGGGCAGATGGAGGTGTCCAACGCCTCGATCTTCAGCTCGACGATCAGCGGTACTTTCCCGTCCACGAGTTTCAGCACATCCTCAAACTTCGGAATCTTCTGGTCGGAATCACAGAGATGGAACTGCTGCAGCTCCTCAAAAGTATAATCTGCAATCTTGCCGTCCGCATTGCATATCCTTTTCAGGGTGAAATCATGGAAGACAACGGGCACATGATCCTTTGTCATCTGAATGTCCATCTCGATGCCGAAGCCCGCCTCCACCGCCTTCTGGAAGGCGCGCAGGGAGTTTTCCGGCGCATCCGTCCGGTTGTCGTGCAATCCTCTGTGCGCATACAGCCATTTGGTAAAGGTCGCTGTATCCGGCTTTCCCGCCATCCTCGGCATAATCATCAGCAGATAGAGCGCTGCCAGAATCAAAATGCAAATTACAATAATCCCGATTACCTTCATCTTAAGTCAAGTCCTTTCCGTGTACATCAGTCATCCACATCAAAATTCTCTAAAATGCTTTCCTTCTTCGGCGGCTTTACATCCCCATGCTTTACCTGTGTCATCGTACAGAATGCGAGGATCGCAAACACAAAGGCATAGGGGAACAACGTTCTGTAGGACACCTTCTCCAGCAGGAAGCCTGACAGGATGGGCGTTGCCACCTGCGCCGCCATGGAAAAGGTATAATAAGTTCCCGTATATTTACCGATATCACCGCCCTTGCTCATCGCAACGATCATCGGGTAGGAATTCACGTTGATTGCCGCCCAGCCCACGCCGATCAGTGCGAATGCGACATTGACGAGCGGATGGTATTCCCCGACAAAGACAGCCGCGCCGTAACAGGCTGCCATGAGGAGGACGCCACCCATAATGGTCTTCTTTCTGCCGAGCTTCGCTGAGATCTGTCCGATCGGTATGTAGCTTAAAATTGCCGCAACGGTCGCAACCATCAGGCAGTTAGCAAAGCTTCCGCCCTCCATTTTCCAGACAACCTTGGTATATCTGGAGAACGCCGTCGTCACCGCGTTATATGCCGTGAACCAGAAAAAGATGGAAAGCAACATAAACATCATACTGCGTTTCACGTCCTTCGGCAAGCTTCCTTTTTCCTCCGACGCGACAGCCTCCACAGTTTTTTCCGGCTGTTCCTGTGCCTCCAATTCCTTGCGCAGCTTACTCTCGCGGATGGTTATGAGCAATATGCCGACTGCCACGACCATCACCGCCGCAATGCTGACAAACAGAGGCAGATAATCCGGTCTCTCCCCTTTGCCGACCAACAGCTTGATCATGATCAGCGCGTAGACACCACCGACCGCTCCCATCAGATTGATCACGGCATTTGCCTTGCTCCGCAGATGATTCGGCGTCAGGTCAGGCATCAGCGCCACTGCCGGAGAACGGTACAGCCCCATGGACAGCAGCGTTGCAAAGAGAGCACCCACAAACAGTACAAGACTCTGCCGTCTGTCCGCCACCGGCAACAGCAGCATGAAGATAACTGCGAGGACTGTGCCCGCCAGTATGAACGGCGTACGCTTTCCGAGCGGCGTGTCCACCTTGTCCGAGAGCGTGCCGAACACAGGCAGCAGGAAGAGCGCAAGCACATTGTCCATCGCCATCAGCACACCTGTCACCGTCTCCCCGAGTCCGAAGGTATTCTGCAGGATCAGCGGAATAATATTGTCATACATCTGCCAGAAAGCGCAGATACTTAAGAACGCCAGCCCCACAAAAAAGGTTCTTTTGTAATTCAGTTTTGATTGCATTGGTAACCCTCCCATTGGTTTTTATAACAAGATTGTAACAGATGAGGCATCATATCTCAATCTGATTCCGGTAAAAATAATGTAAATCCTTGAAAATGCAGCGGTTTTATGTATAATAGAAACAGTGGCTTTTAAACAGCATAATAAATAAGAAGAAACAAGAGGAATAAAAAATGATAAGTGCAAACAACGTAACCTACCGTGTAGGCAAGAAGGCGCTGTTCGAGGATGTGAACATCAAGTTCACGGAGGGCAACTGTTACGGACTCATCGGTGCAAACGGCGCCGGAAAGTCCACCTTCCTTAAGATCCTTTCCGGCAGTCTCGAGACGACCAGCGGTGAGATCGTCATCACCCCCGGTCAGCGTCTCTCCGTACTTGAGCAGGATCACTTCAAGTATGACAGCTATGTTGTCATGGATACTGTAATCATGGGCAATCAGCGTCTCTATGAAATCATGAAGGAGAAAGATGCCATCTATGCGAAGGAGGATTTCTCCGACGAGGACGGTATCAGAATAAGCGAGCTTGAAGAAGAATTCGCCGAAATGGACGGCTGGAGCGCGGAGAGCGACGCGGAGATCCTGCTCAACGCTTTGGGCGTCGGCAACGATTATCACTATATGCTCATGAAGGATCTTTCGGGCGACATGAAGGTTAAGGTTCTCCTGGCGCAGGCTTTGTTCGGCAATCCCGATATACTTCTTTTAGACGAGCCGACGAACCATCTTGACGTCAAAGCTATCGACTGGCTCGAAAACTTCCTTTTGAACTTCGAGAACACCGTTATAGTCGTCAGCCACGACAGACACTTCCTCAACAAGGTCTGCACCCACATAGCCGACGTTGACTTCGGAAAGATAACCCTCTATGTCGGAAACTATGATTTCTGGTATGAATACACTCAGATGGCGCAAAGACAGATGAGAGAGCAGAACAAGAAGACCGAAGCGAAGATGAAAGAGCTTCAGGAATTCATAGCGAGATTCAGCGCGAACGCCTCAAAATCAAAGCAGGCGACAAGCCGCAAGAAGCTGCTTGACAACCTTGTCTTGGAGGATATGCCCGTCTCGTCAAGGCGCTTTCCGTTTATCGAATTCAAGCCCGACCGAGAGATCGGAAACGATCTTCTCACCGTCACCGGACTTTCAAAGACGGTCGGCGACCGAAAGGTACTCGACAATGTCAGCTTTACGATAAGGCCGAACGAAAAGGTCGCTTTCGTCGGAACGGACGCCGTAGCGAAAACGACTTTCTTCAAGATTCTTGTCGGCGAGGAGGAGCCGGACGAAGGCTCGTTCAAGTGGGGCGTCACAACATCTCAGGCGTATTTCCCGAACGATAACTCCGCCTTTTTTGACGGCTGTGAGGATTCGCTGATAGACTGGGTCAGACGCTATTCCGACCTTCAGTTTGAAACCGATGTCAGAGGATGGCTCGGAAGACTGATGTTCTCGGGCGAAGAAGCGACGAAGAAGGCGAAGGTGCTTTCGGGCGGCGAGAGAGTTCGCTGTATGCTCATAAAAATGATGCTCAGCGGCGCGAACGTCCTGATACTCGACGAGCCGACGAACCATCTTGATCTTGAGTCGATAACCTCGCTGAACAACGCGCTGATAAAGTTCCCGGGCTCTCTGTTCTTCACTTCCCACGACCATCAGTTCACACAGACGGTCGCCACGAGAATTATCGAATTCAAACCCGACGGAACGGTCTATGACCGCGTCGAAACCTACGATGAGTACCTCGAGAAAAACGAGCTCGCGGAAGAAAATAAATAACAAGGAGAATGAAACATGGAACTGTTCGGATTTGCGGTACCCCACGGTGACAGCTTCATTTTAGCTACATTTTTATTCATAATAGGACTTATATTTATCAGCAAGGGCGGCGACTGGTTCGTTGACAGCGCGTCATATCTCGCCGAGGCGACGGGGATCCCGAAGTTCGTCATCGGCGCGACGATAGTGTCGATAGCGACGACCCTGCCCGAGCTTCTCGTCTCCGTCAGGGCGGCTGCCGAAGGCTCGGATCAGATGGCGATAGGCAACGCCGTCGGTTCCGTCACGGCGAACACCGCGCTGATAATGGGAATATCTTTGACGGTACTCCCGAGTGTGATCGACAGGAAAAGCTTCTCGTTCAAGGGCGGCTTACTGATGATCTCGGGCGTCCTGCTCTGGGTCCTCAGCGCAAGAGGATATCTTCCCAAATGGTCGGCATTCGTCCTCTGGGCGATATTCATTATCTTCACGATAGACAACCTCATCGAGGGCAAGACGAAATCCGAGCCGTCGGTCAAAGAGAAAGCTGACAAAAAGCAAATCGGCGTCAAGATCGTGTTCTTCATAATCGGTGCGCTGACAACTGTTCTCGGCGCCGAGCTTCTCGTCGGTTCAGGTAAGGCTATCGCTTTCAAACTCGGTGTCAGCGAGAACATAGTCGGCTTCACGATCGTCGCCGTCGGAACATCTCTCCCCGAGCTTGTCACGACTTTGACCGCTCTTCGAAAGAAGGAGGCGTCGCTCTCTGTCGGCAACATCGTCGGAGCGAACATAATAGACCTGACGCTTATCCTGCCGCTTTGCTCCGTTCTGAAAACGGACGGCGCGCTGCCTGTCGAAAGAACGAGCCTTGTGTTCGACTTCCCCGTATGCGTTGCTGCGTGCGCGATAGCGGTCGTTCCTGCCATACTTATGGGCAAATTCAAGAGGGCGCAGGGCATCATACTTTTAGGCGTTTACGCAGCGTATCTGCTGTTTCTTGTCCTGAATGAGACAGGTGTTTTAGCTCTCGCGTAAAAAATGATCCGTTTATTAACAAATATTTTAAAAAACACTTGATATTCCGTCAGGTTAGTGATATACTTATACAGTAAGAATTAAGGTTCGAGAGTGGGTTTTGGCCCGCTCTCGTTTGTTTGAGCGGACATTTTTTCGTGCGCCCAATCGAAGAATTCGCCGAAAGGAGTGCTGAATATGGCAAAAGGAAAGGGCGGCAACACCGTCGCCGTCGTCAGACAGCTCGTTGAGCCTTACGCCGCGCAGCTGGGACTGACCGTCTGGGATGTCCGCTTTGAGAAAGAAGGAGCTTCGTGGTACCTGAGAATATTCATCGACAAGGAGGGCGGAGTGGATATCGACGATTGCGTTGACTTCAGCCACGCCATCGACAAGCCGCTCGACGACGCCGACCCGATAGAACAAAGCTATTGCCTTGAGGTCAGCTCTCCGGGCCTTGAAAGAGAACTCACGAGACCCGAACACTTCGCCAAGTGCTTAGGCCGGAGCGTACTTATAAGACTTATAAGACCCGTTGACGGTCAGAGAGATTTCGTCGGTACGCTCGAGTCCTTCGATGACGGGAACATAACAGTTCGGCTCGAAGACGGTTCGGGCTTCACGTTCACAAAGAAGGAAGCCTCATGGGTCAAGCTCAACGACTACGCAGAATAAGCTATTTAAAATATACGGAAAGGATTGATCGGCAAAAATGAGAAAGGTCAAGAAAAACAGCGAGGTAAACGAACAGGAACAAATGAACAAGGAGTTCTTTGAGGCAGTCAGACTTCTTGAGGAACAAAAAGGAATATCCGCTGAATATCTTTATGAAAAAATCAAGGCTGCCATAATCTCGGCGACGAGAAACACTTATCAGAACAGAGACATAGTCGTCTGCGACATTGATCCCGTCAATCAGAAGATGAGAGTTTATGTCAAGAAGAACGTCGTCGACGAGGTCGAGGACGAAATAACAGACCTCACGCTCGAAGAAGCGCGAGCATACGACCCGAACGCGGTCGTCGGCGGAACAGTCGAAATTCCGCTTGAAACGAAGAAGTTCGGAAGAATAGTAGCTCAGACCGCTAAGTC
>USGM01000099.1 GCA_900554205.1 uncultured Lachnospiraceae bacterium
AGCCGATCGGATCATTCTTATTTGTTGGACCGTCTGGTGTAGGAAAAACAGAGCTGGCAAGACAGATTGCGGATTCTTTATCTATGAAACTCTTAAGATTCGATATGTCTGAGTATTCTGAACCGCATTCCGTATCAAAGCTTATCGGTACAGCATCTGGATATGTTGGTTACGAAGAGGGTGGATTACTTACGAATGCAATCTTAAAAGATCCGAACTGTGTAATCCTTCTTGATGAGATTGAGAAAGCTCACCCGGATGTGTTCAATGTGCTGCTGCAGGTGCTTGACGACGGACGTATCACAGATTCACAGGGACGTACCGTGGACTTCAAGAATACGATTCTGATCATGACCTCCAATATCGGCGCAAACTATCTGCTGGACGGCATCGATGCCAACGGTGAGATCAGCGAGGAGGCCGAGAAGGCTGTCATGAACGACCTGCGGGCGCACTTCCGTCCTGAGTTCCTGAACAGGCTGGATGAGACGATTCTCTTCAAGCCCCTGACAAAGGACAATATCGGCGGCATCGTCAGACTGATTATCAAGGATCTGGACAAGAGACTGGAGGATCGTGATCTGAGCATTGAACTGACAGACGCAGCAATGCAGTTTATCGTGGACAATGCCTACGATCCGGTATACGGCGCTAGACCGTTGAAGCGTTATATCCAGAAGTATGTGGAGACAATGACGGCGAAGCTGATTCTCGAAGATAAGGTTGACAGCGGAGATGTCGTTGTAATCGATGTGAAAGACGGTGCGCTGACTGCCGGCGTGAAGAAGGAGAAAGGCGAATGATACCAAAGGATCCGGTAATGCTTTTGAGCTTTATCAATCTGAAACTGAGAGACTTTTACAGTAGTCTTGACGCGCTCTGCGATGATCTTGATGTGGACGCAGCGGAGATCACAGACAGTCTCGCGGGAATCGATTATCACTATGACGCACAGCGAAACCAGTTCGTATAGGCGGAGGAAGCGGAGCATTGAACAGAAGGCAAAGGGGACTTCGCTGTCAGATCTGTACGGGCTGCGGGCTATGTCCCGGTGTGGCGGCTGCGGGCAGCACCGCCGGTAAAATGCATATATTGACGGAGAATCCGTTTACAGAGAGCCAGCCGCTTCCTGAGGGAAAGCGACTGGCTGTTGCTGATATCGGAACAACCACGATTGCAATGCTTTTATATGCCGCAGACGGCACGGTATGTGACCGGTATGTGGCGGTTAATCCGCAGACAAAGTACGGTGCGGATGTGATTTCGAGGATTCGGGCGGCGGAGGATAAAGCCGTTGCGGAGGAATTGCAGCGGCTGGTGAAGCAGGTTCTGGAAAGCGGTCTGCAGCGCTTTTGCAGTCATCTGGCGCCGGAGGAGAAGCTGCTGCTTGTGCTTGCGGCGAATACGACGGAAACATATTTATTGATGGGTTGGGACACATCCGAGCTTGGATGTGCCCCTTTTCGTGTTTCTCACAGAGAGGCGGTCAGTACGGCGGAGACATTTGTTTTTCCTGCGCTGTCCGCCTTTGTCGGGGGAGATATCACGGCGGACATTTATGCCTGCGGCATGGCGGAGAAGCCGGAGATTACGCTGCTGATCGATCTCGGAACCAACGGTGAGATTGCGCTGGGAAACAATGGGAGAAGGATCGCATGCTCCACAGCGGCAGGCCCCGCCTTTGAGGGCGGTGTGAACAGGGGAATATGGGGAGCGGACATGATAAGTCTTCTCGCCACACTGCGCAGGGAAGGGATTCTGGACGAGAACGGTCTTCTCGGGGAGCCTTACTTTGAGCAGGGTATCCGCATCGGCAATGTCCGCGTGACGCAGGAGGCGGTGCGCGCCGTGCAGCTTGCAAAGGCGGCAATAGCGGCAGGCATCACGGTTCTGCTGGAAAAATACGGCATCCGTGAGGAGCAGGTCAGCCGTGTCATTCTGGCGGGAGGCTTTGGCTATTACCTGAAACCGGAGGATGCTGCGGAGATCGGGCTGCTTCCCGAGCACCTTGCGGGGAAGGCTGTGCCGGGCGGAAATCTGGTGCTTGCCGGTGCGAGAAGAGCAGGCGGGAAATTGCTGACAGGGGAAAGCCTGTTGCTGGAGCGGGAGCTGCGGGAGCTACAGTCCGGCACTGAGCTGGTCAATCTCGCCGGGGAGCCGGAGTTTGCAGGACTGTATATTGAAGGAATGGCTTTGAGGCGGCGGTGAGCGTCAGCAAAAGAACGGATAAGGAATGCATCAATCCCTTATCCGTTCATATATTATAGGGAAGATAGAGAAGTCGGGACAGGGCTATGAGGAAAATGGCAACAGCATTTTTGGTCTTTGATATTATGGCGGGATTGCTGTTTTTGGGGGTGTGCGAGAGCCGGGGGCAGCTGATCACGGTGGATGGGGCGGCAGAAATAGAAGCGGACAAGGAGCCTGAGGCGGAAGCGGAAATTCGCAAGATTGCGATCACCTTCGACGATGGCCCACACCCGTCCTACACGGCACAGCTTCTGGATGGCCTGAAGGAGAGAGGAATCCACGCTACCTTTTTTGTGACAGGAGAGCATGCCGAGGCAAATCCGGAAATCATAAAGCGTATGCAGGAGGAGGGACATCTGATCGGCAACCACACCTACAGTCATATTCAACTCACGGAGAAAAACCGGGAGATATTCAGGGAAGAACTGATACGGACGAATGAGATCATCGAGGAAATCACAGGGGAGGAGGTACAGTATGTACGTCCTCCTTATGGTTCGTGGGACAAAAGCTTTGAGAAGGAATTGAACATGTTTCCGGTGCTCTGGAATGTTGATCCGCTTGACTGGTGTTCAAAAAATGTCGCCTGCATTACCAGGAAGATCGTCAGCAAAGCTGAGGAGAATGACATCATTCTGATGCATGATTATTACGAAACCTCCGTGACTGCGGCGCTGCGCGCGATCGATGAACTGATGGAGGAAGGCTATACCTTTGTGACGGTGGAGGAAATTCTGTTTGACTAAAAAGAGGCATGTCGTTTCGTGCGGAATTATGGTCGATTCGTGCAAAGTCTATTGTAAGGGGAGAATTTTTACGCTATAATTTTACTTGCCGATAACTTTTGTCTTCTCAAAGACAGAAAAATATGTTACAATTTGTAAAATATGGCAAAAAACTGTTTCTAAAAATCTACCAAAAATATGAGCACATGAGGAAGGCAAATATGAATAATAACCAAATCTATCCGTTTGAACGAAATCGTTATTACCCCGGAAAAATGCTGACAAGTGCTGATTTTCAGGCCGAGCAGAACTATTTTAATAACAAGAGAAGATTCCTGAATAATATGATGTATGGGGCGGGAATTATCTGCGGATGCGGAGTGTTCAGTCTCGATGATCTTTCGCTTCTCGTGGAGAGCGGTGCGGCGATAGACGGACTCGGAAGGGAAATTGTCATTGAGTCTTCCGTGGTGAAAAAGCTGTCTTCCATTGAGGGCTTTGACCAGCTGAGGACAAACCGGGCAAGTCTCTGCCTCCGCTATCAGGAGAAGGATGTACATACTGTCTATGCCCTGAACAGCCAGAATGCTGACAAGGAATACGAATTTAACCGTATCAGCGAGGAATATCAGCTGTTTTTGATGGACAGCGCGGATGCAGAGGGTGGCTTTGAACTGGAATCCGAATTTCTGGTGAAGGGAACGCTGCTGGAGACGGAGGATTATCTCGTCGAGGCAATCCTTCCGGCAACTGTCTGCAGGGGAAAGCAGGTGAGGGTGCTTGCGAAGGTACAGAAGCTGTCTGCGGATAAAAAGACGCTCGCTTATCACGGCATTCTCCAGACACCGGCATTCCGCGCACAGGACGGTGGACATGAGATAGAGATTGCGCTCACGGACATTGCGTTGGAGCAGGGCGAGTCGGTGATGCAGGAATACTGGATGATGGTTCAGGACGTTTCTCTGGTGGATACCGATGTCGTGCTGAAGAGTGACAGCGCTTACGCAACGGTAAACGGAGCGGAGGCACCGGTGATGTCTGCACTTTCCCTGAAGGTGATGATCGGGGATCTGACACCGAGAGAGCTTGTGAACCGCGAGATCGGACGTGTCAGCCTTGAGATGCAGAGCATGAGCGGCGTGGAGGACTATATCCGGCTGGCAGATCTGAAGCTGGTGCGCACGGACAGCGCGTATCTGATTGAGGAAGTCATAGAGAATCATGTTAAAAAATATATTGCTTCGCCTGCGCAGCACGCAAAGAGACACGAGTATCTGTCGTACTTCCTGCGTGAGAACGAACTGGAAAGCGTGCAGAAGAACGGCGAGACGGGAATGACCAAAGTCCAGAGCACGGACAGGGATGTCAGTGCGGAGCCGCAGATTGCGACCGGAACCTTGGAGATTCCTCTCGGAAATGCAGCGAAGAAGGGTGATGTCTGCTACTCGGGCGAGATCATCCATGGACTTGGAAAGGGAAATGTATACGTAGACATCGGTTATGAGTACATAGCGGAGGACGCAGCGCTCGGTGTCGGCGCAAAGAATACCATTTACGGAAATCCGGAGCTGTTTGAGAACACCTCCAGAACGAATGTCAACGTGGAGACGGCTGTGAAGGTGATGAATGACAAGGGCAGCTTTATGGTGGCTGCAAAGCTGCTCCAGAATGTCGACTATCTCGTGCTGACATACCGCTGGGTGGCAATGAAATTCCCGGCAGGCAACGATCTCGGACTGAAAGAGGACTACAGTGACAGAAGCATTGCGGCTGTGACTCCGACCGTGGTTCTCGGAGCGAAGGAGAGCTATTACTTTGAAGTAAAGTGTACCAATATGGACAGCTATACCATCGCCTATGAACTGACAGAGCCGGGCAGCGGTGAGATCACGGCGGAGGGCGTTTATACAGCACCCAGCAAGGAAGGCGTTTACGAGATCAGAATTTACTGCGTGGATATGCCTGTGATCTGTACCTATGCTTATGCAATCGTCAAGAAGAAGGCGGCGGATGATACGGATAAAAAGTAATCTTAGGCAGATAAGGAGTACGCATAACCGAGATGAATTATGAATCCCATGGAATGCAACTGAATACTGTTCGTATTGTGCGGAAAAATGCGGCGAATGATGTGCTTGTCTGCAGGGATTTGAATTCGGATGCGGGCAGCCTGTATACGTTGTTACTGATTAAGGATCACAAGATTGTCAAGCAGGTTCTCGAGGCCTTTGAGCACAGCGGAGAGGACAGAAAGAGAGCCTGCGTGGCAAGCTTTTCATGGAACGGCGATTTCTGCATGGTTTTTCCTTATAAAACAGAACGTCCGCTGACGGCGTTTTATGCGGGAGACCGTTTCCCTCTTTCAAAGTGTGAGGACATCTGCATCCATCTGATTCTCGCGTGCATGATGGAGGGGGTTCCCTATCCCCTGCTTTACCTTATGCTACAGCAGAATCAGATACACTTGGCGAAGGACGATTCCATTTTCCTGAGCTATCAGGTAGACCTTGCAGAGATTGATCCGAAGATTACAGAGAAGGAATGTGCCGTACAGTGTGCCAGAATACTGCTTGCGCTTTTAAGACCGAAGGCACCTCAGAAAGCGGTAAGCTATACGCTACTGAAAAAGAAAATAGAGAAAAGAAGCTACAGCGAATTTAGCGAGTTATATAAGGACATCAGAATTGCTGCGGTCTCAAAGGAAAAGAGAGGAATTCGCGCCAGATTGTCTGCCTGGATAACGGCATACAGGGACACACTGTTTCGGATTCTTCTTATTATATGCGTCTTTCTGGCACTGACCGTAGCGGTGACATTTCTGGCACAGTTGATTTTCGGTGATGCGCCATGGCTGCGCCTGTTTACAAACAGTTTTAGGGTGATCGGTACAGAGAATCTGAGATACAAATAGACATTGGAGATTTTAGATATATGAAGAAAAAAGTAGGTGTTATCATCAACTGCATCTGGATCGCAATGCTATTAATCATCGGCATTACGGACTGTACCCTTGGCTACCGAAATCCGACAGGATATGCGTCAGATACACATATGGCACAGACGGAATCGGCTCTGTATGCTACAGACAATTCGGATGGAGCATCAAAGCTGTACCGTATCGATACAAAGGGCAATGTGACTGCAATCGTGGAAGCGGCCGGCGCCACAGAGGGGTATCGGTGCGCCGGCATCCTTGCAGGACAGAATCTGTCGGTTCTGATGGAAGGGCAGTATACAGAGGACGGCGTGTCAAAAAGCCAGTATCGGATTGCGGAGTATACGCAGGAGCTTGCGTGGATTTCACACAGTGCACCGATCCGGTTTGAAGGAGACGGCAGGCTGACGGGGTTCAGTGCTGATGACGGAGGCTATTATCTGACTGTTGTGGACGGAAACGGCACAACTGCATCTGTATACCGTGTGCCGAAGGAAGAAAGTGGGAAGACAGCAGAGGATGGCGGTACGCTGGAGCCGATGAGTGCCGAAGAGGTCACCATGGTGGCAGCGTCGGAGGGAAGGACGATTTTACAGGCGAGATACCAGAGGGGAAAGATGCTCCTTTATCTGGATGATGGCTCAGGAGCGGAATATTTCGCACAGGATGCAGAGAACATCGGGCAGTTCCTTGACAGACACTATACGGTAAAGCAGTACCTTGGCAGTCATATGGAGCTGGTGTTCCGGTATGTGATTATCCTGTTTGCGGGCCTTCTGGTTCTGGTTATCGCAGAGAGCATGCTGCAGAAAAAGAACCGGATGATCTGCATGATTGCGGCGATGGAGGCAGTGCTGCTGATTCTTGTCGCGGGCAATGTCCTGTTCGTCTTCCGCATGGATTACAGGAAAGAGGCGGATAAATGCAGGGAGCTGTCGGAGGTGTATCTGAAAGGAATGGCTGACAATGATGCTTTCCAGATGGCGATTCCGACAGATATGGAGGAGTATTATACCTCGGAGGCTTATTATAAACAGTTTTATGAGATGAGAAAGCTTGTCTACGGAAATGGTGTATCTGCCTATTTCCGGGAGGCTTGTCTGGTTCGGGCAGGCGATGGGACGATACTTGCAGGTACGGGTATCTGGAACGGACGCCCGATCGCGGAACTTTATACGGATGCGGCGCAGCAGCTGGCTACCCGCGCAGTCAATGAAGAGAAATACCAGTCGGCAGAGGTGAAAAGCGGGGATAGGAGCTATTTCCTCGGATGTATGCCTGCGGTGCAGGATGGCTATGTGCTGATTGGCGTTCTCTCGACGAAGTTTGATCTCTATGAATGGAGAGAGGTTCTGGTCAGGGACGGGCTGATCGGATTGGGGGCTTATGTGATCCTCAGTGCGCTGGGCATCGGCTTCCTGACTGCTCAGTCCAGAGACATCGGCAAGCTCAGAAAGGTGATGCTCCGTGTTGCAGGTGGCAGTCAGGATATCAAACGCCCGGATGTGCACGGCAAAGACATGGAGAGCATGTGGAACAGCATCAATGAGACGGATAAGACTCTTAAGAAAATGAATTACAGTAAGCTCCAGATTTTTGAGGCTTATTACCGGTTCGCGCCGAAGGAAATTGAAAAGCTTCTGGAAAAAAATTCTATTATGGAAGTGGCGAGCGGCGACGAGAGAAAGCTTGCGGGCAGTATGGCGATTGTTGAGGTCGATCCCGCGGGAAAGGATGCAACGCTTGCAAACCGCAACCGTTTTCTGGAGGTACTTGAGAGGAGGCAACGCGAGCAGGGGGGAATCACGGTATCGAGCGACGCGAGATTGTCCGTGTTGAAGCTGCTGTTTCCCTCTGCAAAAGGAGATACCGTTCAGTTCGCTGTCGACCTGATCCGGGACTTCCCGGAAAACCAGTGTCAGAGCGGAATACCGGCAGCGGTCTTCCTGTTCCGTTCGCAGTTTATCTACGGAGTTGCGGGGACTGATACCCAGTGTTTTCCGTTTCTGGATACCAGAGATGAATTTCATCAGGACGAATATGCTGCATGGCTCGGAAAGCTTGGGCTTCGCGTTGTCGTGACAGAGGACGTTGTACAGAGCGGATGTCAGGATAAGGATACCCGTTATCTTGGGTATGTGAGTGCAAATGGCGGCAGGGTGAAGCTGTATGAGGTGCTGGACGCGTGCCCGAACAGGGAGCGCGTGGCAAAGCTTCAGACGAAAGAGAAATTTGAACAGGCGTTGCAGCTGTTCTATCAATATGACTTTTATCTGGCGAGAAGCACCTTCTCAGAGCTTCTGCGGGAGTTGCCGGAGGATCGGATTGCAAAGTGGTATCTGTTTGCCTGTGAGAAGCATCTGAATGAGGCGCACGGCGAAGCTGTCGATTGTGGATTGCATTATGATTAGAGGATGAAGCTTTATGAAAAGCAATAACATTTTTCAGGTTTTATGGGCGTCGCTGACGGCGAAGATAACACCTATATTTACCAAAATCAAATTATGGACCAGCTGGAGCTTCATTAAAACAAGAGTCGTTGCGGGGATTCGGGGCTTTTTCTCACGGATTTTTAATGTCAGACCGAGAGACAAGAAGGATTATTACGAGGTTTTCGGCTGGCTGGTCAGCAAACGGCTTGCCTTTGCGATAGCAGTTGTGATAACGACCCTGAGTCTCATCTATCTGGTCAATCTGAATCTGATCAAGGGAATCAGTACCAGTGGGACAGAAATCAAGAAGTACAGCTACGATTCGCTGCTTCTGCGCTTTGCGGAGGGGCGCGTACAGATTACCGGTGAAGGCGGTTATCTGGCCTATGAGGGCGATGTGGAGAAAGGGTATGTAACAGGAAGCGGTCAGCTTTACAACCGGGACGGGGTCATGGTGTATCAGGGGCAGTTTGAAAAGAACTGTTATGAGGGAACAGGCACGCAGTATTACGATGATGGTGTTATGCACTATCAGGGACAGTTCAGCAATAACCTGTATGAGGGAATTGGAAAACTGTACAGGGACAACGGCTCTCTCTGGTATAACGGCGGATTTTCGCAGGGAATGAAAGAGGGAGAGGGAGCTCTGTATGACGGAAGTAACAATCTGGTCTTTCAGGGGAATTTCTCGAAGGATCAGATTGTTTACAGCGATTTCCTCGGCAAGACGACCTCGGAGGCGTCGAAGGCATATACCGGCAGACGCGATCTGTATGAGGATGACGAAAATTTTGTGGTTGTCATGAAGGACATTGATGCGGTTTATGCGGGTATGCAGAATACCAACGCACTCGATGGCTCGATCAAGGTGGAAACAGTCTATGTGCTGAAAGACAGCTTTTCTGTCGGAACGGAATCGCTCCGCACGGTGGAAGAACTGAAAGAGTATTTCGGTTCGGAAAACTATGAGGGGCAGTCGCTGATCACAATGCCGGAGGCAGTGTGCAGCAGCCAGCTTTCCGGCGGTATGTCAGCGGGAGTTGCAACCCAGCGTATCTATGATGATTATTACCAGGTGACAGATTATGACGGGGATCAGGAGGTATATCTCTATTCCTTTGAGAAAAGCGGTCTGATCTACACCTTTGTGAGTCATGAACAGCAGGGAACATTTTCTTATTACAGTATTACGGAGGCAGAAGGAGGAGCCTGATGAAGAAAACCGGACTGACAGGGATCAAAAACAGAACAGTGACGCTCCTTCTGGCAGTCTGTGTACTCTTTTCGGCGGGCTGGGGTCTGTCGCCCATGGAGTGTGTGGCGGCGGGAGCGAAGACCCTGACGCTCGCACAGGCAAAAAAACTTGCGGTGGCAAACAGTGACTCCTACGAGAAGGTAGAGAGCCAGCTTGCAGTAAAACAGGCATCCCTCAGCCAGGCATACCGGTCGATCAGGGAGAAGCAGAAGAATATGTCCACCTTCCGGTGGTCGCCCCTTCTGTCCTTCAAGTTTCCTACGAAGCCGGATCTGTCGGAGGCATATGAGTTCCAGTTCAAACCGATTGAAATTCAGAGCGAGATAGATTCATTGAAGCATCAGCTGACAGATGTTGTACTGGAGGAGTATGAGAAGGTCAGCACACTGTTTGTGGATGCCGTGGTACTGGATGAATCGATAAGCTTTAATGAAAAGCGTCTGGCTGTATTTGAAGAACAGCTTGTCAAGGACAAGGCAAAGCTGAAGCTCGGCGAAGCAAGCCAGAACGATATTGACATTCTGAATACCAATATTACGTCCCTGCAGAATAAGATAGCCACTGACAGACGCTCCTATGAGCAGAGCAAGAAAAAGCTGTCGGATGCGATCGGCATGGATGTGACGACGGGCTACAGCTTTGAGAACCCCTTTGTGTCCGCGGAGATCGTGCGGACACAGCTGCAGGATCTGACCCAGTATACACTGGATCATGACCAGAGCTACTATGATGTGTGCATGGCCGAGAACACGGCGCTGATCAGTCTCCGTACCAACTATAACCTGATGAACGGGCAGTACGGAAGCAAGATGAATTATATTTCGGGCTATGTGAATCAGGTGTATGCGGGAACCAAGGTGAATAAAAAAGCATTTAAGAGTGCATATGAGACTTTTTTGCAGAAGATAGATGAACCATGGCAGGGAAAGAAGAAAATATTATTTATCAGAATTCCAAAGGAATGGTTCAAGGGAGCGATCTCCGGCATCCGCTATGTGGAGGATGAGCCATATGCCCTGTATGAGTCGGCTCTGGAGTATGAGGATGCACGGCTGGAGCGAGAGAATGCACAGAAGGATCTGACGGATCAGGTGGCGGATACCTTTGAAAATTATGTCTCCCTGCGCAATGCCTACCTCGCAGCGGTCGAGGCGGTGAACAAGGCGGAGAAATCGCTGACAGCCGCTGAGAGCCTGAATAAGCTGGGAGAACTGACAAACGAGGAGTTTACCACAGAGAAAGAGGACTACGAGGAACTGCAGAATGAGATGTTTTCTGCATTAGCCGATTACACCAAGGCGTTGTATTCCTTTGACCGCCTTACCTGCGGCGGCGTTTCCGCCCTGCTTGAGGATGCCGGTGCAGACCTGAATGCGGGAGGCGAAGGCAACAGCTACGTCGAGGCGGAGTATGAAGGCGGCGCATACTATTATATGGAATCAATCATTGAGCAGGAGCAGTTCAGACTGAATGTCTATATCCCGGATGATTTCAGCGTTGAGGTCACACACTTTGAACTCTGGTGCGACGGAAAGCAGATCGGGGAGAGGACGGCAATCGATAAGAGCATCCGCCATCTGGCACTCACGACGGAGAGCATCGATAAGGCATTTATCCGCTTCTATAATGATACAGAATTTGTCGATGACTGCGAGATCGATCCGTCCCAGCAGAGCGGGGAACTGCAGATTGTCACGGGCTACACGGCAACCGGCGACAGCAGGGACAGGGAGCTCGGAGAGTATTCGCTCACGGTCAACGCTACTACAGGAATTGTAACAGTGGAGCTATCTCCGCAGAAGGACAAAGAGATCGCATACTACAGGATCAGCACCTCTGACGGAGTGTACCTGACGGGAGACAGCTATTACAGTATTGAGAAGGGCTTCCGGTATTTGAGCATTCTGGAGAACGGCATTGCCGATCTGAACATTGAGTTTTATGATGCGTCAAAGAATAAGATCTTTGATGGATATTTTGAGACTGCGGGCAATAAGCTTATGGAAAACAGCGGGGAAGAGTGAAAGCCGGCAGGTTACTGAAAGGCATGGTGATGAGTATGAAGAAAGGGAAAAAGAAGGGCCTTAGAATATTCGCCGGATTTCTGGCGGTGCTGCTGGGCGTTATGGGCTGGCTGGAATACAGCCGTATCGATGCCTACGCGGTGCTGGATGAGTCAACGGCCGTAAGATACAGTGTCTTTTCAAGCAGGAATACGGTGGAAAACGGCACTCTGTTCATCGGAACCTATCTGATTCATATGTCTGCCATGACGGATGAACTGTATGAAAAGGCGCAGAAGAGCGCTGAGGATTCCGGACAGTATAATGTTTACTATAAATCGGAGCTGGCAAACGGCGATTGGTTTGATATTTCATCCGCCGAGGGACTGGCGGACATCACGGAAGCCGCAGAGCCGGTGGAAGCTGCGGAACTGGCTGATCTCTGGGTGACTTTCTATGCGGGAGCGGATGGTATCGTGCGCAGTGCGACGAACAGTGCAGCGGTCTGCATCTTTGACCAGCCCTCGCCCTATGATCTGTACCGGCTTTCGGAGCTGGAAGCGCTGCGGAACCAGTATGACAATACCTACACCTCAGAGACGGAGGGAGTAAGCCGGTATTTTCATGATCAGCTCTGGTATTTCTTCGGACTGAACCTCAGAAATGCAGTGACGGATGAGTGCGACCGACAGATTAATCTCTTGCAGGGAGTCTACAACAGTCTACAGCAGCAGGAAAAGAGCGAACAGGCGGAGATCCTGTATGCATTGATGGGAAAAATCGATGCAAAGCGCCGGGCAGAAGTCTTCTATCAGCTGATGGAGGCGGAGGACAGCAGACTGAATCAGCTGCAGTCAATTCTGGGCGGCTCAGCCTACAATAAGGACAACTACAATGGCGAACAGTTCGTGGCGAGCGCGGATCTGTCGGATGCGGTTGGAACAGCGATGGAGAGCTGCGAATCAAGCTATATCACACACAGCGGCAACCAGATCGCAAACGATGGCACGGTTCTCGGAGAGGCGGAGTATACGCTGAGCATGAGCATTTTGCAGAAGGCGGAGAGCGGGAATGCCAATCTGGAAACCGAACTGCAGAAATTAAAAAATCTCTACAGTATCAAGGATTCGCTGATCAAGGATAAAGACGCTGAGCTGTCCCTTCTCGAACGGGAGCTGATCCCTGAGGCGGAGAAAAGACTGCAGAAAGCATTTTCTTCCGGGGCAGGGCAGGAATATAAGGCAGCGGTTGCACAGGGAAAGAGCAAGGCGGCATGTGAGAAGCTGCTGACACTCCAGAAGACGGAGCAGGATAAGATTTCCAATGAATACCAGTTCCTGATTAAGGCAAAGACAGAGCGCATGGGCAGTCAGGCAGCGGCGGACTACCTGTTTGACAAGATAGAGGAAGCGGGAAATTATTACAACAACATAAAGGATGATGCCTACGCGCAAAATGCGCAGGCGGGAGTA
>USGM01000100.1 GCA_900554205.1 uncultured Lachnospiraceae bacterium
CAATATCCGGATTCTTCTTCTGGGGCATGATGCTGCTTCCGGTGGAATAGGCATCATCGATCTCCACAAAGCGGTATTCGTCCGAATTCCATATAATGATCTCTTCGCTGAATCGGCTCAGATGCATCATGACCGTCGCAAGCGCAGATAAAAACTCAATCAGATAATCCCTGTCCGCCACGGAATCGATACTGTTCATCGTCGGTCCCGCAAAGCCCAGCAGCTCCGCGGTATATTCGCGGTCGAGCGGATAGGTGGTTCCCGCCAGCGCCCCCGCACCCAGCGGACAGTAATTCATTCTGTTATAGATGTCAGCCATGCGCTGTCTGTCTCTCTTGAACATTTCAAAGTAAGCGCCATAGTGATGTGCAAGGGTGATCGGCTGCGCCTTCTGCAGATGGGTGAAGCCCGGCATGTAGGTCTCAAGATTTGTCTCCATGGTGGAGTAAATCGCTTCGAGCAGCTCCTTCAGCAGTTCATCGGTATGTAACACCTGCTCTCTCGTGTAGAGACGCATATCCAGAGCGACCTGGTCGTTGCGGCTCCTGCCTGTGTGCAGCCGCTTTCCCGCATCTCCGATCCTGTCGATCAGATTTCCCTCGACAAAGCTGTGGACATCCTCATATTTCCTTTCGTCGATCACAAGCTCTCCCGAGAGCGTGTCACGCAGAATCCCCTGCAAACCATCAATGATGGAATCCCTGTCATCCTCTGTCAGGATTCCCTGCTTCGCCAGCATGCGCACATGTGCGATACTGCCCTCAATATCCTGAGAAATCAGGCGCTTGTCAAAACCTATGGACGCGTTGAAATCATAGACCCTCTGATCCGTTTCTTTTGTAAAGCGTCCGCCCCAAAGCTGTGCCATACTATACTTGCTCCTTCCACGACAGGGAAATTCCTCGTTCCGGCCGTATTGAATATTAAACTTAAATTTGATATTACCATAAAGAATGCCGTTATGCAAGCAATGTAACCTCTTTTTGTCCACACACATATCTTAAGATAAAACGAAAAAGGAATGGCATTCTCATGCAAAACATTCTGGAGTTGAAAAACATCGGCTATTCCTATCACAGCCTCCACGGAGAGACAAAGGCACTGGAGAACATCTCCTTCGGCGTAAAGGAAGGAGAATTTGTCGCCATTGTCGGGCCGAGCGGATGCGGAAAGTCCACGCTGCTCTCCATCATCGCGGGGCTTCTGGAGCCGGAGCAGGGAACCATCCTCTTCAACAACCCGGACGGCAGCCTGCAATACCCCAAGATCGGCTATATGCTGCAGCGGGATCACCTTTTTGAATGGCGCAGCGTCTACCGCAACGTGACGCTCGGTCTTGAACTGCATCATATGCTCACACCGGAGCGTCTGGAAAACGTTGACCGCCTCCTCGAGGAATACGGTCTCTCCGCCTTCCGTGACAAACGTCCCAGCGAGCTGTCCGGCGGCATGAAGCAGCGCGCCGCGCTGATCAGGACGCTCGCACTGGAACCGCAGCTTCTGCTGCTTGACGAGCCCTTCAGCGCACTGGATTACCAGACAAGGCTCATGGTTTCCGCCGACATCTGCCGGCTGATACGTGCCGCCGGAAAAACAATGATTATCATTACCCACGATCTTTCGGAGGCAATCAGCCTTGCCGATCGCATCATCATCCTCTCCGGACGTCCGGCTGTCATCAAGACAGAAATGCCTGTCAAGCTTACACTCACAGACGACTCACCGCTCGCCGCGAGGAATGCGCCGGAATTTCAACTCTTATTCAACAGGCTATGGGAGGATTTGACACATGAAAACAAATCAGACTCATGAATTGACCCGCCAGGAACTTTTTGTCCGGGAACACAGGCGCCATCATCACCAGATATCCTCCTGGCGTTTTTTCATCTTCGCGCTCTTTCTTGCCCTGTGGGAAACCAGCGCAGCCCACGGCTGGATCGACAGCTTCTTCTTTTCCAGCCCGAGCCGCGTGATACTGTGCTTTGTCGATCAGCTGCGCACGAACCACATGCTCACGCACATCGGCGTCACCCTGTTCGAGACCATTGCGAGCTTCCTGCTCGTGATCGGTTTCAGTCTGCTGGTCTCGACACTGCTCTGGTATTCCAGAAAGCTGTCCGAGATCCTGGAGCCGTACCTGGTCGTCCTGAACAGTCTGCCGAAATCCGCTCTCGCCCCGCTGTTCATCGTCTGGCTCGGCACCGGGACAACGACCATCATCGTCGCCGGTATCTCCGTCGCCATCTTCGGCTCCATCATCAGCTTCTACACAGGCTTTCAGCAGGTGGATTCCGAGAAGGTCACTCTCATCTACACGCTCGGCGGAAAAAAGCAGGATGCCTTTTTCAAGGTCGTCCTGCCCGGTTCCCTGCCGATTCTGCTGAGCACTGCGAAGGTGAACATCGGGCTTGCGCTGGTAGGCGTCATCATCGGTGAATTTCTTGCCGCAAGGCGGGGGCTTGGCTACCTCATCATCTACGGCTCGCAGGTCTTCCAGCTCGACATGGTAATCACAAGCATCATCATCCTGTGCATCATCGCCCTGCTGTTCTACAAGTCGATCCAGATGATCGAACACAGAATCCGGAAGAAATTTAAGATGTAATATAAAAGGCCGAAAAGCATATGCTTTCAGGCCTTACATAAGGCAACCGGCAGTTTCGGAGAATTTTTTGAAAAAGAATAAAATTTAGTCTTGAAAATAAATCTAAAAGCAGTTATAATACATTTGTTGTGCTTGAGGTATAACTCAATATGCTTCCGTGGCTCAGTCGGTAGAGCGACGCACTCGTAATGCGTAGGTCAGGGGTTCGAATCCCCTCGGGAGCTTTTAAAAATAAGGCGGTACGGCAGTTTAATCCTGCTGTACCGTCTCTTTTTACTACACCGTCTTAAGGACGGCGCTAGCGATCCAGATGTACGTCAAGCTGATTAAACGGAATCTCGATGCCCGCCTTATCCAAAGCGAGCTTGCAATTCTCCGTAATCCTCCACTTCCCTGTCCAGAATTTGTCCTGTGCGAACCAGCAGCGCACTCCCAAATTCACACTGGATGCCGCAAGCTCATCGACAAAGACCTGCCTGTCCTTGTCCTTCAGGACATCCTCATCCTCCTGCAGTACCTTTTCCAGCACCTCCTTCGCGCGCTGTAAATCCGCCTGATAGGAAATGCCGACGATGATGTCCATCCGCCTTTCTTTCTGCGCGGTATAATTGACGATACTGCTGTTAGCAAGGCTGCCGTTCGGCAGAATGATCGTCCGGTTGTCCGGCGTCAGAAGCTGGGTATAAAAGATCTGGATTTCCGTGACCGTTCCCTCTTTCCCGGTCGTGCTCTCCTGAATATAATCGCCCACCTTAAACGGCTTCAAAAGAAGGATCAGAACACCTCCCGCCAGATTCGACAGGCTGCCCTGCACAGCGAGACCGATCGCCACGCCTGCGGAACCGAGAACAGCGACAATGCTCGCCGCATCTACTCCCACGGAGGAAGCGATCATCAGGGCAAGCAGGATATACAGTGCAGCCTTGATAAAGGAGTCCACAAACTGCACGACTCCTGTTTCCGCGCCGACGCGCTGCATGGACTTTCTGACAACCTTCCGGATCAGCTTGATCAGCTGCACACCGATGACAAAGCAGAGCACCGCAATCAGCACCCGCACACCAAGGTGCAGCGCCTTCTCCGGCAGCTGCATGAAAAAGCTCTTTAGCACCCCCGGCTTTGTTATCTCCTGAACAATCTCCTCCACCGGATCATTGTCAACCGTCAGCAGAATTCCTCTGTTCATCCGATCCTATCCTCTCTTCCTTGTCCTTCCACCCGCCTGCTTTGCCGTATCTTCCAAGGCAACCGGGAAAAACTTCAATATACTCAGTGACAACGGTGCCAGCCTGACTACAAGGGAATTGTCCCTCTCGTCGCACTCAACGGCTCTGGAGCGCTTTGCGCGGCTGTTGACGACACCGCTTCCGCCATACTTCACATCATCCGTATTCAGGATCTCCTTATACTTACCGGCAGCAGGCACGCCCGTCGCCACCTCTCTTGCTACACCGGAGAAATTGGCAACCACCAGCAGCATTTCATCCTCCTTCAGCCCCTTCCTCGCATAGCTCAGGCAGCAGGTGTCTGCGGCGATACTGTTGATCCATTCAAATTTTTCAGGTGCATCGTCCACGGCGTACAGCTCGGGCTGCTCGCGGTAAATCCGGTTCAGATCACAGATCAGCCTGGAAATTCCCTCGTTCTCCTCAAATGCCATCAGGTTCCACTCGACCGGTCTGCGCTCATTCCACTCATCCGCCTCCGCCACATCCTGTCCCATAAACAGCAGCTTCTTGCCGGGATGGGTCATCAGGTAGCCGTAGGTCAGGCGAAGATTTGCAAATTTCTGCTGCTTGTCTCCCGCCATCTGTTCCAACAGGGAGCCCTTCCCATGCGTCAGCTCCTCATGCGAAAATCCCACCATAAAGTTCTCGCTGTACGCATAGACCGTGCTGAAGGTCAGCTCACTGTGATGGTGGCTTCTGAAATAAGGGTCTCTGTGAATATAATCCAGATAACTCTCCGCACATCCGGCATTCCATTGCAGGTCAAATCCGAGTCCACCCGCATCCAGCGCCCCGGTGACCTCGGGAAACGCATTGCCTCCCGACGAGATCATAATTACACCGGGATTCCTCTTTTTAATGATAGAATTTAAATGCTTCAGAAATTCCAGCGCTTCCAGATTCTCCCTGTCGCCGTAAATATTTCTTCGCTGACTTCCATAGAGCAGCTCATCCACCGCGCCGACACAGATGCCGTCAACATGGTATTTTTCCACCCAGAAAAGAGCATTTGCAAGCAGATAATTCGACACCTCATGTCTGCCGAAACAGAAGTCCGACATGCCCTGCCCGCGCATCTGCTCATCCGCGCAGTCTTCCTCGTAAAGGCAGGTTCCGTCGAAATGATCCAGTCCGTGAACATCCCTCGGGAAGCTGGCGGGCATCCAGTCGAGGATCACACCGATCCCCGCCTTGTGCAGCTCATTGACAAAATACATGAAGTCCTGCGGCGTTCCGTAGCGCGCCGTCGGCGCATAGTAGCCAAGCGTCTGGTAGCCCCACGATTCATCCAGCGGATGCTCCATCACCGGCATGAGCTGTACATGGGTATAGCCCATCTCCCGCACAAACGGAATCAGCTTGTCGGCAATGCTGCGGAAATCGGCATACAGCTGCCCTTCCTCCGGTGCCGTAAAGGAACCGGGATAGAACTCATAGACACTGACCGGCACATTTCCCAGCTGCAGCTTTGCACGCCGGCTCAGGAACTCCGCGTCCTCCCAGTAAAATTCATACAGATCGGTAATGACAGATGCCGTATCCGGTCTGAGCTGCGCGGCATTACAATAAGGATCTGCCTTGAGATAGGTCAGACCGTTCTTCAGCTTTATTTCAAATTTATAGTTCTGTCCGATCTCAGCACTGGGAACAAAAATCTCAAAAATGCCAGAGTCCCAGAGCCTGCGCATCTGGTGCACCCTGCCGTCCCAGCGGTTGAAATCTCCTACCACGCTGACGCGGAGCGCATGCGGCACCCACACGGCGAAATAGGTTCCCCCTACGCCGTCCATCGCCATGGGATGCGCCCCGAGCTTTTCATAGACAGTATAATGAATCCCGTTCTTGAATAGTTCCGTGTCCTTCTTTGAAATCAGCGGTGCAAAACGATAGGCCTCGCCATGTCTGGAGACCGTCCCGTCCGCCTCCTTCACCACATAATGATAGCCCGGCACCTCTCTCTCCGGCATCGGCAGAAACGCTGCAAAATATCCGTCCGTATCCGCCAGCTCCATCTGAAAGGTTTCTCCCGTGTCGTTCAACACAATCGCAACCTTTTTTGCAGCCGGAAAAAAGGCCTGTACCAGCGTCTGGCTTCCGGCGTCATGCGGTCCCAGCAATGCATGCGGATCATCACACTCTGAATAGATGATCTCCTCGATTTTCGGCCAGTTCATCAGACCGTATAACCTCTTATTCATATTTATCCCCTCAGAAACACTCTATACATCTCGTCCTCGCAGTGATACAATAGAACCGTTCCGGCAACGATAACAATGTCGGATGATTCCTACTATTTTTATTCTACCACGAAATAAGTGATCTGTGAACAGAAAGGATATGAAAATTATGACTGATGAAAACAAAAGGTTTCTGGAAAGGATCAATGCCTACGCCGAGGATGTGCTCGGTGAGATCGATCCCCAGAAAACTCTCGTCTCCATGCAGCTTGAAAAGCTGAAGCCCATTATGGAAGAGATTGCCGCCGAGCGGAATGTCTCTCTTGAGGATATTTTCATTCTCTACATGGATTTACAGAGCGAAGCCTCCTTCGCATCCCAGAAAAAGCTCGAGGACAGTCTGCAGGACTTAAACGACGGCTTCGACGGCAGCATGCCACTGCTGTTCCGTTAAAAAAAGCGTTGCCATTGCGGCAACGCCTTTTTCAGGTGCGCGTTGTATAGCGCACTTTTTTACTTTACAATTCTGACTCTGAATACGCCTTCGATCTTCTCCAGCGCTTCAATGATTTCTCCGGTCGGTGTGCTCTCCACATCAATCATCGTGTAAGCGACATCGCCTCTCGACTTGTTTGTCAGTTCACTGATGTTGATGCCCTTCGCACCGAACTCCGCCGTAAACTGCGTAATCATGTTGGCGATATTCCTGTGGAAAATGGCAACTCTGCCCGCCTTTGTGCACACGCCCATGTCACATGCAGGATAGTTCACGCTGTTGCGGATATTTCCGTTCTCCAGATAATCCATCATTTCGGCAACTGCCATAACCGCGCAGTTGTCCTCGGATTCCTCTGTGCTCGCTCCCAGATGGGGAATGACGATACAGCCCTTCTGTCCCGCCGTGGTAGGGTTCGGGAAATCCGATACATAGCGGGCGATCTTGCCGCTTGCCAGTCCCTCCAGCACATCCTTCTCGTTTGCAAGCAGGTCTCTCGCAAAGTTCAGCAGGATCACACCCTCTTTCATCTTTGCGATGGAGACGGCATTAATCATGCCCTTTGTGGAATCCATGAGGGGAACATGGATTGTTATATAATCACATTCTGCGTAGATGTCATCCACATTCAGCACATGCTTTACGGAGCGGCTCAGATTCCATGCCGCATTGACCGACAGATAGGGGTCGTAGCCGTAAACCTCCATGCCGAGTGCAACGGCTGCGTTTGCAACCTTTACGCCGATCGCTCCGAGACCGATGACACCGAGCTTCTTGCCCATGATCTCTGTTCCGGCAAAGTTCTTCTTCTCCTTCTCCGCCGCCTTCGCAATGTCTGCGTTGTCAGCCGAAGCCTTGACCCACTCGATGCCGCCAACGACGTCTCTCGCCGCCAGAAGCATACCTGCAAGGACAAGCTCCTTCACGCCGTTTGCGTTTGCTCCGGGTGTGTTAAACACAACGACACCCTTCTCCGCGCATTTATCCAGCGGAATATTATTCACGCCCGCTCCGGCTCTCGCCACGGCGAGCAGCCCTTCCGGGATCTCCATATCGTGCATGGATGCACTTCTCACCAGAACACCGTCCGCCTCATTGATGTCTGCGGTGATCTGGTACTGTTCGCTGAAATTCTTCAATCCCACATCAGCGATGGGATTCAGGCAATTTATCTTAAACATAGGCTCTCCTTTACTTTGCATTCTGCTTTTCAAACTCTCTCATAAATGCAACCAGCTTCTCCACACCCTCAATCGGCATTGCATTGTAGATGCTCGCGCGCATACCGCCGACGGTTCTGTGTCCCTTGAGGTTCACGAAGCCTGCAGCCGTTGCTTCCTTGACGAACTTTGCGTCCAGCTCCTCATCTCCTGTCACGAAGGGCACGTTCATCAGGGAACGATCCTCCTTGCGCACGGTGCCGTGGAACAGCTTGCTCTCGTCGAGGAAGTCATAGAGAACCTTTGCTTTCTTCTCGTTACGCTCCTTCATAACCTCAAGACCGCCCATTTTCTTCAGCCACTTGAACACCTTGCCGCAGATATAGATGCCATATGCGGGCGGGGTATTGTACAGGGAATTGTTGTCCGCATGGATCTTATATCTGAGCATGGTAGGGGTGCCCGGAAGCACATCCTCCGTGATCAGATCCTCGCGGATAATCACGATAACGACACCGGCAGGCCCGATGTTCTTCTGAACGCCGCCGTAGATCACGCCGTACTTCGTGACATCGACCGGCTCGGACAAAAAGCAGCTGGAAACATCCGCAACCAACGGCTTGCCCTTTGTGTTCGGCAGAGTCTTGAACTTCGTTCCGTAGATGGTGTTGTTCTCGCAGATATAAACATAGTCCGCATCCTCGCTGATCGGCAGATCCGAACAGTCAGGAATATAGGAAAAGGTCTTATCCTCCGAAGAAGCGATCTTATTCGCCTTACCGTAAATAGAAGCCTCCTGATATGCCTTCTTCGCCCACTGCCCCGTAACAATATAGTCAGCAACCTTATTCTTCATCAGGTTCATGGGAATCATGGCAAACTGCTGGCTGGCTCCACCCTGTAAAAAGAGCACCTTATAATTGTCCGGAATGTTCATGAGTTCTCTCAGATCCGCTTCCGCTTCCTTGATGATCGTATCGTAAGCTTTAGATCGGTGACTCATCTCCATAACGGACATTCCTGTCCCCTTATAATCAAGCATCTCATCAGCAGCTTCGCGCAGAACTTCCTCCGGCAGCACTGCTGGCCCCGCAGAAAAATTGTACACTCTGGACATTTCACATTCCTCCTCAAATTTGTATATGTAGTCTTAGAATAATCTTTCTTTTCGCTTTAGTCAAGTAAATAATTAACTTTTTACATTGATAAACCATCAGTAGAACATCACCACGGGCGTCCCAATCTCCACCATATCATATAATTCCGCCATAATTTCGGGCGGCGTATTGATACAGCCGTGGGAACCGTTTTTCTTGTAGATCTCCCCGCCGAACTTCTTCCGCCAGTCCGCGTCGTGAATCCCGACGCCTCCCTTTACCGGCATCCAGTACTTGACCGGGGTTGCGTAATCCGGTCCTCGCAGCACACGGTTTCTCTGCTTATTGTACACGAAATTAATTCCCTCCGGGGTTCCCATCCTTCTGCCGGTATTGCCCGTCACCACATCCGTGTCGAGCTTCAGCTCGCCGTTCTCGTAATAATACATATGCTGCTCGGTCATATCCACTTCAATATAGGTATCTCCGATGTCGTCAAGTCCGCGCACAAAGCCCTCCTGCAGATAGGCGGGCACATGGCTCACCGGCTCCTCCTGATTGCCGTGCAGGGTCTCCATGAGATATGCCGTCTCCGCGTCTGCGTCCAGTCTGGTTCCGTAGGTGACATATTTCACACTGATCACATCACCCCTGGTCGACTGAAACTCGCGCACCGTATCACAGGTATCGTACTGCTCCGCAAGTCCCTTTACCCAGTCCGCGACGCGGCTCTCGTCAACCGCCGGCTCCCCGCTGCTGTCAAGCTGGAGTTCATGCGCTTCATCCGCCGCGAGAAACGAGCTTAGGATGCCGGGTGTCAGTGGAATCTGCTCCGCCCCCATGTCATAGGTTATGCTGCGTGCAAAGAAATCTTGCAATCTGCTCCAGAGCGCTCTCTGGGAAATGTCCTCCGCACTGTCCTCCTGCACATCATAGCAGCCGCCCTTCACCAGATCAATATAGGTCACGCCGTCCGTGAGACAGCTCTCCACAAAACCGATCAGCTTCTGGACGTTCAGCCGCGCCTGATTGTGATCCTCAAGGTAATATCCGTCCTCGCCGAAAACCACACGGCAGCCGCTCTTTTCGTCCGCCGCTGCCTGTTTTACAAGCTCCGTCGCCTCCACTGCCTCTCTGAGAAGGACATCGTCCCACCGCAGCTCTGCGGCGGTAATCGTCTCCCTGACCGGCTCCTGCATATTGTTCATCCACAGCGCAGAGGAATGCGCCCGCAGGTAAGTCCGCAACGCGGAGGTATAGTCGGAAAGCAGCCCGATGTCCTCCGCCCGCAGGCTCCATTCCTTCCCCTGCTCATCCAGAAGAATGATCTCCGGCGGCTCCGTGCCGTCAGCAAGCTCCTCATTCACCTGTTCTATTGTCTTTCCGGTGCAATAGACCCCATTGATCCATGTGTTCACCGGGAAATTGTTCCTGTAGTACAGCCCCAGCGCCAGAAACCCGCCGAGTATAACCAGCAGTCCGCACAGCGGTATCAGTATCAGTATGCGAATCAGTTTTTTCATGATCTCTTTGCAAAGTCGTCGCCGTCAAAGACCTCTGCGATCGGCGCACCCGCCGGAACCATCGGAAATACCTTGTCGTCTTCCGGTATCATACACTCGATCACGACAGGACATTTCATGGCAATCGCCTTCTCCAGCGCAGGCTGTACCTCTTCCTTCTTTGTCACTCTGATTGCCGCACAGCCGAGAGCCTCCGCCACCTTGCTGAAGTCTACCTTGTCGTTCAGCACGGTCTGGGAATATCTCTTGCCGTAGAACAGCGTCTGCCACTGTCTCACCATTCCGAGCACATGATTGTTGATTACAACATCGATGATCGGGATATTATAGCGGCTCGCGGTCGCCAGCTCGTTCATGTTCATCCTAAAGCACCCGTCGCCCGAAATATTAAAGCAGATCTTATCCGGCTGTCCGACCTGTGCGCCAATGCAGGCACCCAGTCCGTAGCCCATGGTTCCGAGCCCTCCCGAGGAGAGGAAGGTGCGGGGCTTCGTATAATGGAAATACTGTGCCGTCCACATCTGGTGCTGTCCGACATCGGTCGTAATCAGCGCGTCTCCGCCTGTCACCTTGTCAATCATCTCTATAATATATGGGCAGGAAAGCTGACTGTCATCATATTTCAGAGGATATTTTTCTTTCAGCTCGCTGATCCTCTTCATCCAGTCGCCGTGATCCTGCCGGGTGAGCTTCCTGTTGAGCTGCTGCAGCACCAACTTCAGATCGCCGACAACTCCGGCGTTGACACGGATATTCTTGTTGATCTCCGCCGCATCAATATCGATCTGTATGATCTTGGCATTCTCGGCAAATTTGTGCGGATTGCCCGTCACGCGGTCGGAGAACCTCGCCCCCAGTGCGATCAGCAGGTCACATTCGCTCACGCCGAGGTTGGATGCCTTCGTACCATGCATACCGATCATTCCGGTGTAGCGCGGGCTGCGTCCGTCAAACGCACCCTTTCCCATCAGTGTATCGCAGACCGGTGCATCAATGAGCTCGGCAAACTCCGCAACCTCCTCGCAGGCTCCCGAGATGACAGCCCCGCCGCCGAGGTAGATGAACGGCTTCTTCGCCGCCTTTATGTACTCTGCGAGCTCATCCAGCTCCGCATCCGTCCATGTGATCTTTTTCGGCTTCGGCTCGGGTTTTACCGGCGTATACTCACAGACTGCCGCCGTCACATCCTTTGTGATGTCGACCAGAACCGGGCCCGGTCTTCCGTTCTTTGCGATCTCAAACGCCTTCCGCAGCGTGGGTGCCAGATCCTCAATATTCTTCACGATATAGCCGTGCTTTGTGATCGGCATTGTCACTCCGGCGATGTCAACCTCCTGGAAGGTGTCCTTTCCGAGCATCGGAAGCGTCACGTTCGCCGTGATCGCCACGATCGGCACAGAGTCCATGTAGGCTGTCGCAATTCCCGTCACCAGGTTTGTCGCGCCGGGGCCGCTGGTCGCCATGCAGACACCGACCTTTCCCGTCGCCCTCGCATAGCCGTCCGCCGCATGTGCCGCTCCCTGTTCATGGGAAGTCAGTATATGCCTGATTTCATTGCTGTGCTTGTAGAGCGCGTCATAGATATTCAGGATTGTGCCGCCGGGATAGCCGAAGACGGTATCTACGCCCTGCTCCTTCAGGCACTCCACAACTATTTCGGAACCGTTTAACTGCATGTTCTTACCTCCAAATTTATTTTCTGCCGGGGATTTCCAGAATCGCCCCGCGGTTTCCGCTTGTCACGAGCTCGCGGTAGCGGGAAAGGTAGCCTGTCGTCACCTGCGGCGTTCTGGGCTGCCACTTTGCGCGGCGGGCAGCCAGCTCTTCCTCCGAAACCTTTACATTCAGCGTCAGCTCGGGAATGTTGATGCTGATGATGTCGCCCTCCTCGACCAGTGCGATCGGCCCGCAGACCGCCGCCTCGGGAGATACATGTCCGATGGATGCCCCTCTGGAAGCGCCTGAGAAACGTCCGTCCGTGATCAATGCTACGCTGGAACCAAGTCCCATACCTGCAATGGCAGAAGTCGGGTTCAGCATCTCACGCATACCCGGACCGCCCTTCGGTCCCTCGTAACGGATGAAGACTGCGTCACCTTTCTGAACTTTATGTTTCAGGACAGCATCCAGACACTCTTCCTCGCTATCAAACGGTCTCGCCTTGAGAACTGCCTTGAACATCTCCTTCGGGCATGCGGTGTGCTTGATAACCGCACCTTCCGGAGCAAGGTTTCCGCGCAGGACTGCGATGCTGCCGTCGGTTCCGATGGCCTTGTCAGCCGGACGGATGATGTCCTGTCTTGTGATGGAGATTCCGTAACGCTCGTTGAACTTCTGGAGCCATTTCTCGCAGCGCTCATAGAATCCGTTCTCTTTTAATTCCTTTAAGTTCTCACCGAGAGTCTTTCCGGTCACGGTCATGACATCAAGGTGAAG
>USGM01000101.1 GCA_900554205.1 uncultured Lachnospiraceae bacterium
GGACTGGGACTGCTCAGACCGGAGATCGGAATTGACAGCGGCGTTCGCAGAATCGTAGCTCAGATTCATCGCATGGAATATGGAAACAGTAATCTGGAACAGGGCAAGATTTTAAAAAGTACAAAGATTTTGAAAGTTGCGAATCTGTTTGATACGATGACCTGCATGAAGATCAGTGAGGAAGCGATATCGGAGATCGCAGCGATCAAATATCTGTTATTGAATAAAGACGAGTTCGATGAGGAGATTGTAGGTGCACTTATCAAGAGTATCAACATCCTGACACCGGGTGTCTGTATCGAACTTACGAACCGTGAGAAGGGACTTGTCATATCGGAGAATCCGCAGAATATTCTGCGGCCGGTTGTTTTAGGTTTCTCGACGAATAAAATTTATGATTTGAGTAATAATGGTGTATATCGGCGTTACCAGATCGTTGATATAATGAAGACTATGGATAATCGTATCAAGGTTGACCGGGAGCGATTGGAAGAGTACATGAATAAGCGATGATTGGAAGCAATTATCGCTTGTTCCATTTATAGACAAAAATACATCCGAATCCGAACGAGGGGGTATGCAAGATGGCAGAAAATATATTTAATGAAAAACAGGATTATATCGTTGCGGCGCGTGACGAGGTTATAAAACGGGATGAATATGCGGCAAATATTGACCGCATGAAACAGCAGCAGAAGAAGCTGTCAAGAAGCATTGCTTCAGAAGAAAAGTCAATTGCGGATGAGATTGCGACGACGATCAAGAAGCGCCGACAGGACATTCAGTCGACCTACGATGACCGGCTTGATGATAACCGTGCACGGAAAAAGAAGGTGGCGAACAAGCGAGACAAGAAAAAAGAGGAGCGCATGGACAAACGCTATCACGAGGAGACGAAAAGCCTGCGGGAAAGCGATAAGGATCTTAAGGTTGAGATGCAGACGTTGCTGCGTAAATATAAGCTTCCATCTTTCTGTGGAAAGAAATTATACTTTGCGTTGTTTTATGCACGGAATGTGCGCGAGTTTGGCTTGAAGCTTCTGGTATTTATAATCGGTTTTGGTGGTATTCCGGGACTTGTGACATTTCTGGTGATTCTCGGGGTGGCGCTGGGAAGTGTCAACGGCTTGCTGGCTCCGAAGTATTACTATAACAGCGACTGGCCGACGAGCTCTACTTATCTGGACTTTTATCACATGGAACGAAACACTGTGGATGTGCTTTTCCTCGGGAGCAGCCACTGCGCAGCGGCATTCTCACCCATTGATCTCTATGAGGAATTTGGGATCAGAAGCTATAACCTTGGATGTGAGCAGCAAAATCTTCTGGTGTCCTACTACTGGCTGAAGGAGGCGCTGCGCAGACAGAAGCCACAGTATGTCTTTCTGGATACCTTTATGCTCTTTCCGTATAATGAGAGTGAACCGCTGAATACTGCGGTTGAGGCGACGGAAAAGGCATTGGACTTCATGCACCGGTCATATGTCAGGCTGCAGGCGGTCAGGGATGTCTGCGGTCTGGACGCATCACAGAGGCTGGCCTATTATATCTTTCCGAATGAACGCTATCACACAAGGTGGAAGCAGCTGAATGAAAATGATTTCACTCTGAGGGAAATGGCGGCACACGAAACCCTTATGGGCTTTCGACCGATCGAGTTTATGTGCAGCAGCGATGCCTATCAGCCCTATGAGGACAGCGGTACGGTGGAATATGCAGATATGGTTCCGGTCATGCGGGCGTATCTTGACCGGATTGTGGCATTGTGCGATGAAAGAGGCATCCAACTGGTTCTCGTCAAGACACCGACGATGTTTTACAGCAAAAATGCCTATAGCGCGGTCAGCCTTTACGCGGCGGAGAGAGGGCTGGATTATCTTGATTTTAACGAGGCAAGTTTATATGGCGCGGCAGGACTGGATTTTTCCGTGGACAGCTGCGATACGGATCATGTCAGCGTGTCGGGCGCTGAGAAGGTGAACCGCTATATCGGCAGATGGCTGACGGAAAGAGGCATGACGGCCAGACAGGATCATCAGTGGGAAGAGAGGGCAGGGTATTATGCACATTACCGGAACGACAGGCTTTTGAAGCAGATGTCGGATGCGGGACAGTATCTTGCCGCGCTGGATGAGGAAGAGTATTGTCTGCTGATTTCGGCACTCGGCGACGTAACCGAAATTGTGACCGCAGTGGGAGAAGAACTGAGAGGGCTGGGGCTCCATCCTGAGATGGTGCAGTTGCAGACCGGCGGCTATTATGCGGTGCGGGATGGCGGAACCGTTCTTTCGGAGAACCATGGCGAGGGTGTACTGAAGGAGGAGGGAACCATACGGAACGGGATACAGGAGTATTCTGTTATGTCGTCAGCGGATGCAGCAGCAATTTCTGTCGGGGGCGGAAATCTGGTTTCGGGCGAGGCAGGACTGTATCTTGTCGTGTATTGCAAGGAGCAAAAGCGTGTGATTGACAGTGTATGTATCAGGTTCAATGAAGGAAGAATAGAATGTCTCCACTAAATATTTTCCGCACGGGCTAAAGTATTTTCAAAGCCCGCCGATAAAGATATTAGAATTCAGCGAGAAGGAGGGACCCTTGATGCGTATTGAAGCTTATACACAGGTACAGCAGCTTTACCAGACGAAGAAGGTAAATCAGGCAAGGAAGTCGGGCAGCGTATCTCACGCGGATCAACTGCAGATCAGCAATCTCGGAAAGGATTTCCAGACTGCAAGAGCGGCAGTGGCAGGAAGCCCCGATATCAGAGAGGAATTGACAGCGCCGATCAAAGCGAAGATCCAGAGCGGCACCTACAGTGTTGACAATGAGAGCTTTGCAGAGAAGCTGTTAAAGAAGTATGAGGAAATGAGGTAAGAAGTCCCGTGGCCAGCTTAATGGAGAACCTGATAGAGGTAATTGAACAGGAAGGCATAGAATATGAGGGACTTCTGGGCCTGTCTCAGAAGAAGACTCCGGTTATCGTGAGCGGTGATCTGGAGGCATTACAGAAAATCACGGATGATGAACAGGAATCGGTAAGCAGAATCAGCCATCTGGAAAAGAAGAGGACGGAAGTTACTGCGGATATCGCCAATGTTTTGAACAGGGATGTTACGAAGCTGAAGCTCCGGAATATAATCGATATGCTTGCGGCAAGACCTGCGGAACAGCAGAGACTGGCGGCGGCGCACGACAGATTGCAGAGCGCAGTGCATGAATTGCAGCGGACAAATGAACAGAACAAGGAACTGCTGGGAAATGCACTTGAAATGGTGGAGTTTGAGATGAATCTCCTGCAGGCGTCCAAGGCGGCGCCGGAGACGGCAAATTATACCAGAAGTGCGTATAACACCGGAGACACGATGGGTGTAGCCGGTGGCGGTTTTGACGCAAAACAGTAACAACGGTAAAGACAGAGGTGATATTATGCCATTGATGGGCAGCTTATACATTGGAGCATCCGGATTACAGACAAGTCAGAATGCGCTGAATACCACAGCGCATAATCTTTCTAATATCGACACCACCGGCTATACAAGACAGCAGGTGCAGCAGTCTGCAAGGCGCTATGTGACGCTTTCCGTGAACCCCCAGTCTGTAAACAATAAGCAGACCGGTCTGGGTGTCACTTATTCCCGGGTAAAACAGATCAGAGATTATTTTCTGGATAAGACATACCGCAAGGAATCGGGGCGCAGTATGTTCTATGAAGTGTCCACAGAGGTTCTGGAGGAAGTGGAGAGCCAGCTTGGAGAGATGAACGGCGAGGCATTCCAGACGACGATTGAGGACTTATGGACATCTGTGCAGGAGCTGGCGAAGGATCCGGCAAGCTCCGTGACGCAGGGACTTCTTGTCCGTAAGGCGTCTGAGTTCGTGGAGCGCGCGTCGACGGTTTATGCAGGACTGGCTTCTTATCAGGATAATCTGAATGTGCAGATAAAGAAACAGGTTGACAAGATTAACGAATACGGTGAGCAGATTTTACAGCTGAATGACAAGATCCGCGCCGTGGAGGCGGGAGGCATCGAGCATGCCAACGATCTGCGGGATGCAAGAAACCAGATACTGGATGAACTGGCGGAGATGACCAGCATGTCGTTCGCCGAGGACATCTATGGAAGCGTCTCCATCCAGATCGAGGGAGTGGATTTTGTCAAGGGCGGCGCCTGCTATAAGATAGAACTGGACGTTGACCCGAATACAGGCTTTTATACTCCGTTCTGGCCGCAGAACGCAACCTACCGCGTGCTGGATGACGGAACCCGCGAGTACAATATCGACGGCGCGGAGGTCTTTAATTTCAACAGGGAAATTTCGTCCGATCTGAACACGGATATCGGCGGACTGAAATCCATGCTCCTTGCGAGGGGAGATCACAGGGCGGATTACACGGACATTGAGGGGGATTACGACAGCATTTCCCAGTCGGTGCTGATGAATATTGAGGCGGAGTTCGACCAGCTGATCCACAATGTTGTGACAAGAATCAACGACATCTTTGCCAAGGCAGCCGGACAGCAGACGGGGGACATCACGCTGGACGACGGAACGGTTCTCAAGGGAGCAAGTTATGTTTTCTCCGATCCCGGCGGATATATGCGCATGGGGGATGGAAGACCGATTCAGATGTTTGAGAAGGTGACGACGGACGGCTACCGGAAGGTGAACGGCACGATCAGCTATGTCGATGAAAACGGCGTTACCCAGACGAAGAGCGGCGAAATATGGGTGAAAAACGAGGAGATTGCGGGTGAGGCGGATTCGCTGTACAGCGTCAAGAACCTCAGAATTAACCAGAAGCTGATGCAGGAACCGGCGATGCTGGGCTTCCGACTGCCGGACGGCTCGGAGGACACGGAGACAGCGGAGGCGTTAAAGGCGGCATTTACCGAGGAAATCTATACGCTGAACCCGAATGTCAGAAAGAAGACGACATTTGTGGACTACTACACCGACCTTGTCGCACAGGTGGCGAACTCCGGCTCGGTCTACCGCAGCATCTCCGATAACCAGCAGACGACGGTGGAGGCTGCGGAGAGCGCGAGACAGCAGGTCATCGGTGTGTCCTCAGACGAAGAGCTTTCCAATATGATTAAGTTCCAGAATGCCTATAATGCATCCAGCCGTTACATCAATGTGATCAGCGAGATGCTTGAGCATATTATTACCAGTTTAGGTCATTAAGCAAAGGAGGCGGAGAGATGCCCTCACAGTTTTTCGGATTAAATATTGCATATACGGGCTTGCTGGCGAGCAACGCCGCGCTGAATACCACGTCTAACAATATCGCAAATGTCCAGACGGAAGGCTACAGCAGACAGCAGGTCAAGCAGCAGGCGGCAAATCCGCTCAGAGTGTTCCAGACCTACGGCTGCGCGGGTGCAGGCGTCGAGACGATTGCAATCGAGCGTGTGCGCGACGAATTTTATGACGGAAGATACTGGGACAACAACGCGAAGGTCGGCGAGTACGGTCAGAAGCAGTATTACATGACCCAGATCGAGAATTATTTTGACGACAACGGAAAGAATGCCGGATTTAAGACGGTGTTTGACCAGCTGATGACAACGGGCCTTCAGGAGCTGATGAAGAACCCAAATGACGCTACTGCAAAATCCCAGTTCGTAGGTTATGCGGGAGCGCTGGCGGAGTATTTCAACGGTGTCGCGGCGAACCTTCAGAAATTGCAGAAGGACGCCAACCAGGAGATCAAGCTCAAGATCGATGAGATCAATTCCCTTGCGGGTGAGATTGCAAATCTGAATAAGCAGATCAATACGATAGAGCTGACCGGCGTGAAGGCAAACGAGCTGCGCGACCGGCGGACGCTCCTGCTCGACCAGCTCTCAGAGGTGGTCGATGTGGAGACGAAGGAGATTCCAATTACCGACCCGAACCAGCCGGACCGTGAGACCGGCGCAAACCGCTTTATTGTGCGGATAGCGGGCGGACAGACACTCGTTGACGACAGCGAGTACAACGGACTGGAATGTGTTGCGAGGACGAGCTACGAGAAGGTCAACCAGACGGATATTGACGGCCTGTACAATGTCTACTGGGAGGATGGTCAGAAGTTCAATCTGTACAACGGAGCTATGGGCGGCGCACTCAGAGGTCTGATCGAGATGCGGGATGGCAACAATGCCGAGCACTTTACAGGAAAGATCACCGATACCGGAACAACGGCAGGCGGCGCGAATGATACCGTCACGATTCAGGTTTCCCAGTCCTATCTGCAGGATCTGAATAAGTGTAAGCTGTCTGACAACGGCGGTATCATCAACCTCGGAAATCAGGAATTTTACTACGATTCGTGGACCTATCAGATCGGCTATGATGATAACGGCGAGGAAGTACATACTTATACCTTTGTGCTGTCAGACCAGCAGAAGAATCCCTCACGCGTGACGAACGACAGGGTAGGAAAGTTTGCAAATATCGGAACAAGCATCACCTATCAGGGTGTTCCCTACTACATGAGCCAGATGAATGAGTGGGTCAGAACCTTCTCCCAGAAGTTCAATGATATTTTGACCTCGGGCTATGATTCAGACGGCAATCAGGGCGTAAAGATGTTTACGGGCGACTACGCGACGGACGATAAGCAGTATGAATTTGAAGATGCCTATCGCTACGACCTCTATCTGGAAAAGGTTGAGGAAGCGAAGAAGACTTATATGGAGAATGATCCGACGCTGACAGAGGACGAGGCGCTGGAGCTGGCGAGAAAGAATACGAAGATGACAGTCGGTGTGTCCGATGACAGTTACTATCAGCTGACAGCCATGAACTTCAGCATCCTCAGCGCGATGGAGCTTGACCCCAAGCGCCTTGCCAACAGATATGACAAGGGCGACGGCGTGGAGCAGAATGATCTGCTGGAGGACATCAAGGATCTTGCCATCAACAAGCAGAAGATGAGTTTCAGGGGATGCTCTGCGGCTGAGTTTTTACAGTGTGTACTGTCGGATGTGGCGCTGAACGCACAGCGTGCAAACACCTTTTACCAGAACTTTAAGGATGTTGCCGGAACGATCGACACGCAGAGAATTTCCATTTCGGGCGTGGACGAGGATGAGGAGGCTGTCAACCTTATAAAATATCAGAATGGGTACAATCTGGCATCAAAGATGATCCAGACGCTCACGGAAATCTATGACAGACTGATTCTGGAAACGGGCGTATAGGCTTGGTGACCGGCGGAACGGAAAGGCGGTAAGGTTATGAGAATTACAAATAAGATCATGCAGCGCAATAACTTATCCAACATTAACACCAACAAGATTTATCAGGATAAGCTTAGCACGCAGATGTCAACGCAGAAGAAAATCAACAGACCATCGGACGATCCGGTTGTTGCAATCCGCGCGCTGAGACTGCGCAGCAGCGTCACGGAGGTCACCCAGTATTACAGCAAGAATATCCCGGATGCGGAGAGCTGGCTGAACGTCACAGAGGATGCGCTGAAGAACCTTTCACAGATCATGACGAGCATGATTGCACAGTGTACAAAGGGCTCCAATGGGCCGCTGAAGACCGAGGACAGGCAGATCATCCTTGAGCAGCTGAAGGCGCTCGGCGAAGAGGTGTACTCGACGGGAGATGCCGATTATGCCGGAAGATATGTCTTCACCGGCTACAGGACGGATACCTCGCTGAGCTTTGAGAAGGAAGAAACTCTGAATTATACTATCACGGAGCAGCTTACCAGCAAGGACATTGACTCCGTGGTCAAGGTAAACCTGAAAAATGCAAACGGAAAGAGCCTTCTGGATTTAAATTCCAAGAACTTCGCGGATGCAGATATGGCTACGGATGAGGAGGCGGTCACCTCTGTAGAGGTACACCGTTTCCGGCTGGCATATGACAGCTGTTCCGGCTACAGCGGCAGACCGGGTGTGAGCCCCGGCATCAGCTATATTGATGAAAATGGTGTCACACAGACATGGACCGGCTTCATTGATCCGGCTGATCCGGCTGCGGGAGGAGATATCCAGCTCGTCCATTCCTATGATGATCCCTATACGATGGCGGCAAATGATCCCAATGCCATCATCTATGTTCCGGAGACGGGAGAAATGCTTTTCGGTGAAAACCGGTATAAGACGCTGATGGGAACGAAGGATGATGACACCACAATAAAGAATGAGGCGGAGATCCGCGTGACCTACGAAAAGTCGAGCTGGCAGAAGGGCGACTTGAGACCGCAGCATTATTTTTATTGTGAATCTGACCCCGGAACAGCGGATGCCATTATCTATAATAAGTCTTATCTGACAGACAACGCAGAGCGTCAGGATATTGAATATGATGTGGGACTGAACCAGACGGTCCGTGTCAATTCAACGGCGGATCAGTGTTTCCAGCACGGCATTGGCAGAGAGGCGGACGACCTTGTGAACGCCATGCAGGATGTCCTCGATCTGGAGGCAGTTCAGACGAATCTGAAAAAGCTGCTGGAGAAGGCAGAGGAGGGCAGCACCGATGCTGATACCCTGCAGAAGCAGCTGGATGCGGTGGAAAAGGCTCTGACCTATGCGAAGGATAAGGAGCAGAAGCTCTTTGAGAGGGGTATCACCTCGTTTCAGGGCTATCTGGACGACGCGAGTCTCTGTATCACCGAGTGCGGTACGAGAAGCAGTAAGCTCTCGCTGGTCAAGAGCCGTATGCAGAACCAGAAGACGACCTTTGAGACCCTGAAGAGCGAAAATGAGGATATTGACATCACTGAGGTGGCAATACAGTTAAAGAGCGCCGAGCTGACCTATCAGGCGGCTTTGATGGCGACCGGAAAGGTGAGCCAGACGACACTTCTGAACTTTATATAAGGGAAAGGTAAGGTGTGGAAATGAAGATCAATACAAAGAACTTCGGAGAAGTTGAAATCGCGGATGAGAAGATCATCACCTTTGAAAACGGAATCATCGGATTTCCGGATCTGAAGAGATTTGCGCTGCTCCATGACGAGGAAAAGGGAGTCAACGTGGGAATCCGCTTCCTGCAGTCACTGGATGAGCCGGCGTTTGCCATGCCGGTCATGGATCCGCTGATCGTGAAGCCTGACTACGATCCCGAGGTAAATGACGAGCTGCTTGCCGCGGCGGGAAATATCAACGCAGAAAATATCCTTGTGCTGGTGACGGCTACGATACCGCGCGACCTTACGAAGATGAGTGTGAATCTTCAGGGACCGTTTGTCATCAATGTGGACGAGCATAAAGCGTGTCAGGTCATTGTCGAGAACAGCGATTACCCGGTGAAGTTCCCTATTTATGACATTCTGCAGGCAAGAAAGGCTGGTGAGTGATATGCTGGCATTATCCAGAAAGAAAAATGAAGCCATCGTGATCAACAACAATATAGAAGTTGCAATCCTCGAGGTAAAGGGCGATCAGGTCAAGATCGGCATTACGGCGCCGAGGGAGGTGCCGGTATACCGCAAGGAGGTATATGCACAGATTCAGAATGCAAATAAAGAGGCGGTCAGTGTTGATGGCATGGAGGCTTTAAAAAATCTGATGGGCAGAACAGAATGATTTCGGAATAAATGGATGCAGGGAAGCAAAAATTTATGCTTCCCTGTTAATTTTTTCCCGGGACGTTCCGATAAATGCTTTAGAAACGGTAACGTAGAAATGGATTTCATACGGAAGTGGAGGGAGTAAAATGACAGTAGAACCGATTTCGAGCATGATGACGGTACAGGCACAGGGAAGTGCAGCAGTAAAGAACCCGATGCCGTCAAAAACAGATGAGACAGAGGCAGGAAGACAGGCAATACAGGCTGCGGACAAGGTGGATAAGACGACGAATGTTGTGGAGAATTCACAGGAGAAGAGCCTTTTCGGCAATGAAGAGCAGTCGGGGAAGGAGCAGCAGGCTTCCAACGAGCAGATTCGTAAGGCTGTAGAGCAGATGAATAAGTCCATGGGCAATTCGGAAGCAATCTTCGGCGTACATGAGGGGACGAATCGTGTCACGATCAAGATCGTCGACAAGAGCACCAAGGAGGTCATCAAGGAGCTGCCGCCTGAGAAGACTTTGGATATGATAGCCAGAATCTGGGATATGGCAGGTATTCTGGTAGATGAGAGACGTTAAGGAGGATGTATTATGGCAATGAGACTGAGCGGACTGATGTCCGGCATGGATACGGACAGCATTGTTCAGCAGCTGGTAGAAGCAAAGAAGACAAAGGTTACGACAGCGACGAATGAGCAGACGAAGCTGCAGTGGAAACAGGACATCTGGAAGGACCTGAACAGCAAGTTAAAGAACCTTCAGACGAAGTACCTGAACAACATGCGATTCACCAGCGCTTACGCAAAGAAGACGACCAAGGTGTCCAATTCCAGCGCTGTCAGTGTAATTACCGGTGAGGGCGCGGTAGAGGGTGTACAGAGTCTCAGCGTGGATCAGCTGGCAAAGACGGCTTATATGACCGGTAACAAAGTAACCAAGCTTGAGACCGCAGGAACCTCCAGCCCGGATGCATTGACGAGGATGAAGGATCTGATGACCTTCGATCAGGATGCGGACGGAAACTATATTTCCAAGAACCTGAAGCTGACACTGGCTGACGGCACGGAGAAGGATATTGAACTGACCGCATACACAACGATTTCGGATATTCTGACAGAGCTTAAGGGAGCCGGGCTGAATGCAAACTTTGATGCCGGACAGCAGAGATTTTTCATCAGCGCAAAGAGCTCCGGCGCAGACGGCAACTTCACGCTGAGCTCTGACGATGACGGCGTGCTGTCGGCACTCGGCTTGAATATTCCCGCTGAGGGCTCCGATGAGAAGGGTGCAACCTATGTGACCGGACAGAACGCGAAGATTACCTTGAACAATGCGGAGTTTGAGAGCAAGGACAATGTCTTTGCCATCAATGGACTGACCTTTACCGCACTGAGCGAGACAAACGGCGAGAATGTCACAGTGACGACCCAGCAGGACACGGACGGCATCTATGACATGATCAAGAACTTCCTGAAAGAGTACAACAGCATCATCAACGAGATGGATAAGATGTACAATGCGGATCAGCTCAAGGATTACGAGCCTCTTTCCGATGATGAGAAGCAGAATATGTCCGAGAGTGAGATTGAGAAGTATGAGCAGAAGATCAAGGATTCCCTGCTCCGCCGCGACAGCACCGTTTACAAGGTCAGCGATGAAATCAAGAAGAAGATGCGCGAGGGTATTGAGATCAACGGCAAGACCATGTATCTCGCAAACTTTGGTATTGAGACCTTAAGCTATTTCACGGCTGCGAAGAATGAGAAGAACGCTTATCATATCGCTGGCGATGCGGATGACTCCGATACCTCCGGAAATGCAGATAAGCTGAAGAGCATGATTGCCTCGGATCCTGAGACGGTTATCAGCTTCTTCACACAGCTGTCCCAGAAGGTTTACACGAAGATGAACGACCTTTCGACTTCGGTCGAGGGCTACCGCAGCTTCGGCTCCTTCTATGATGACAAGAAGATGAAGAGCGATTACGACGACTATACCACCAAGATCAAAAATCTTGAGCAGAAGCTGAATGATTATGAGGATAAGTGGTATGCCAAGTTTGCTTCTATGGAGACAGCAATGGCGAAAATGCAGCAGAACACCAGCGCTGTTACCAGCCTGCTGGGCGGCTCTTACTAATCTGAAAGGCGGATACGGAATATGGCATTACCAAATGCATATGCGCAGTACAATAACAGCAAGGTTCTGACGGCTTCCCCTGCAGAGCTGACGCTCATGCTCTATGACGGAGCCATCAAATTCTGCAATGTGGCGATTATCGCCGTTGAACAGAAGGACATTGAGAAGGCGAATAACAATATCCTGAAGGTGGAGCGGATCGTTGACTATTTCCGTCAGACGCTTGACATGAGCTATGAAGTGGCACAGGATTTTGAGCGCGTCTATGCTTACCTCAGCCAGAGACTGGTCGAGGCGAACATCAAGAAGGACAAGGAGATCCTTGAGGAAGTCAACCAGCACCTTCATGCGATGCGGGATACATGGAAGGAAGTCATGAAGAGCAATAATAAATAGAAAGGAAGCCTTTCATGGAGAACAGTCTGACTATTTTATCGGAAAGTCTGGATAAAAAACTGGAGATTCTGCAGAAGGTGCAGGAGTATAATAAGCGGCAGGAGAAGGCTTTTTCGGAGGAGACGATCAGTCTCGATGACTTTGATGCGGCGATTGAGGAGAAGGGAAAGCTGATAGACGAGATAAACCGTCTGGATGCCGGATTTGAGACGCTGTATGAAAAGCTTGCCGACGAGCTGAAAAATAACCGCGAGCGGTATGCTGCACAGATCAGGGAGCTCCAGCAGAAGGTGACTGCGGTCACAGACCTCAGTGTCACGGTTCAGGCTCAGGAGGCCAGAAACAAGCAGCTTGTGGAACAGTACTTTGCAAAGCGCCGCGCCGGCATCAAGGAGGGCAGAACCTCCTCGAAGGCAGCGTATAATTACTACAAGAATATGAGCAATGCGAACGCGGTTCCACCGCAGTTCATGGATAGTAAAAAATAAGGAACAAAACAGTTGAAAAAATGCTTCTGGGATGATACACTTTCCTTGGAAGCATTTTTTCTTTTACACAATGTGTGTCTGAAGCGAATCTGAA
>USGM01000102.1 GCA_900554205.1 uncultured Lachnospiraceae bacterium
TTTACCGAAAAGCCGCGCTCCAAAAATTCCTTGGCGCGGTCAAGCCTGTATTTCATAAGGTATGCGCCGGGCGACGTGGCGCATACCCTTACAAAGCACCTGTGCAGCGTGGCGCGGCTTATGCAGAGCGTATCGCACACCGTTGAAAGGTCGAAATCGGGCTTATAAAAATTATTTTCCATTAAGGACCGCGCAGAATCGAAGCAATCGTTTTCGCCCGATCTTGCACGGTTTTCAAACAGATCGGCGTAAACGCCGAGTATTGCTAAGGCTGTGCCGTTTACGGTGTTTCTTTGCGCCCCTAAGCTTATTCCGTTTATAACATTAAAAAGCGGCATAATTTTTTCTCGGCTTACCGCGCCGATTATACAGTTATCCCTTGCAAAAGCAATACGGTGAAGCAGGGAAACATATTTTTCCCCGTCAAACTCTATCCATGTGTACTCCCACGGCTCTTTTTCATCGGGGTAATACGCGATATTATCAAACGGGTGTATTAAAAAGCTTTCCCCTGCCGATAAGGCATAGCTTTTACTCCCGTTTATAAACGTTCCCTTACCTCTTATTATATAGTGCAGCACATAGCAGGTGCGTATTCCCAGCCCCCATGAATGCAAATCGGCGCAATCCTGCCGCCCGTAATTGACCGTACCGGACATAAAAAGCCTCCCGTGAAACAAAAATACATATTATTGCGATAAAATACCATAGAAAATGATATCTTTACACCATATAATTAATTTACAGTATTTTATTACGGAGGTCAAGAAAAATGATTAAAAACACACCCCCTATGGGCTGGAACTCATGGAACACCTTTGGGAGCAATATCAGCGAGCAGCTGATCATGGAAATGGCAGACACCATTGTCGAGAAGGGCTACAGGGAGGCTGGCTATGAATACGTCATTATTGACGACTGCTGGGCGCTGAAGGAGAGAGTGGAAGGAAAGCTGGTGGCAGATCCGGCACTGTTTCCGCACGGTATGAAATATCTTGCCGACTATGTTCATTCCAAGGGCTTGAAGTTCGGCATGTACTCCTGCGCGGGCTTTCTGACCTGCGCCGGTTATCCGAGCAGCTACGGCCACGAGTTCGAGGACGCGAGACAGTTCGCGGAGTGGGGCGTGGACTATCTGAAATATGATTTCTGTAATTTCCCTGCGAGCGGAAATGCGAAAAATGCATATCTGACAATGTCCATGGCACTCCGGTGCAGCGGACGGGAGATCCTGTTTGCCGCCTGCAACTGGGGCGTTGAGAACCCTTCGGAATGGATGCGGTCGAGGGGAGCGCACAGCTACCGTTCCACCGGCGACATCTTCGATGTGCCCAAGAGCTATAAGGATATTTTCAAGAGCCAGACGGAGAATGTGGGCGGGAACGCGCCCGGCTGCTATAATGATATGGATATGCTGATTGTCGGCATGCACGGCAAGGGAAATGTCGGTATGTCGGGCTGCAGTGATATGCAGTATCAGCAGCACTTCGCGCTGTGGGCATTTATGGGCTCACCGCTCATCATCGGTTCCGATCTGCGCAGCCTTGACGATGCAAACCGCGAAACGCTGCTCTGCAAGGGGCTGATCGCTATTAATCAGGATGAGGAGTGCAGACCGGCGTTTGTCGTGGGACATAACGGAGAGATGACCTATGTACTTGCAAAGCTGTTGAGCGGCGGACGTATCGCGCTCGGATTCTTCAACCTCGATTCCGACAACGATTGGAACAATAACATCAGCCTTGCCTTCGATGATCTCGGCATCCACTCCGAGTCCGGGACAGCGCTGAAGCTGGCAGATGCAATCACAGGGGAAGAACTGGGGACTTACCGTGACGGCTATCGCTGCAATGTGCCGGTGGACGGCTGCAAGGTTCTGATAGGAGAGCCGGTTCGTGGATGAGGGAGAACGGTGTAAGAGGTGCGGGAGAGTTCTGACGGCTGATGAAACCGGACTGCATAAGAAGCTCTTTAACCGTGCGGCGGACAGCTTTTTCTGCATAGACTGCTGTGCGGCGTATTTCGGGGTGACGAGAGAGCTTCTGGAGGAAAAGATCCGTCAGTTTAAGGACATGGGCTGTACTCTGTTCGGGAGAACGGCAGAAGCGCCCGTACATGGAGATAAGGTATGAAGATAGTGCTTTGGATTTTACTTGCGATTTTGATTCTGATCGGGTTATACATACTGTTTCTGGGCATCTGTGCTCTTCTTGTCGATCCGAAGAAGGAATATGAGCATTTCAGCCCCTTCTATTTCAGGGTGCTGAACAGTGCAACGGCATGTTCGTTCGTGCTGGCAAGGCTTCGGATCAGCACCTCGGGCATGGAAAAGGTACCGTGGGATCAGCGCTTTCTGCTGGTGGGAAATCATATGTCGAACTTTGACCCGATCATCACATGGTATGTGTTCCGAAGGAACAATGTGGCATTCATCTCGAAGGTGCAGAATTTCAAGATCTTTATTTTCGGCAGGCTGATTCGCAGATGCGGCTTTATGGCGATCGACCGGGAGAATGCGGGAGCGGCATACCAGACGATTACAAGGGCTGCCGATCTGCTGAAACAGGGAGAGGCATCCATAGGCATCTACCCGGAGGGCACGCGGAACAGGACGCCGGAAAAGGGTCTTCTTCCCTTCCATAACGGCGTTTTCAAGATTGCGCAGATGGCGAAGGTGCCTATCGTTGTTGTCGCAATCAAGGGGACGGAAAACATTCACCGCAACTATCCCTTGCGCGGGACAAAGATTCAGGTAGATGTAGTCGATGTGATACCGGCGGAGGAAATTGCAGGGAAACGCACCAGAGAGATCGGAGAGAGAGTTGCGGCGGCACTCAATGCCGATCTTCAAAGATAGAACAGACAGCAAGGTACAAAGGAGAAGGGAAAATGGCAGTTTATCATGTTTTTTACAATCCGGTGGCGGGAGACGGCAACGGAGAGACAAAAGCAAGGGGGCTGGACAGCCTGTTGAAGGGAGAGCTTCACTTCTATGATCTCATCAAGACGGAGAAAGTGGCTGAGCTGGTAAATGGACTGGCACCCTCGGATGCTATCGTTGTGGCGGGCGGGGACGGCACATTGAACCATTTTATTAACGAAGTGGACTGTGACAGCATACCCAACCCGATTTATTACTATGCGACGGGAACGGGAAATGATTTCCTGCGGGACATCGCGGGAGCGGATGAGAAGGGTGTGGTGGAGATCGGAAAGTATCTGAAGCATCTGCCACAGGTGGAGGTCAACGGAAAGAAGTATTTATTCCTGAACGGCGTGGGCTACGGCATCGACGGCTATTGCTGCGAGGTCGGGGACAAGCTGCGCGAGACCTCGGACAAGCCGGTGAACTATGCCGGAATTGCAATCAAGGGACTTTTGTTCCACTATAAGCCGACAGCGGCGAAGGTAACTGTGGATGGAGTGGAGCATTCTTACAGAAAGGTGTGGATAGCGCCGACGATGCACGGCAGATTTTACGGCGGCGGCATGATACCCGCGCCGAGGCAGAGACGGGATAATGAAAAGGGAAGCGTGTCGGTGACGCTGTTCCACGACTCCGGCAAGCTGCACACGCTGGCGGTTTTCCCCAACATCTTCAAGGGAACCATCGAGAAGAGCAAGAAGATGATCGATGTGTTTGAGGGAAAGGACATCACGGTGGAATTCAGCGGACCCAGAGCACTCCAGATCGACGGAGAGACGATTCTGGGAGTGACGAAGTACCATGTGATCTGTGATCGGAAATGAAAGAACGCGGCGGAAGCCGTTTATGAGGGAAGAAAATGAACTTGAGATTTGATCTGGTCGTTGCGAGCAGCCTGTTTTATGTTATATATGCTGTTCCCAAGGCCAACTATATGATAAAGCATCCGGAGAAATATTCCGAGCAGGAGCGATTTGAATTTGGCTGTAAGATCATGAATTTCATGCGGAAGCGCAGCCGTACAAAGACCTATGTCTACGGCATGGAAAATCTTCCGGAGGATGAAAATTACATCCTGTATGCCAACCATCAGGGAAAATATGATGCGCTGGGAATCCTGCTCGCTTTGGAGAAGCCTTGCGGAGTGCTCTGGGAGAAGCGTCAGGCGAAGCGCTTCATGAGCAGACAGGTGAGCGGGCTGATCGGTGCGGTGCCGATTGATCTGAATGACATGCGGGATAAGGCCGCGGCGATTACCGAAGTGACAAAGCAGGTCAGGGACGGCAGGAATATGTTGATTTTCCCGGAGGGCGGCTACAAGGACAACCACAACTGTCTTCAGGAATTTAACTCGGGCTGCTTTCATTGCAGTCTGCGCTCCAAGGCGACCATGGTGCCGGTTGTCCTCTATGATTCCTACAAGGCGATGAACAGCAACAGCTTAAGAAAGGTAACAACGGAGGTGCATTTCCTGCCGCCGATCCCGTACAGCGAGTATAACGGGCTGAAAAAGCCGGAGCTTGCGTCGTTGATTAAGGAGCGGGTGTCAGTCAAGCTGGAGGAGATCAGGGATCGCGCCCAGGCAGGAAAGCCCTGCGGGGAGCAGTTGGATAAGGTATTGGGTTAAGGAGGAGTCAGATGCGTTATACAAATCCTGTTGTGAAGGGCTTCTACCCGGACCCGAGCGTATGCAAGGCGAACGGGAAATATTATATGGTATGCAGTTCTTTTCAGTATTTTCCGGGAGTGCCGCTGTTCGAGAGCACTGACCTTGTAAACTGGAAGCAGATCGGACATGTGCTGACGAGAAAATCCCAGGTCATGCTGGGAATCCGGTGCTGACAAACCGAAACAAAGCGCCCTTTATTTTGCAGAGAATCGATCATGGGGATCTGGTCGAGGATTACGAGGGAAGCTGGCACATCTTCTGTCTGGGCTTACGGCAGAAGGATTTCCTGTTTGATCTGACGGTGGATGTGACGACTGACTGTGGCGAGGCGGGCGTGACGGTCTACATGTGCGAGGAGGAGCATTACGAGGTCGCGCTGAGAGACAACGGGAATGGCATTGAGGCTGTTCTGCGGCTGAATATCGGAGGCATCAAGCATGTGCAGACGGTTCTGCCGGTCAGCGGGAACCGTGGAAGGCTGAGAATCGTTGCAGATAACCTTCATTATCATTTCTACTTCGGAGAGGAAGCACTCGGCAGCGGACAGACAAAGTATCTGACGAGTGAGGTTTCCGGCGGCTTCACCGGCGTAATCGCCGCGCTGTATGCCGTGGGAGAGAACACGGCGGTGTTTGAGAACTTCTCCCTCGAGTATAAGTCAGAAGCTTAAGCTTCGGATAAAAGAGGCAGGACAGATGCAGGAGAGCCGCTTATTTAAAATAGTATATTATCTCCTTGACAGGGGAACGGCGACCGCGCCTGAGCTTGCCGGGCGGTTCGAGGTGTCGGTGAGGACAATCTACCGGGATATTGATGCGCTGAGCGGGGCGGGGATTCCGATTTATGCCGAGAGCGGGCGGAATGGCGGCATCCGGCTGATGCCCGCCTTTACTCTGGACAGAACGATTCTCTCCGGGCAGGAAAAGTCGGAGATCCTTTCTTCTCTGGAGGGGCTTGGCAGAATCAGCGGTATGTACCGTCAGGATACTATGGAGAAGCTGTCGGCACTGTTTGGCGTTGCAGCGTCGGACTGGCTGGAGGTCGATTTCTCCAGATGGGGAGACCTGCCGGGTGACAACCGGAAATTCGAGGAGCTGCGCGATGCTGTTATCCGGCACTGCTGCGTGAAAATGACATATGTCGGAACGGACGGCAGGAGCGGCGGGCGGATCATAGAACCGTTGAAGCTCCTCTATAAATCAAAGGACTGGTATCTGAAGGCATATTGCCGGACAAAACAGGGCTTCCGCCTCTTCAAGCTGAGCCGTATTCTGGAATGGGAGCTTTTACAGGAGGAATTTGCTCCGAAGCCTTATCCGGAGGCTACTGAGAGTATGCCGGAGTCGTGCGGCAGGGTCGTGCTCCGATTTCCCGAGGGAATGGCATATTGCGTCTATGATGAGTTTGATGCAAGCCAGATCTGGAAGGACGCAGATGGAAGCCTGACGGTAACAGCCACGATGCCGCAGGATGACTGGCTTGTCGGCTATCTCCTTTCCTTCGGAACACAGGTCGAAATTCTCGAGCCGCGCAGTCTTGCGGAAATCGTCATGAAAACAGCAAAAGAAATTTATGAAAGGCACAAATCCTGACAGAAGGTGTCAGGGTTTGTGCTTTATGCTGTATTATAACAGTTTAGCCATAGAACGACAGGAGCGGAGCGCCCGGATCATGAAATAAAAGGTGAGCCACAAAGCGGCGACGGCTGCGTAGCAGACGCTTTTATGAATGGGACGGGGCTAAACTGTAAATATCAAAATTCAGAGGAGAAATTAATATGGCAAGACCAACATCAAAGGCGGATTTGATCGCCGCAGCCGGGAGCGGCTATGAGAAATTGCAGGAACTGATCGCATCTATGACGGAGAAAGAGCTTCAGACGCCGTTTGTGTTCGGCGAGGAGAAGAAGGAGGCGCACTGGAAGCGGGACAAGAATCTGCGGGATGTGTTGATTCATCTTTACGAATGGCACCAGCTTCTTCTGGACTGGGTCTCATCAAACCTTCGCGGAGAGGACAAGCCGTTTATCCCCAAGCCGTATAACTGGAAGAACTATGGGCAGCTGAACCAGTTTTTCTGGGAGAAGCATCAGAACACATCGCTGGAGGGGGCAAAGGAGATGCTGAAGGAGTCCCACGAGGCTGTGCTGGCGCTGGCGGAACAGTTTACAAATGAAGAGCTTTTTACGCGCGGAATCTATGGCTGGACAGGCAACAACGCACTCGGCTCTTATTTTGTCTCAACGCTGTCAAGCCATTATGACTGGGCGATGAAGAAGTTAAAGGCGCACAGAAAGAATTGCAAGGAAGCGGAATAATTCATGCATTTCACTGCCTGAAAATGTATTTCACATAGGGAAGCATTGTTTTCGATTCGGAAAGCTGATAGATTCGCCTTATCAGGTTACGAAAAGAAAGGATGCTTCCCTATGAATGTTTTAATGTTAATTTTACTGAGTGTGATTGAAATTGGTTTTGCAGTATTCTCGATTGTCAGAAAGACGGACAGAAAGCAATGGCTGTTCGGCAGACTGCTGTGTGACGCGGGCGAGCTTGTGCTCTTCCTGCTGTTCCTTCTGACGCGGGAGGTGAATCTGGGCTTCCGGTTTAAGGGGCTGTTTGTGATCCTGATTGTCAGACTTCTCATCACCGCTATCTGTTATCTGGTCAAGAGAGGACGCACGGAGGACCCGAAGAAAACGGCGGCGAAGGTTGGCAGCGGTCTGATCGGTGTGATGATGGTTGTGAACGGTCTGATTCCTTCGTTCCTGATTACAGGCTACGAGGGATTGCCGACGACCGGTCAGTATCAGGTCGGACAGACGCAGGCGATTCTTGTGGATGGCAGCAGAGTCGAGGAGTTCGAGACTGACGGATCAGCGCGGGAGATACCGGTTTATTTCTATTATCCGAAGAATGCCGCAGGAGAGACCTGTCCGCTGGTGCTGTTCTCCCACGGAGCCTTCGGCTATTACCAGAGCAATTCGTCAACCTATATGGAGCTTGCAAGCCATGGCTATGTCGTTGTCAGCATGGATCATCCCTATCATTCCTTCTTCACACATGACACGGCGGGAAAGCTGATTACGGTGAATCCCGGAATGCTTCAGGGCGTACAGTACATCAATTCCGATGTCGCAACGGAGCAGGAAATCTATGATCTTTCTTCACAGTGGCTGAAGCTTCGCTGTGACGACATCAGTTATGTGATCGATTCCCTTGAGGCTGCGGCTGAGAGCGGGACACTCTCCGACAGCTGGTATCTTGGCAATGTGGATGTGGAAGATATTTTAACGGTTACGAACCTGATAAATTGTGATAAGATAGGTGTGATGGGACATTCTCTCGGCGGTGCAGCGGCAGTTTCACTGGGACGTGAGAGGGAGGATGTCGGAGCGGTTGTGGATCTTGATGGAACAATGCTCGGGGAACAGACCGGCGTGGAGAATAACCAGTGCCTGATCAATCAGGAGCCTTATACAACACCGCTCTTATCCTTTGACAACGACGAGCATCATTTTGCGAAGATCGAATGTGAGCAGCAGGGTATTCCTTATATGAATAATGTCGTTCTGGCAAATGCAACAGATGGTTTTTGTACCTATATTGCCGGAACGATGCATATGGACTATACCGATCTGCCCTTGTTTTCTCCGGTTCTGGCATCCCTGCTCGGCAGCGGTTCATTGGATAAAACCGAATGCATAGAGACAATGAATAGAATCATACTGGAATTTTTTGACTGCTATCTCAAGGGTGAGGGAGAGTTCCGGGTACAGGAGTGTTATGACTTATCGGAGCATGGAAATTAAGGTGAAGAAAATCGGTCCCGAAGAGCGCGAGCAGGTTGAGATACGCTGCCACGAGATCAGTGATTCGGTCAGGGAGATCGTCGCCTTTGTCAAGTCGCGGCAGGGACAGCTTACTGGGAATGCAGAGGGAAGACAGTATGAGATTCCCATCACGGATGTATTTTACATAGAATCTGTGGATAACCGCAGTTTTCTCTATACTGCAAGACAGACATACGAGACAAAGCAGAAAATATATGAACTGGAGGCAGCATTGAGGCAGAAGGGCTTTCTGCGAATATCAAAGGCTGCTCTGGTGAACCTTATGAAGATCACAGCGTTAAAGCCGGCATTGAATGGCCGGTTTAGCGCTGTGCTTTCTAATGGCGAGGAAATTATTATTTCCAGAAAATATGTGCAGGATCTGAAGGATACATTGAAGGGAGGCAAATAACATGAGCTTTAAAGAATATCTGAAATCGGCGGCTTTGCATTTTTTTATCATTGTGACGCTGGCGGATGTGGCGACATTTATAGTAGGAATGATTTTCCGCCCGGAGGAGCAGTTTGGCTATGAAGCATTTCTGACGCCGTTAATCTACGGTGCGTTGGGGGTGCTTCCGAATCTGGTTATGTGTTCGGGAAAAGAGCTGACAGTGAAGCAGATTATGGTGCGCAAGGCGATACAACTGCTGGTGTTGGAAGCAATTTTGATCACAGCCGCATTTGGTATAAAGAACCTGAATGCGGAAAATCTGGGGATTGTCACCGGCTTTGCGCTCAGTGTGCTGATTATTTTCTTACTCGTTCATATTATTTCGTGGCTGTTGGAGGTCAGGCAGGCGGAGCAGATGACGGCAGAACTGCTGGCATGGCAGAAGCGACGGGGGTGAGGAGTATTAGACGTTTGCGAAACTGCTGTGGCTGTAGTATATTATAGGGGGGTAGGGGACAGAGGTATTTTGTGCAACGTCGCTGTGGAACCGGAACTCCCCGATTACCCAACAAAAATACAGACAGAAAGGTAAGAGACTGACTATGGAGAAGAATTGGAAATTTTCAGATATTCCGTATACACATCCGGATATGCAGGAACTACAGAAGCGTCTGGACGCGCTGTGCGCAAAATTAAAGACGGCAAAGGATATGCAGACCGTGAAGGAGGTCATCTCCGAGAGGGATGAAATTAATCAGGAGATTACTGTCATACAGGGCGTGCTCTACGGCAGAGCCTTCCATGATGTCACGGATGCGTACTATCAGACGGAATTTCAGACTGTCCTGCCGCAGATGTCGGAGCTCGACACGGAATCTCTCTCTCAGGCAATCGTAGAGAGTCCGTTTGGCGAGGAGATAGATGCCGCATACGGGCCGGAATTCAGAAGATTGTTATCGCTGGATGCAAGACTTCATTCCAAGGGGAAGGAGCAGCAGGCGCGGGCTGCGGAGCTGGAGGCACAATATCAGCAGATGAAAGCGACGTTGACCTTTGACGTGCGTGGAGAGAAGGTCAGCGGCGCAAAGCTGTCAGAGCTGCTTACAAGCCCGGAACGCGCACTGAGAAAAGAGGCGTTTGAAGCGTCTCATAAATCCTATATGGAGAAAAAGGATGAGTTCAGCGCTGTTCTGCGGGAACTGGTGCAGACCAGAGATGCGATTGCCAAGGCGAATGGTTTTGAAAATTATATTGAATATGCTACGCTCTCGAAGTCCAGACTGGACTATGGGCACAAAGAGCTGCTGGCGTTTTGTGAGGATGTGCAAAAATACATCGCGCCGATCTACAAGCGCTTACAGGAAGAACAGCGGGAGCGTCTCGGACTGGAGAAACTGATGCCGTATGATCGAGGACTTGTATTTCCCGATGGAAATGCAAAGCCGGTTTCCGGCGAAGCTGCTCTGGCGAAGGCTGCCTATGAGATGTATCATGCGCTCAGTCCCGAGGCGGGAGCGTTCTTTGATGAAATGGTTGCACATGAAATGCTTGACGTGGCGGGATCGGAGCATAAGATTTCCGGCATGGGCTTTTGCACGGATATTCCCGGGGAGTGGAAAATGCCGTTCATTTTCGCAAACAACAACGGCACAGCCAGCGATGTCACGGTTTACACGCATGAACTTGGTCATGGTCTGCAGGGCTATCTGAGTATGCGAAAGCAGCCGTTGAGCGAATACTTTATGGGAAGTCCTGATCTCTGCGAGGTTCATTCCAAGACAATGGAGCTATATTCTTACGCCTATGCACCGCTCTTCTTCGGAGAGCAGGCGGAGCATTTCCTGCAGGAGCACCGATTTGGCATTGTCAAGGAATTTTGCAGCTTCTGCTCGACCTACCTTTTCGAGAGCTGGCTGTACACACATGTCGATGCATCCCTGGAGGAGTGGGCGAAGGAGGATGACCGTATAGCGAAGTCGTTTGGACTGGGGCTCAATAATGAGGAGTGGGAGAAGGATATTCTCGGCGGCTATGATCTCTTCAACAATATGGCAGTCTATATGTTCCCCATGTATGTGGTCAGCTATTCGCTGTCCGAGGTCTGCGCGCTGCAGCTCAAGGCAGCTTATGAAGCCGATCCGGTTGAGGGCTGGGCAAGATACCATGCACTTTGCGAGGCAGGCGGCGGAAAGTCCTACAGCCGGATCATCGGCGATGCCGGACTGAAGCTGCCGTATGAGCCGGGCGTTGTGGAGAAGACGGCAAAGCAGCTGGAACAGCTGATCTGGGGCTGAGACAGCCAATATTGGTATAGAATGCGGCAGCGCAGGTCATACTATCTCTCCAAAGGGACAGGAGTGCAAGGTTTTCTGTGCATTTCTAGTAAGTTGGCAGTCCGCAGCGCGGACAGATAGGAGCAGATATGGAAGACGATACAATTAAGCTGTTGCGTGAGTGCAATGCCGGAATTAAAATGGGAGTTTCCTCGCTGGATGATGTGATGGAGCATGTGAGGAGCGAGGAGATGAGAAATTTGCTCGCAAAGAGCAAGGAGACGCATACGCGCCTGGGAAATACCACCCATGAGTACCTTGAGAAATATCACGACGACGGAAAAGAACCGGCGGCAATGGCAAAGATGATGTCAAAGCTCAAGAGCGATTTCATGCTGGGAATCGACGAGTCGGATGCCAAGGTGGCGGATCTGATCACGGATGGCTGCAACATGGGTATTAAGAGTCTTTACAGATACATCAATCAATATCCCGCGGCGGAGGAAAAGATTACGAAGCTTGCGAAGGAAGTCGCGGAGGCCGAGGAGACGCTCGTGCAGGACTTGCGCCAGTATCTGTAGCAAGGATGTTTGGCGTTCGCGGTGGCAGTGGTATCATGCCTCTGCTGTGACGCAAGGCATTGTTTTTGCGACGGAAGAGGGACGCTGGTTTTACTGCGGCAGTGATGTCATGCTTCTGCTACGATGCATGGGGTGAGGGCATTGATCGGATGAACTGGTCTGAATTGTTTTCAGGATTCCGAAACCAAGTTGTACTAAGCGTTGACAAATAAGCTAAATTCGCGAGCAAAAAATCCTTAACTCGCCGCGCTCAGACGGGCAGATTTTTGCTCGCAACGCTTTTTGCCACCACCAAGTACAACTATGGTTCCTACATATTCAAACAATTCAGACAATTACATCCGGTCGACGCGCTGCCCGGCGTGCCAAGTATGTGCGAAAAACGTGACAAGTGAGAAACCGCATGCAAGCCTGTGAGAATTGTACATGCGGAAATTGTGGCAAGTTGAAAACCGCATGTACCCTGGCAGAAATGGTACGTGCGGAAAATGAGATAAGCGAGAAATCGCATGTACCTCGGCAGAAATAGTACGTGCGGAAAACGTGACAAGCCGGAAATCGCATGTACGCCGGCGTGACTAGTACGTGCGGAAAATGGGATAAGCGCGAAAGCGCATGCAAGCCCGTGGGAATTGTACGTGCGGAAAGTGAGGCAAGCCCGAAACCGCATGCAAGCCCGTGGGAATTGTACGTGCAGAAATTGTGACAAGCGCGAAAGCGCATGTCTTCCCGCGGAAATAGTACGTGCGGAAATCGTGACAAGCCGGAAACCGCATGTACCCCGGCAGAAATAGTGCGTGCGGAAATTGAGGCAAGCCGAAAAGCGCATGTACCTCGGCAGAAATAGTACATGCGGAAAACGTGACGAGCCGGAAACTGCATGTACGCCCGCAGGAATTGTACATGCGGAAAACGTGACGAGCCGGAAACTGCATGTACGCCCGCAGGAATTGTACATGCGGAAA
>USGM01000103.1 GCA_900554205.1 uncultured Lachnospiraceae bacterium
ACCATTTCCAGGGCGGTCATTATGAGTTTGCCATGGCGAAGGCACCGGTTGAGCGGAGCTTTACTGTAGAGGGCTTCGAGGATGTGGCAGCGGGTGTTGTACAGTGGCCGATGTCTGTCATTCGCCTGAGCGGGGAAAATACGGGGCGCATCATTGCACTGGCAGACAGGATTCTGGAAAAATGGCGCAGCTATACGGATGAGGAAGCGTTTATCTATGCCTGCACCGACGGCGAACCGCATAACACGATCACGCCCATTGCCAGAAAGCGCGGTGAGAATTACGAGCTGGATCTTGTGCTGCGCAACAATATCACGACGGAGGAGCACCCTCTCGGCGTTTACCACCCCCATGCAAAGCTGCATCATATCAAGAAGGAAAACATTGGACTGATCGAGGTGATGGGACTTGCCGTGCTGCCCGCGCGTCTGAAGGATGAGATGGCGCATCTGAAGGAAGCCATGCTTACGGGAAAGGATCTCAGGGCGGATGAGGAGCTGGCAAAGCATGCGGATTGGGTTGACGAATTTTCTGCCGGATATGAAAAGATAGACGCATCCAACATAGATGCCATTATCGAGAAGGAGATCGGATTGGTCTTTATGCAGGTTCTGGAGGATGCGGGAGTCTATAAGAGAACAGAAGAAGGACAGAAAGCATTCGACAGATTCCTTGCGAGCCTGTAAGAAATGCCAACTGTCCCGTAGTGAAGTTACTTTTGCTTGCTCTTGTAAAGCTGTATCGAGATCAGAATGGAAGCGCAGACTATGATTACAGTAAATACAGCAATGAACAGGATCGGCATTGTCACACTGTCTATCTGATCTGACAGTGTGATGAGCTTATCCTTGAAGTACATACCGCCAAAGGTGCCGCCGCAGATCAGGAGCATAAAGATCAGGCGGCCTTTTTCTACACCGAGCCGGAACATGATAGGCATGTTGATGGACAGGAAAATCAGTGCGAGACAGGCCATAACCAGCATGCCCATGGCAGATTCATAGAACGCTGCACCCCCGTCGGTTGACACGAACTGTGCGACGGTAGATATGCTTCCGGCAATCAATACGCCGATAATGCCGAGGAGGTATTTGCTTGTCACAAGCTCCGACACGGAGTAGGGCATCATTACCGCCAGATCATTCCATTTGGAACGCTCGTCATATGCCAGAGCAGTCATCGGCAGAAACGCGGCATAGAGAACGGCAAAGAAGGATATGGAATATCCGGGAATGCATGCAAAAATCAGCATAACCAGCAATACAAATTTCAGCCTCTTAATCAATAAATACCAATCCTTTAAAAGCAGTCCTTTCATGACGGATTCCCTCCTTTAGCTAAAAACAGAATAATATCCTCCAACGTTGTGTGCTCCGTGGGCAACCCTTCGGGAATGCGCGAGCGGTGTACCAGAGCCTCCGTGCCATATCCGTTGTCTCTTCTGGCAATTACGCTGTCCTCCGGCAGATCCGCGAGACGCTGCATCGGCAGGCGCACCATGGTATATTCTTCCAGAATGCGATCCTTTTCATCGCAGAGCAACAGCTGCCCCTTATGCAGAAAGGCAACATAGTCGCAAATCTTTTCCAGATCGCTGATAATATGGGAGGAAAGCAGGATAGAATGGTTTTCTTCCCGGGTGAAATCGTTGAAGATATCCAATATCTCATCCCGCACCATCGGATCAAGTCCGCTGGTTGCCTCGTCCAGGATCAGAAGCTTTGCATCATGTGAAAGCGCAACGGCAATGGCAAGTTTCATCCGCATACCTCTTGAGTAATCCATGAAGACCTTGTCAGGCGGCAGGGAAAAGCGGGAAAGGTAGCTCTGAAATTTTCCCTCATCCCAGTGACGATAGGTCTTTGCCATGACCTTGCCGACATTCTTTGCGCTCATCACCTCGGGGAAGTAAGCCTCGTCCAGTACAACCCCGATGTCCTCTTTGACATCCAGAAAGGCTTTTGTGCTGTTATCCACACCGAGCACGGAGATCGTTCCGGCATCTGCGGCGATTGCATGTGCAATCAGCTTAATTGTCGTGCTTTTGCCGGCACCGTTTTCACCGACAAGTCCCATGATACTTCCGGCAGGCAGTGTGAGGTCAAAGCTGCCAAGGCGGAAGTCCTTATATTGCTTCGTGAGTCCTTTTATTTCAATTGCATTCATCTGTCTCATCCTTTCCATCATCTTCCCATGCAGCATCCAGCATATCAGAGAGATCCTTTTTACTCAGGCCACACGGAGCGGCCAGCGAGACGATCTCTGACAGGAACTGTTCAATCTGCTTTAAGTGTTTACGATATGAATTCTGTTGTCAAGAGGTAATTTAGGAATGGTTTGGGGCGGAACTGTTATAATTGAATACCGGACAGAAATCTGTTACAATGAACGCAGTTTAGTGGCATAAGGGAAGAAAATGTTGTTTTGATATGGAGAATCATCTGGAATGAAAAGTCGGGCAGAGAAGAGAATCTATTTGTTTTACTTTATTGTGATAGCCGGTGCAATCATATCGCTTGTATTCACAAATATAAGCTATGATGCAGAATATCAGCTTGCCATGGCATACCGTTTTGTCAAGGGAGACAAGATGATTACGCAAATGTGGGAGCCACATCAGACCTCGGCTTTTCTGTGTGCCATTCTTATGAAAATCTATATCACGATTACAGGCACGACAACAGGTATTGTTTTGTATACCCAGATTATGGGGCTTCTGATCCGCGGTGCCATTGCCCTGTGGTTTATGAAAGTGGTGAAGGAATGGGTCGGGGAAAAGCCTGCACTGATTATCGGTGTAATTTATCTGCTGATATCGCCGAAGGAACTGTTGACACCGGAATTTGGAAATATGCAGATCTGGTTTTCCACAGCAATGTACCTGTGCCTGCTGCAATATCTGAAAAAGTCAAATGTGACATGGCTGGTGGGGGCGGCGGTCAGTCTGTGTCTGGGCGTTTTTGCATATCCGTCTGCCGTGCTTTGCTATTTTTCCGCTTTTTTTGCTCTGTGGGTGTACTCTGAGAAACGAAAAAGAGACCTCTGTCTGTTTACGGCTGTGTGCGCCCTGATAGGCGGGGTGTTTGTACAGTATCTGTTGTGTACAATCGGCCTCGATACAATCCTGCAGTGTCTGGATTGTGCGTTGGGTCTGGAACCTACCCATACCGTGAATGTGTGGGATAAAGTGATTGCTCATGTCCTGAATATCGGAAAGGTTGCCGGTATATTAGCCGGTGCCTGTGCGGTTGGGCTTCTTGTCGAGAGACTGCTATGGCTTCTTGGAAAAAAGAAGGAAGGAAACGAGAAGGGCTTTTCTCTGAATAACTGGCTGGTGGCTTCATGGTTTGTATTGCAGGCACTTTTACTGATCAATATCTTAAGCGTAAAGAACCGGGGAGGCTATGCAATTCCCTTTCTTTTTCTTCTGGCCTTGGGTTTCTGGAAAAGGAATCTATTGTCCGATACTGAAAAGAGAATGTATGATATGGCTATGGCGGTCAGCCTGATGAATCTGCTGGCGACGCTGGTGCTGTCAGACAATGCGTTTATACAGGCAATTACGTATATGCTGATCTGGATATGCGCTTCCGTGGTACCGCTTTACCGCTGGTATGAGCAAATGGAGAAAAAGAGCCTGCGGAGAGTAGTCGCAGGAGGATTTCACATATGGCTTATATTGATCCTCTTCAGAATTATATTTATCCATATTCCGATTTACGGACGGGGACAGATCTGTTCGTTGTTCGATGAGTTAGGATTGATACGCAGCGGCCCGGCAATAGGCATTATTACGGATGAATTAGGGGCTGCCATGCAGAGAGATTCTATGGAGGAGTGGGGACAGTTTGTAAAGCCTGGCGATACCATCTGGATTCTGGGGGAGCCGGTCGACACACTGGGATATTTATATGAGGATGTCGAAGTGGGAGCGCCTACGGTGATGTCTACGCCTACTTACAATGAAAAGCTGTTGTATTATTGGGAGTTAAATCCTGAAAAATATCCCGACGTTGTGATTCTCGCATCGGGCTATGGGAATCTGTCGTGGGAGCTGTCCCAGAATACATGGCTGATGGACTGGCTTGAAAATGAGTACTGTGCGGATAAGGTAACGGACGGCACATATTGGAGATATTATGAGCGGAGAAGATGATGAAAAGTAGAAGGATTCTTGGGGCGGGAATTGCCGGGGCAGTCAGTGCTTTTTGCTTTGTTGCCGGGAAAAGTCTGGATGTCTATTATACGTTGTCTTTGACGGAAGCGGACTTTTATGTGAAATGGCTTTTGTGCGGCATTGTGTTAGGACTTGTCATTTATGGTATCTGGACCTTTGCAGAGAAAAAAGCGAAGAGTAACATTGCGGTAAATAAAATAGTGCAGAAAGCAGCGGCTTTTGAGGGAAAGCTCAAGGGGTGGATGATTGCGTTGTTTCTGTTCCTGATGTGGATACCTGCGTGGCTTTCGGTTTTCCCGGGTGCTTTTTCCTATGATGCATATGATGAGTGGCTTCAGATCCATACAGGAAATATTACGGCTCATCATCCGGTACTGCATGTACTTCTGCTTGGTGGGCTTGTAGAGAAAATTCATGCGCTGACAGGGAGCTATAACGCCGGAATAGCCGTCTATGTGTTTTTGCAGATGGCAGTACTGGCGGCTGTCTTCGCCTATACCGTTCAGTTTATGCGGGAAAGGGCGGTATCTCCGCTGTGGCGGCTTTTTGCCATCTTGTTTTATGCCTTCTCCCCTGTAGTGCAGCTTTTTGCAATCTGCTGTACAAAGGATATTCTGTTTTCGGCTGCCTTTCTGTTGTTCATTATCAGCCTTTGGAGAGTTTGCGTGTCAAAGGAGACATTTTTTGCAAGAAAAAGCTGGCAGATATTATTTTGCCTTTCGGCTCTTGTGTCAATGATAATGCGCAATAACGGCTTCTATGCAGTGGTTGCCATGCTTGTTTTTCTGCTGCCCCTATGCCGCAGGCATTTCAGGAGATATTTCGGTATGCTGGCGGTGATTGGTGCCTTATATGCTTTGTATGTGGGCCCCTTTTATAGCATGCTGCAGGTAACGCCGGGGGGCATGCAGGAAATGTTATCCGTGCCTCTGCAACAGCTGGCAAGGGTATATCATTACGAGCAGGAAACCTATACGGCAGAGGAATTGCAGTATTTGCACACACTGATTCCACAGGAAAACTGGGAACAATATCGATCCACGGTGGCGGATTTTGTGAAGTCAGGCTTCCGGCAGGAGGTATACAGGGAAAACCCTGCACGGTTCTGGAGGCTGTGGTGGCAGACAGGCCGAAAAAAACCAATGACGTATCTGAATTCCTTTTTGTTGGGGATAGTGGACTACTGGTATCCTTTTGCTGTGGTGGACGGGTATCAGGATGTCTATGGTGCAAGCAGTTATTTTGATTACAGAGTCGGCCCGCCGGGAGAGGAGCTGGTGATTCTTCCGCGGTTACACGCAGTCTATGAAAGTATTTCCGTTGACAAGGATACGCAGAAACTGCCGGGTGTGTTCCTGATGTTAAGTCCCGGGTGGTATGCGTTAATTTATTTTCAGGTCTTGATGTATCTTTGGTATCGGAAACGGTATCGGCAGATTATACCGTTGCTGGCAATTCTGCTGTATTGTGCGACACTGCTGCTGGGGCCTATTGCATTGGTGAGATATGTATTGATTCTGTATTATATTTTTCCTGTATATTGTGTTTTTTTACCTGAGAAAGCGGAGCGCGAATAGTGTCGGGACGGGGAGACAGATGGAAGAAGCAACAGTTGGAATGCAGTCTTATGTCAGCATTGACTTGGAGACAACGGGTTTGAATCCCAAGACAGACAAAATCATAGAGATCGGCGCGGTGCGGATCGAACAGGGGGAGGTAAAAGAGACCTTCAGCAGCTTTGTCCATCCCGGGCGAAGGCTGGAGGAGCGGATCGTCGAACTGACGGGCATCCGCGACGAAGAGCTTGCAGATGCGCCCGTGATTGATGAGGTTTTTCCTGAGCTGCAGAAATTCTTAGGGGAGCTGCCGCTTTTGGGGCATAGTATACTTTTTGACTACTCCTTTTTGAAGAAGGCGGCGGTGAATCTCGGACAGAAATTTGAAAAACAGGCGGTCGATACCCTGAAGCTGGCAAGGAAATATCTGCCGGATCTGGAGAGCAGACGGCTTGATTTTCTGTGTAAATATTATCAGATCCCGCACCATGCACACAGGGCGCTTGCGGATGCGGAGGCGACGGACAGACTGTACCGGTGCCTGCGGGAGCATTTCTATGTGCCGGAGGAGGGACTGTTTCAGCCGACTCCACTGATCTATAATGTGAAAAAGGATCAGCCGGCATTAAAATCGCAGAAGGAAAGGTTATATCGGCTCAGGGAACAGCATAAACTGATTATGGCTGTGGAAATTGAACGACTCACCCGAAGTGAGGCAAGCCGTCTGACAGACAAGATTCTGATGCAGATAAAAAGCGTCAGGAATAATTCTTCTGGAGATGCTTTACAATGATGTCGCGTGAACTGGAACGCAGATTTCCGGCAGCTTCCCGAAGGCGGCGGATCTCATCGCTCTGCCCGGCTGAGGTATAGTAATCAGCTAAGGCATAGTAGGTGCGGCTCACATCGGAACCGGTAGTCACAGCAAATTCCATCAGTGGTACTGCCTCCTTCTGGTAGTGATTCTGGATCAGCAGGTCAGCCCATTTCTGCAAGGTACGCACCAGTACGGTATAGTTCTGGTCATATTCGGAGAGGAGCGTCAGGTTGGCTGTGCCGTACTCCAGCTTCAGATCCGTATTTGACCAACCAGTGAGATTCACGATCTTCTGGGAAGTGAGGGCCTCGAGGATTTCAATGCATTCCATCACATCCGGATTATCATTCATGAGATGGGTCGGGAAGGTCTCCAGCGGAATCTTTACATAGGCCAGATTGTCAAGGGATTTCCGCCTGACGGAGTTGGATCGCTGCTCGCGTGCCCAGAAGGCCTGTTCGGTCTCCGAGCGCGCCTTTGACTGTTTTTTTATGTTATAGGAAATAAAAACCACAAGAACGATTAAACTTGCCAAAAGAAACAAATTCATATATAATATCCTTTCAGAGTTTGAGCTTTTTGCCCATCGGGCAGTAAGGAGTTTGCCATGTTTAATTTAAACAACCAGAAGACCAAGCGGAAAATTTCAGCAGCCATTATCGTGGTTCTGGTGCTCGCTATGGTTATTCCTACTTTAGCATATTTCTTCTATTAATTCAATCTGGGAGAAACATGTGTGTATTGTTTTTTCGCATTTGCGAAAATGAGGATGATTATGGGAAAAATATGGAATAGAGCGCGTTTCCTTCTTCTGGTCTTTGCGTGTGTCATGCTGTCCGGCATGAGCGTGTGCGCGAAGGAGGATGCGATAAAGACCGGCATTTATGCAGGGGATATAGAGCTGTCCGGAATGTCGGCTGAACAGGCGAAGGCGGCGATAGAGGAATATATAGAAAGCCTCGGGGAGACCGAGGTCACGTTGCTGGCTGCCGCCGGTAACGAGGTCGTTGTCACAGCCGGAGAGCTGGGAATAACGTGGGCGAACCCGCAGCTGGTCGATGAGGCGGCGGAGATCGGAACACACGGAAATGTGATTGAACGATATAAGGTTTTGAAGGATCTCCAGCATGAGAACAAGGTTTACCCTGTTTTGCTCAGCTTTGACCTTCAGGCGATCAATGATATTCTGACAGATCAGTGCGCCAGATATGATGTCATGGCGGTAAATTATTCGCTGAAGCGTGAGAATGGCGAGTTTCAGGTAATAGAAGGACAGACCGGCTATATGCTGGATGTTGAGACCTCGATTGACCGGGTGAATGATTATCTGACGCAGAACTGGGATCACCAGCCCTGCCGCATTGAACTGGATGTTGCAGTGGAGCAGCCGCAGGGAAGCGCCGAGGAGCTTGCGCAGGTGAAGGATGTTCTCGGCAGCTTTACAACAGCATACACCTCCTCGGGAGCGTCGAGATGTGCCAACGTGGAAAATGGCTGTAAGCTGGTCAACGGGACGGTGATTTATCCCGGGGAAGAGTTTTCTTTTTATACGGCAGTTGCACCGTTTTCTGAAAAAAACGGTTACTATATGGCAGGCTCCTATGTCAGCGGCAAGGTAGTTGACAGTCTGGGAGGCGGCATTTGTCAGGTTTCCACCACGCTTTACAATGCGGTTCTGCTCGCAGAGCTCGATGTCACGGAGAGACATAATCACTCCATGGTGGTAAGCTATGTGGCGCGTTCGGCGGATGCGGCGATCGCGGAGAGCGCAGGCAAGGACTTCCGGTTTGTAAACAATCTGGATTATCCTGTATATATCGAGGGCTACACGAGCGGGAAGAAGCTCACCTTCAATATCTATGGAAAAGAGACGAGAGATCCCAACAGAACCGTAAGCTTTGAGAGCGAGGAACTGGAGGTAATCAATCCCCCGGCAGATCTTATTTATGCCGACGCGTCCAAGCCGGTCGGCTATATCGTGTCAGACAGCGCACATACCGGCTATAAGGCAAGGCTCTGGAAGATCGTGAAAGAGAACGGTGTGGAGGTAAGCCGCACGCAGGTCAACAGCAGCAATTATAAAATGGTGCCGCGATCCGCTACGGTCGGAACGGCTACGAACGATCCGGCTGCTTATGAGCAGATCATGGCAGCTATCAACAGCGGCAGCGTCGCTCAGGTGAAGGATGTCATTGCCATGCTGACGGCACAGGCTGCCGCGAACAGTGTGGAGATCGGAGAGCAGTAAGAACAGAGGGTCAGGATCATGAAAAACGGTAAGGTACCGGAGAACGTTTTGAAACGCTCCGTTTTAAGGCAGATCAGGACAAAAAGAGAAGAAGTATTAAATGGCGCAGGTGTAGGGGTAGACTGCGCCGTTTTTTCGTCCTGCGGCCGGAGTACCTTTCTGTCCTGCGCGCAGACCGCGGCAGTGCGGTCGGCAGCTCCTGCGGAATCGGCGGGTGAGGTGACGGCGTTGACAGAGCCTGTATACAGCACGGTGATTCCCCCCGGGCAGCTGATTCTTCGCTGTACAAACAATCTGGCGGCAGCCGGGGCAGAGCCCTATGCCGTGACGCTTGCATTCATGCTTCCGGAAAGTACGGAGGAGGCAGAGCTTAAGTCGCTGATGGCGGAGACGGAGAAGGCGTGCAGCGGTCTGAACATACAGATAGCGGGCGGACAGAGCTGTATCAGCAGTGCGGTAAACCAGCCGGTGCTGACCGTCACGGGTTACGGAAAGCCGATTGTGGACGGATGGCAGGAACATAAGAAAATAAGTCCCGGACAGGATATTGTTTTAAGTAAATGGATCGGAATGGAAGGAACGGCGATTCTGGCGGGGCGGGCCAGAGAAGGGCTGTTACATAGATATCCGGCGTACCTTGTGGACGAGGCGGTATGCCTTGACCGGTGGATGTCCGTGATACCGGAGGCCGCCACCGCCGTGAAGTCCGGCGTTTGTGCCATGCATGATGTCTCAGAGGGCGGAATCTTCGGAGCACTCTGGGAGCTTGCGGAAAGGATGGGCGCTGGACTGACCATAGATCTGAAAAAGATTCCTCTGCGGCAGGAGACGGTAGAGGTATGTGAATATTGTAATGTCAATCCCTATGAGCTTCTCTCGGGCGGGTGCCTGATCATGGTGACAGAGGACGGAGCCGGGCTGAAGGCAGCGCTGGAGGCGGAAAAGATATCGGCGGCTGTGATCGGAAAGGTTACCGACAGCAGGGACCGCATCATCTATAATGAGGACGAGGTGCGGTACATGGACAGACCGAAGAACGATGAAATCTATCGCTGGCTGCAGGAGCAGAAGGGATGAAACCATAAACATTGGAGCAGTGTCCGTGCGCACCGGGCATAGATTATTGATAGAAACAGTGTGCAGAAATGAGGATTATGATGAGAGACGAATTACTTGCAATTATCGAGAAGAACAGCCGGATCGACTTAAAGGAACTGGCAATCATCCTTGGTGTGGAGGAGATTGATGTCGTAAACGAGCTTGCAGCGCTTGAAAATGAGGGGATTATCTGCGGCTATCATACACTGATTAATTGGGAAAAGACCGATATTGAAAAGGTTTCCGCGCTGATCGAGGTTCGTGTGACACCTCAGAGAGGACAGGGCTTTGACAACGTGGCAGAGCGCATCCAGAAGTATCCCGAGGTGCGCAGCGTCTACCTGATGTCCGGCGGCTATGATCTGATGGTTATTCTTGAAGGAAAGACATTGAGGGAGGTTTCCTCCTTTGTCTCCGACAAGCTGGCAACCTTAGAGCCTGTACTGAGCACGGCAACGCATTTTATCCTGAAAAAGTATAAGGATCACGGAACCATGCTCTCCCAGAAAAATGAAGATGAAAGGGAGATGATCACGCCATGAGGAATCCGTTAGCAGATAAAGTAGTAGAAATCAAGCCATCCGGTATCCGCAAATTTTTTGACATTGTAAGCGAGATGAAGGATGCCATTTCCCTCGGTGTCGGCGAGCCCGACTTTGACACCCCGTGGCATATCCGGGACGAGGGCATTTATTCTCTGGAAAGAGGAAAGACACATTACACCTCAAACGCAGGACTGATGGAGCTTCGTGAGGAGATCTGCCGCTATCTTTACAGAAGACAGGGACTCAGCTACGATCCTGTCAAGGAGGTATTGATTACGGTAGGAGGCTCGGAGGCGATCGACATCGGGCTGCGCGCAATGTGCAACCCCGGGGATGAGGTGCTGATTCCCCAGCCGAGCTATGTTTCCTACGAGCCTTGCGCGGTACTGGCAGGCGCAAAGCCCGTGATTATCAATCTGAAGGCGGAAAATGAATTCCGGCTGACGGCACAGGAGCTGGAGGACGCTATTACAGAAAAGACGAAAATTCTTATCCTGCCGTTCCCGAATAACCCTACCGGAGCAATCATGGAGCGGAAGGATCTGGAGGCAATCGCCGAGGTTATTTTGAAACATGACATCTTTGTCATGTCAGATGAAATTTATTCTGAGCTGACCTATAAGGACAAGCATGTTTCGATTGCAGAGCTTCCGGGTATGCAGGAGAGGACAATTCTCATTAACGGATTTTCCAAGGCATATGCCATGACCGGCTGGAGACTCGGCTATGCATGCGGGCCCCGCGAGATCATTCAGCAGATGACAAAGATCCACCAGTTTGCGATTATGTGCGCACCGACGACGAGCCAGTGTGCGGCAGTGGAAGCGCTGAAGAATGGGGACGGAGATGTGGAACAGATGCGCACCGCCTATAACCAGCGCAGACGTTATTTAATGAATGCCTTCCGGGAGATGGGGCTGGAATGCTTTGAACCGTATGGCGCATTTTATGTGTTCCCCTGTATTAAAGAATTTGGTCTGACAAGCGATGAATTTGCGGAGAGACTGCTGAAAGAAGAGAAGCTGGCTGTCGTGCCCGGCACGGCATTTGGTGACTGCGGCGAGGGCTTCCTGCGAATCTCCTATGCGTATTCCATGGAGCAGTTGAAGGAAGCGCTGAGCAGAATGGACCGCTTTATCCAACGCCTGCGCTGACCATGGGGACGCCGCGGCATGTCGGACTACACGGTCTAATGGGACGCTGGTGAATGGGACGCTGCGTGAAGCATACATGACCACCGCAGGCACGCTCCCGCTACCTTTCGCTCGCAGCGGTACATAACA
>USGM01000104.1 GCA_900554205.1 uncultured Lachnospiraceae bacterium
ACGGCGGCGGACACCTTCAGTCCTGATGCTCCGATGACGCGCGGCATGCTCGTCACCGTTCTGTGGCGTTTGGACGGCAAGACCGCCCCGAAGGCCGCTTCGACCTTCGCCGATGTCGACGCAAAGGCGTATTATGCCGACGCAGTCGCGTGGGCAGCCGAAAACGGTGTCGTCAACGGTATTGACAAGAGCCACTTTGCACCGGAGAACGAGGTCACGCGTGAACAAATCGCTGCCATCCTCTTCCGCTATGCAGAGAAGAAGGGCGTCGATACGAGCAAGCGTGCAAACCTGAACGCGTTCCCGGATGCGAACAAGGTCAGTGCCTACGCTAAGGATGCGCTGAGCTGGGCAAACGCCAACGAGCTCGTCAAGGGCATGGCCGAAAACGGCAAGGATTATCTGAATCCCACCGGCAGTGCTACTCGCGCACAGGTTGCCACCATCCTCGCCCGTTACGTCCAGAATATCGTCAACTAAGCAAAAAAATCCCCGCCCCCAACGGGGCGGGGTACCAAAACCCACACCGGCACCACAAATCAGCGCATTTGTGGCGTGATCAGTGGTTTTTCACAACATTGCCTACTCCTTTGGGCGGACCCCCTTTTGCCGTTTCGGGGGTTCCGCCCGTTTTCTATTTCTGCTTGCACGGCGGCCAAAAATGCGGCGGCGGCCTTGGAAAGGTCGGCGTAGCGCTTCCAGACGAGCGCATGGTGTATTTTCAAGGGCGGGGGAGCTTTTTGAGCGGTGTTCCACCTATGGAAATTCTGCCGTTCAGAAGCAGGCGGTCGGAATGGAGTTCCTGCTTTGTCTTTTCAAACAGGGAAACAATTTCCTCCGCGCGTTTCCTGAGTAAAATCCCATACTCTGTCAGAGTGATCTTTCGCTTTCCGCGGATCAGAAGCTGTTTGCCCAGCTCAGTCTCCAGCTCCATGAGCTGCTTGGAGAGCGAGGGCTGTGTGATGTGCAGGCTTTCTGCTGCCCTAGTGATATTTTCTTCTCTTGCTACTGTCAAAAAATAGCGTAGCACCCGAATATCCATCTTAATTCCCATGCCTTTCCGTAATCTGTAAACTTTATTTCCAACTACTATAACATGCCTTATCATTCCTTTCAACTATAGTTACGCATTCTTTATAAGTATTTGCTATCACGACGGTACAGGTCTATAATGTGTGCGCAGAAATGGAGAAAGAACGGAGTGGTTTAACAATATGGAAACAATAGCTAAGAGAAAACAGCTTGATATGCTGCACGGTTCCATCTGGAACAAGCTGCCGCAGTTTGCATTGCCGGTTGCGGCGACGGCAATACTGGAACAGCTTTTTAATGCCTCGGATATTGCCGTAGTCGGCAATTTCACCGGTGCAGAGCGCACGGCAGCCGTGGCGGCAGTGGGAGCGAACAGTCCCATCATCGGTCTGATCGTAAATCTGTTTATAGGAATTGCACTGGGAACGAATGTGGTGATCGCCCATGCCATCGGACAGGGGGAGAAGGACGATGTGCAGAAGGCGGTGCATACCTCTGTCGTCATCTCCGTTCTCGGCGGCGCACTGGTAGCGACACTCGGTGAACTGGCGGCAGCGCCGTTGCTGGGGCTTTTGAATGTGCCGGACGAGGTGTTCCCGCTGGCGCTGCTGTATCTGCGGATCTATCTGCTGGGAATGCCGGTTATCCTTCTCTACAACTTTGAAGCCGCTATTTTCCGCAGCGTCGGGGAGACCAAGATTCCACTGCTTGCGCTTGCGACCTCCGGCATTCTGAACGTACTTTTGAATTTATTCTTTGTCGCTGTTCTGCACATGACCGTGAACGGCGTTGCCATTGCAACCGTAATCTCCAATGCAGTCAGCTCAATTCTGCTCTATTGCAGGCTCCGCAGCTCGAAACAGGTCATTCACCTTGAGCCGAAGTTGTTGCGGGTCGACAGGATGATTTTAATACGGATTCTGCGCATCGGTCTGCCGGCGGGTGTGCAGAGCGCCGTGTTTGCGGTATCGAATATCGTGATCCAGTCCGCCATCAACAGCCTCGGCACGGTAGTCATGGCGGCATCCAGCGCGGCGTTCAATATTGAAGTTTTTACATATGACATCCTCAATTCATTTTCGCAGGCTTGTACTACCTTTGTGGGACAGAATTTCGGAGCCGGTGAGCTTCGCCGCTGTAAGAAAACATTGGCACTCTGCCTGATTGAGGGCATTGCTGCGCTGGCGGTGGCGATCACAGCAATCCTGTTCTTCGGAAAATCACTGCTGGCAATCTTTAACAACGACCCTGAAGTCATTGCCACCGGCTACATCCGGCTCATGATGGTAATGACATCCCATTCATTCAGCCTGTTCTATGAGGTAATGTCCGGTTATCTGCGGGGCTTCGGCATCTCGCTGGCTCCGGCGCTTCTGACGATGCTCGGGGTTTGCGGTGTCCGCATCGCGTGGATTCAGCTTGTTTTCCCGTTAAACAGGAGTTTTCAGACGATCATGACCGCATATCCGATCAGCCTGTGTACGACAGCGCTGCTCATATTAATCGCTTTGCTCTGCTACCATCCGTCAAAAAGGTTTGCGGCGAAAAAGGCAACCGAATAACCGAACAACGTATGCATACCGGAGAGCAAAAAATAGGTAGTAACCGCGCCGCCGAAATGCTATAATTTTTGTAACTATAGAATAGGGGGAACGGCTGAATGAATATAAACAGGCTTCCGTTTTATAACAACTGGTTTTTTTTAAGAACCGATCTGACCGTTACCATGGGAGAGATCGAGAATCAGAAGACGCGGTTTGAGGCGGTGGAGCTTCCGCATGACTGGCTGATTTATGATGCGAAAAATCTCTATCAGGATGGCTGCGGCTGGTATCGCAAGGAGTTCGAGTTAGTCACCGGAGAGGTGGAGAACTTTGCGGGAGAGCTTGGCAGGGGCGGCGGAGAGCAGGAGAATGTCTCCGTTGCCGGAACGGAGAAGGTTTTTGCCCGCATCGACAGAGGCGAGCGCGTCATTCTCCGGTTTGACGGTGTCTACATGAATTCTACGGTGTATGTCAATGGGACTAAGATCGGGGACTGGAAATATGGGTATTCCACCTTTGACATGGATGTGACGGCGGCGCTGACACAGGGTAAAAATGTTGTGATGGTACAGGTGCGCTTTCAGTCACCGAACAGCAGATGGTATTCCGGGGCGGGCATTTACCGCAAGGTATGGCTCAAGGTCTGCCCGGCGGTATATCTGCCGTTAGACGGTACTTATGTGACGACGAAGGCGGTCGGAGAGGGCTTTGAGCTGGAGGCGGAGACAGAGGTTGCCGGAAGGCTGGACATCGGCGCGGGCTGTTGTTACCGTCTGTATTTTGAGGACGAACTGGCGGAAGATTTAGGATGGTTTCCTGTGGAGAAGCTGGGGGAGACGGAGAACGGACAGGCATTCGGCAAGGCGGTCATGAAGGCGACGATACGGACGCCGAAGCTCTGGGATGTAAAGAACCCTCAGTGTTACCGCCTTTCGGTTGCTCTCTGCCGCGAGGGCAGGGAGGCTGTCATGGACAGTGATGACATCACGATCGGTTTCCGGACGATAGAACTGACGACCGACAGAGGACTTTTCTTAAACGGCAGACGCGTCAAGATTCACGGTGTCTGCGAGCACCATGATCTCGGCTGCCTCGGAGCGGCATTCCATGCACCGGCGATGGAGAGGAAGATCAGGATGCTGAAGGCGATGGGAGTCAATGCCATCCGCACGAGCCATAATATGCCTGACCCTGCGCTGATGGAGCTTGCTGACCGCATGGGTATGCTGATTTTGAGCGAGGCGTTTGATATGTGGGAGCGCTCCAAGACGGAGTATGATTACGGAAGATTCTTCAAAGATTGGTGCGAGGCGGATGTGCGCAGCTGGGTGCGCCGGGACAGAAACCACCCGAGTCTGCTGCTGTGGTCGATCGGCAACGAGATCTATGATACCCATGCGGACGAACACGGCCAGGACATCACGCGGAGGCTGATGAAGGCGGTGCGGGAGCATGATCCGAAGGAGAATGCGCTCATCACGATCGGCTCCAATTACATGCCGTGGGAAAATGCCAGAAAATGTGCGGATATTGTGAAGGTTGCGGGGTATAATTATGCCGAGAAGTATTATGACGAGCATCACAGGGAGCACCCCGACTGGATGATGTACGGCAGTGAGACAGCATCGGTTGTACAGAGCCGAGGCATCTATCACTTCCCGCTCCGGGAGGCTGTGCTCTCGGATGAGGACGAGCAGTGCTCCGCACTGGGAAATTCCACAACGAGCTGGGGAGCGAGAAGCTGGGAGAAGTGTATCACGGATGACAGGGATCCGGTTTATATATGGGGACAGTTCCTCTGGACGGGCTTTGACTACATCGGCGAGCCGACACCCTACCACACGAAGAACTCCTATTTCGGGCAGATTGATACCGCAGGCTTCCCGAAGGATCCTTACTATGTTTTTCAGGCAGAATGGACGGATGGAAGGGAAGCGCCGATGGTGCATCTTTTCCCTTACTGGGATTTCAACCCGGGGCAGATCATCGATGTGCGCGCCTGCACAAATGCGCCTGCTGTGGAGCTGTTTGTAAACGGAGTATCCCAAGGAAAAAGGGAGATCGACCATGTACATGGACTGGAGCTTGTTCCGACATGGCAGGTGCCCTATGAGCCCGGAACTATCACGGCAGTTGCCTATGATGAAAACGGGAAGGAGGTTGGAAGGGACAGTCATACCTCCTTCGGGGACAGTAAGAGAATCATGCTCTCAGCGGACAGGACAAGTCTTCTCGCCGACTGCGAGGATCTGTGCTTCGTCACGGTATCGACGCTCGATGAAAACGGGAATCCCGTGGAAAATGCGGCGGATTATGTGAAGGCAGAGATCACCGGCCCGGGAAGGATTCTGGGAATGGACAACGGTGACAGCACGGATTATGACGATTACAAGACGACGGTCAGGAAGCTCTTCTCCGGCAAGCTGCTGGTGGTGGTTGGCAGCACGGGTGAGACAGGGGAGATCTGCCTGACGGTGAGCGGCAGAGGGCTTGAGACGGCGAAGCTGCAGCTGACAGCGGTGGAGGCTCCAAAGACAGTGGTGAGAAAGCCTTACCTTGAGGATTGTGCGGCGAAGGCAGCTGATTTCCCGGAAAGAGTTCCTGTGAGAAAGCTGGAGCTTCATGCGGAGGGCAGCAGGACATTGTCGCCCGACGGGCAGGAGCTTACGGTGAGTGCCGCGCTCTATCCCGCGAATACTACGGACAGAGAGCTTGTCTGGAAGGCAGTGAATGCGTCCGGCATTGATGTGAATTTTGTGCAGATCGGGAGCTATCGGGACGAGCGGGGCGGAGAACATGCAAGATTTAAGGCGGTTGGCGACGGCGAGTTCTATGTGCGCTGCATGGTGAAGAGCGGCAACAGGGTCGTACTGATCTCACATCTGGAATGTCGTGCGGAGGGGCTGGGATATGCTTATCTTGACCCGTATGACTTTATTTCGGCGGGGCTGTATTCCGACACGATCGGAGAGATCACCAGCGGAAACGAGAAGGGAATCGCAACATCCAGAGACGGCGTGAGCGGCGTTGTCTATTCCGGTGTCGATTTCGGTGAGTACGGTTCAGACGAGATTACGCTGCCGGTATTCTCCTTCTCAGGAGACGAATATCCGATCGAAATCTGGCTCGGCAAGCCGGGCGAGGAGGGCAGCAGACTGTTAGACAAGGTAGTTTACCAGAAGCCCTCTATCTGGAATGTTTATCAGGAGGAAACCTATAAGCTGCCGGAGCGCATCAAAGGCGTCGCTACGATCAGCTTCCTGCTGACAAACAAGGTGCACCTCAAGGGCTTCTATTTTAAAAAGCTCGAAAAAGCGTATGGAAAGCTTCTTGCCGGGGAGGCAAGTGCGATCTACGGTGACTCCTTTACGAGAGATGGGATGGCAGTGCGCGGCATCGGCAACAATGTGACGATCGTGTATGAGAATATGGACTTCGGGGAGGCAGGCGCACAGAGCGTTACCCTCTGGGGCAGCACGCCGCTGGCGGCAAATACCATCCACATTCACTTCACGGATGAGACAGGGGAGACCGTGAACCGCATTATGGAATTTAAGGGCGGAGAGAAGGAGCAGACCTTCTCGATCGAAAAGCTCTGCGGCAAGGGTAAAATCGAGCTGATTTTCCTGCCGGGCAGCAATTTTGACCTAGAGGCAATACAGTTCGCACGCGGGCAAAGGTAGTTGCGAAGCGGCTGCAATATGTGATATGATAAGCCTTAGCGGCGGGGACAGGTTTTTTCCGCTGCCAAGGCTTTTTGGATGGGAGAAAATGACCATGTTTCATTTCTGGATTTCTGATACTTATGATTCTCTGCTGGCGCTTGCCGGTATTATTTTTGCTTTCGCAGCAACCGTATTTGCGACGCATAAGCTGCAGGGTGTTCTGCCGAAGGATGCGGGGCGTGAGTTCGCCCATGACGGAAAGCTCTCCGCAGGAAAGCCGAGGGGCGCCGGTATCATCTTTGTGCTGTGCTTTGTGGCGGCATCATTGCTCTTTGCCCCGCTGGACGCGGAGATCGTTATTTACCTGATCCTGACGGTGATCTGCATGATGACGGGCTTTCTGGACGATGCCTCAAAGATGCCGTGGGGAGAGTACAAGAAGGGCTTTCTGGATCTCTGCGTGGCGGCGCTGGTCGCAATGACCTTTCTGAAATATAATTCCAACACGATAGAGCTGGCGCTGTTTCATGTCAGCATAACGATTCCGCCGGTGCTGTTTGCAATATTGATCGTGATCCTCGTATGGACCTCTGTGAATGTCACAAACTGTGCGGACGGTGTGGACGGCCTGTCCGGTACGCTCACGATCACATCGATCATGACAATCTATCTGATAGACAGAATCCTTGAGAGGGGAGAGGACTTTTCCTTCCTGATTCTGCTGTTTGCCGTGTGTATTTTAGGCTATCTCTGGTACAACGCGACACCGAGCAAGCTCATGATGGGAGACGCAGGTTCCCGATCGATGGGATTGTTCATCAGTATCGCCATCCTGAAAACGGGCTGCCCGCTGCTCTATGTGCCGGTGGCACTTGTGCTGATTCTGGACGGAGGCTTAGGGCTGCTCAAGGTTGCACTGCTGCGCTTTTTGAAGATCAGGATATTGAAGAATACGCGCACACCGCTGCACGATCATGTCAGAAAGGTGTGGGGCTGGTCGAACACGCAGACCGTGTTCCGCTTTGCGATTATCCAGATTATTCTGGCGGTGGCGGTGGTCTATGGGCTTCAGGTGTGAGGAGAGATGGCGGCAGTCAGGTAATTGGGCGCTGCAACTGTTTTGGAAGAAAGAAGGAATTTTGATATGTATGACGAACTGACAAAGAGTGACATTAAGAAGATGGAGGAGGAGATCGAGTACCGCAAGCTCGTGGTGCGTCCCAAGGCGCTGGAGGATGTGAAGGAGACGAGGGCGCATGGCGATCTCAGCGAGAACTTTGAGTACCATGCCGCGAAGAAGTACAAGAACCAGAATGAGAGCCGTATCCGCTATCTGGAGAGGATGATCAAGACGGCAAAGGTGATCTCCGAGGATTCGGCGGAGGATGAGGTCGGCATCAACAATACGGTCACGATTGAGTTTGTGGACGATGCTTCGGTAGAAACCTATAAGATTGTGACGACGGTGCGCGGAAACTCGCTCGAAAACCTCATCAGCAATGAGAGCCCGCTGGGAAAGGCACTCCTCGGAAAGAAGGAGGGGGATATCGCCCATGTGCAGGTCAATGACACGGTCGGGTATGATGTCAAGATTCTCAAAATAGAAAATACCGTGGATGACGGAAGCGATAAGATCAGAAGTTTTTGATAAATTTGGAGGAGCTGCATGAAAAAATATTTACTCTTTGATCTGGACGGAACCCTGACGGATCCCAAGGTAGGCATCTGTACCTGTGTGCAATATGCGCTGGCATCCTTTGGAATCGAGGAGCCGGATATAGAGAAGCTGACACCGTTTATCGGGCCGCCGCTGAAGGACAGCTTTCAGGAATTTTATGGATTTACGGACGAGCAGGCGGCAGCGGCGATTGAGAAATACAGAGAACGCTTTCAGGATGTCGGCTTATTTGAAAATGAGATATACGCAGGAGTTCCCGAGATGCTGAGAAGTCTGAGCGCGAAGGGAATGTTCCTTGCGGTGGCATCCAGTAAACCTACAGTTTTCGTAAAAAGGATACTGGAGCATTTTGATATTGTGAAGTATTTTAAGGTTGTTGTCGGCAGTGAACTGGACGGTACGAGAACGAGCAAGGATGAGGTCGTCGAGGAGGCGCTCAGGCAGCTCTTCGGGGATCAGCCGGTAGATAAGTCTGCTGTCTATATGATCGGAGACCGGAAGTTTGACATTGAAGGCGCGAGGGCGATGGGTGTCGAGAGTGTCGGTGTCAGTTATGGCTACGGCGGAATGGAGGAGCTTCGGGAGGCAAAGGCAGATTATATCGTGCGCTCGGTGGAGGAACTGCAGAAGTTTCTGCTGCGCGGCACGGAGGAAAGTGCGGGAAAGGGACTTACCTTCCAGAAAATATGGCAGTTCGGCTATCCGTTTCTGATGTTCCTGCTGATCAGGAGCATTGCGGTCGGAGTCGTGGCATATCTTTATCTGCTGATCGATGGGCATTTCCCCGGGACAGGGCTTCTGATTTATGATGATGCGGGAAATCCGGCGGGGACGACGGGAAACGGTTCTGCAATCGCGCAGATTATCGGTTTTGTGGCGGGTGCGGCTGTTGTCTGGAAAAGTGCGCGCACGATGATCCGCGAGGCGGCTGACGACTCCAGATTACTGCATATCCGCAAGGAGCCTGTGCAGTCCTATCTCTTTCTGACTGTGGCATCTGTCGGAATGATGCTCGGATTAAATATGTTGATGGAGCTGACAGGCATGACGAATATTTCTGCCGCTTACCAGAGGGTTTCGGAGCAGCAGTATTCGGCGGGGCTTATTCCGTCACTGCTTCTGTATGTGGTCGCGGCGCCGGTTGCGGAGGAACTGTTATTCCGGGGCGTGATCTATAATTGCCTGAAGCGGACGTTGAAGCCTGCGGCGGCAATGCTCGCGGCAGCAGTTTTTTTCGGCGTGTATCACGGAAATTCCGTGCAGGGCATCTACGGTTTCTGCATGGCGTGTCTGATCATTTATGCTTATGAATATTTCGGGGATTTTAGGGTGCCGGTTGTCATGCATGCGCTGATCAACCTGATTTCCTATCTGCTGTGCAATACGGAACTCGCGGTGTCTGGCTTTGTGTGCTGGCCGGTCTGCATCATTTCTCTGGTGGTAGGCGCAGGGGCGGTTCTGCTGATGCGCAGACAGAGGAAGGTATTTTAATCAGAGGTATTTTTGGGGAGAACCAGAATGAGATTTTCGATTATTACGGTGTCGTACAATCCCGGGGAGAAGCTGCGAGAGACGCTTCGCAGTGTGGCAGCGCAGAGCTTTACGGATTACGAGGTCATCGTCAAGGACGGCGGCAGCAAGGATGGATCTACGGATTTTCTGAAAGGTTCGGAGGGAGAAGGGCTGAACCGTGTGCGGTTCTATGAGGAGAAGGACAAGGGAATTTACGATGCCATGAACAGGGCGGTCGGCTATGCGAAGGGTCAGTATGTTCTGTTCCTGAACTGCGGCGATCTGCTGGCGGATGAAAATGTGCTGGAGCGGGTGAATGAGGTCATAGAGCGGACAGAGCACGACGGGGCGGGAGACAGTAAAGTGCAGAAACCGAGGTATGTGTTCTACGGAGATACTTTCGGCGAACAGACGAAGGTGACAATCGCCTCGGCACCGGAGATTACGGGATTTACCTGTTACAGAAATATTCCATGCCATCAGTCCTGCTTTTATGATATTGAACTGTGCAGGGAAAAGCCCTACGATCTAAGCTATAAGATCCGTGCGGATTATGACCATTTCCTTTGGTGCTTCTATCGGGGAAATGCCGGGTTTATCCATATGGATTTCCCGGTGGCATCCTATGAAGGGGGAGGCTATTCGGAGAGTAAGGAGAACGGGAAGAGAGACGCGCAGGAGCACAGACAGATTACCGGTACCTATATGAAAAAGGCAGAGCTGTTCAGGTATCGGGCGATCATGGCGCTGACACTCGCTCCGGTGAGAAGTAAAATGGCGGAAAGCAAGGCGTTTTCCGGGCTGTATCACCGGTTGAAAAGTGTGTTATATAAAGGGAAGGATTGAAATTAAAGCTCAGCGCGGTAAATTCGGTAGCTGTATATGAAAGCAGCGATGACAGCGCCCAGCAGGTAAACGGTCGTCAAAATAATTACTGTGGCGGAGCCGGTAAAGATGGCGGTGATAATGGTCAGCAGACCGGCGACAATGAGTGCGCCAGCCCCGAAACGATTGCTTTTCATCCACGTGACATCGTTATACATGCTCCATTTCGTTCGGATACCTAATAAACGGTTTTTCCTTGTCTTTGGTATGAAATTGCCGATTACGATAAGAAGAATGCCTGATAAAATACAGCAAAGGCGGCTGATGTCCACAGGGGCATGTGTGTCGCCTGCGGCAGTGGTAAGGTAGTCAGTGCCGAGGAAAAAACACTGCATGGCACCAAACATAAGAGCCATGCCGATGGCGGTTACCTGAAACACCTTGGTATTTGCAGCGGCTTCGGCGCGTTCCTTGTCAGAAGCAGCATTTTTTGCTTTCTTTTCATAAAGGCGGATCAACAGATGCCAGAAAAGGGTAAAGGCAAGTATCAGGACAGGGAAGATCAGATTTTCATATTTGCTTCCCCAGCGGTTGATCTGTCCCGCCATATTATAGTGCATGGGTACGGAGTCCGGCAGGAATTGCAGTGCTACAGCAGTGATGATGAGAGGAACGAGAGAAAGGAGCCACATTATTTTTTTCATGTTGTCTTACCTCCAAATTGTTGAATCCATATAATTAATTCTTCTAAAACAGTGGTGTTAATTTCATAATAGATGAAGTTTTTCTCCCTGTATTCTATGACAAGGTCTGCGCTTTTCAGCAGCTTCAGATGGTAGGAAAGCGCCTGTGGAGTAATGCCGAGACGTTCGGCAATTTCACCCGCATTCATTCTGCCGTTTCTGAGTATTACCAGAATTTCCCGACGCTGACTGTCTGATAAAACCTTAAAAATGCTTGACTCACTCAATACTACCCACCTATTTCAAAAAAGTTTTAAATACTTACAAGCTGATTATAAGGCGACAGGTTTTGGAGTGTCAAGAGGTATTTCAAATCATTTCAGGAATCTATGCTTTTCAATACCTATAAGCAGATTTTCTATTTTCAAATTTCTATGCCGGCGTAGGCCGATGTCTATGAATCCAGAGGAATCCCTGCTTAGATACCCAATGACAATCATA
>USGM01000105.1 GCA_900554205.1 uncultured Lachnospiraceae bacterium
TGAGGAGAGTACGAATGGCAAAAAGGTATGAGGAACTGACGATTGCGGATGATTTTATGTTTGGTAAGGTGATGGAAGACAAGAAGCTTTGCCGGGAGGTCTTGGAGTGCCTGTTGGATCATTCCGTAGGAGAACTGGAAGAGGTCCAGACGGAGCGGCAATTCCGGTATACAACGGATGGCAAGCCGATCCGTCTGGATGTGTATACGAGAGATCAGAACCACATCTATGATGCGGAGATGCAGAATCTGAATCATCAGGCGGCAGAGAAGCTGGAGTTGCCGAGGAGAATCAGGAGCTGTGCCTGCGGGATGGCACGGAGAAAATTTTTTATAACTGTGTCAGCAGCTCCGAAGAGGTGCCGGAGCATCTGAAAGAGTTGTATGATTATATCAGGACGGGAAGAGCTGAAAGTGCGCTGACACGGAAGATAGAGGAAGCCGTAGGTAGAGTTCGGAAGAATGAAGAGTGGAGGTCGGAGTACATGAAAGAGTTATTGCATGATGATGATGTCAGGGAAGAGGGAAGAGCGGAAGGAAGAGAAGAAGGAAGAGAAGAAGGAAGAGAAGAAGGAAGAGAAGAAGGAAGAAATCTGTTGCTGGCGTTGATTTCAAAAATGACAGCTGGGGGAGATGGGGACAAGATAGTACAGCTGGAGAATCCCGAGGTACTGGAAAACATGCAGAGAAAATATGGACCGGTTTTGCAACCTTGTAAAAAATAGCTCGGTTTTTCCGAGCTATTTTTTATGCAGATCTTTATCATTCAAATCAATGGCAAACTGTAGGATGCGTCCTTTTTCGTGCATATCCGCAGCGTTATATAACTGGATAAGCTGCATCAGATCCTGCGTGTAGCCGGAACAATTCAGAGGGGCTTCCTTTTCACGGTTCGGCATTTCCAACAGGTAATCAACAGATACTCCAAAATATTCGGCAATGCGTATCAGGGTCATGGCATCGTTGGGAAAACGCTCATTTTTTTCATAATAGCTGATGACGCGCTCGGAGATAAACAATGCCTTACTGAGCTCTTTCTGCGTCATGTTCTTACTCCGCCTCAATTCTCTTAATCTATCCCCAAATGCCATGTTTTTCTCCTACTTCCTATTTAGTTTGATTATACAATTTATTGTTACGCTTGAAATAAAACAGAACATAATATTCTGAGTAAACTTGACAAAGAACAATTTGTTCTGTATTATATTGAGGGATGAAAGAGTATATGCATTCTGTATGAGTAGCAGTGACAATAGAGCGAGGGGAAATGAAAGATGGAGGAGAAAAACTTACCGTTTCAATTTGAGGACAAGGGTTTGGCACAGAACCTCCTGCAATCTGTTGGAGAGTTATTGAAGGATAGTGATGCCACAGAAGAAAAGGAGATGGTAAAAACTTTTCTGCAAAAGATCTCTGAGGCAATGACCTTTGTTGCGGTTGGGGATGCGGGAGTCGGTAAGACCGCTTTTCTGAACAGGCTGTTTGGTGGTGCTGTCTGTGAAAATGAAATGGCACAATCGACTATGGGTATTCGTGAGACCAAGGGCGGGGCACAGGAGGCGGAGCTGCAGGTCGCTTCCTACTATGTGCGTCATTTTGTGACAATGGAGGCGATGAAGGGGATTTCTGTCGTGGATACGCAGGGACTTGATACGCTGGAAAGCAAGGAATGCATCGAAAAGGTCAGAGCCTTTATTCAAAAGAGCGATGTGCTCTTTGTGGTGTTTGATGCACTTAAAATCCGCAGCCTTCATGTGTGGGATTTTCTGGCGGAGACAAGCCCTGAGAAAATGGTCTTTGTCATGACAAGGTGCGATCTGGCAGACGAACAGACGATAAAGGACAATCGGATAAAGCTACAGCGATATATGTCGGAGGAAGGCATCGATGCTCCGATTTTTTCTATTGGTTCAGGCAGTGGTGCGGGTGTGGAGGAACTCAAGCGCTATATTCGGGAACAGATTCTGGGGGAGACACCGACGCTCACGAAACAGCAGCAGAATATGCAGCATCTGGAGGGAATGCTGACCGCTCTGGGAAGTTCCTTTTCCCTGCGCAAGAAGCAGTATGAGTCGGACAAGGTTATTCTGGAAAATATTAATACAGAGGTGGACGGCTTTCTGTCCCGCAATGAGAGTGTGGTAAACAGGCTCAAGGGAGAACTGCGAAATATCATTGCAACCCAGATTGACGCATATCAGGCAGAAATCATTTCCAAGATGGATCCGTTGAAGATCAGGGAGAGATGTCCCGGAGGTCCGTCGGAGGTGGAGGCTTATCTGGGGGCGGTCAATGAAAACTACAGAAATATCATGAATGAGCAAATCTCAGCGACAACCCAGGATGCGGTGCGGAAGTACTGTGCGGATCTGCAGGATGTTTTCGAGGAAGCCACAGGTTTCTTCCGGAAGCGGCAGAATCTGCTGGACGCCGAGGATCAGTTTTACGGAAGCCTTGCGAAGAGCAAAAAGGAAATGCTGTATGAGTCAGATACCATGATGGCGGATCTGAGCCAGTTCTATGAGAAATTGGCAGGGGCTTCGGAAAAGCTTTTTATGGATGTCTGGAAGGCGCGCGGAGAGTATGATGCGGCGATACAGAAAAAGTCGAAGAAGGGGCTGATTACAGGAGGCGCAGTAGGCGCAGGACTAGGAGGCGTAGGCACAGCTATCGCCGCCGTTCTGGCACACGGTGCGCTGGCTGCGGGAACGGCAGCGGCTGGGACGGCGGCAGCAGCGACGGCGGCAGCTACCGCAGGCTCTGCGGTGGCGACAGCACTGGGAGCGGTTCTATGGCCGGTAGTTGGAGCTATCATCGGGGCGGTTGTCATTTCCAAAATCGCTAAAAAGATGGCAAAGGCCGGAGCAGCGAATGATATGTGGGCTGTCTACGATGAATGTGTGGCGGAGTTTAAGCAGGAGGTTGCGCAGATCAAAGAAGAGATGACCGAGCAGGTAATGCAGACTGTGACGGAGATCTTTGACAGGGAAGTGCGCAGCATGGACAACAGCTTCAAGGATTTCCGCATGGCGGTGAATATCGACAGCAGAAATATTCCGTTACTGGAATCAAAGCTTCAGACAGTGCAGGATCTGATGGAGCAGATCGGGCAGTTGAAGCGCGACAGGGAAGCCCGGATGGAGGCGGATGCATTGAACCTGAATACAATGGAGGGAAGGGAAGAAAATGTCTTGGAGTACGAAGCAGAGTAGCGCCATTGCCTTTTTAAACAGTCTGGAGCAGTTTGGAATGGAAAGGAACCTGCCGCTGCGGGTTCTGGATTCCATCCGGGAGCTGCGGGAAGACACGGAGAACGCGGATGAACAATCGCTGGAGCAGATTTTGCTCGAGGTGGAGCCACTTCTGAAACATATGAGGAAGAAGTATCAAGAGTCCGGGGAGACGGAAATCGTTCCCATGCAGGGAATGGCAGATACGGTGTCTATGGAGGATGTGACAGACCGCATTAAGGAGATCATCGACAATGGTCTGGCAGATGCCCGGGAAAGGAGCCAGATCTGCAGCAACGAGCAGTCACAGGCTGTTCTGGAGCTGGAGAGAGGGCTTCGTGAAATCCAGCATACCAGAGCACATTATAAGGAGATCGGGAATGCGGGGAGATTTCAGAGCTTTTGTAATCAGGTCGAGACAAAATATAATATGAGACTTTCCCATTCCCTGAGCACATATGCCGACGCGCTCTGTCAGGACTGTGATCAGATGCTTACCAAAATCAGAGCGATACTGACCAAGATAAAGGACAAAAAGGTACATGTGTCCCAGAGGGAATTCTGGGTGGCTTACGACAACAGGGGCGATCTGATAAAACGCCGCATTCAGTCAACGGCTGCAAAGATAGCGGGAGAACAGAAGGCAATCGGTCGTTGGGCAGCCACGCTGCTCCCGAAGCTGGATAAAAGTAAAAAGAAATTATTCTGGAAGAGACTTCTCGGTATTCTGGCGCCGTGGCTGGGAGTGCTCGTGCTGGCGCTGGCGTCCAGTGTGATCTCCGGTATCGGTCAAAAGGAGGAGGCGCCCATCGAGATCACGGTGTCAGACAATGAGACAGCCACTGAAATAACAAATCAGGTCATCTCTGAGGGCATGGAGATCATTAAGAACAAGATTTCGGGAGGGGATGACGGCGGCGGAAATCCGGTACTGGATATGCTGCTCGGTCTGCCAAAGCCGGTATGGGCGCTGATACTTGTGCTGTATGTGGCGCTCTATATTCCTTTTATTCTAAAGAAATGCAAAAACGGATTCTGCGACGAGGTGGCAGGGTATCTGACTCCGGAAATGGAGAAATTTTTACAGGAGGCTGATTTCGTGGGAACGATAGTGCAGAACTGCGAAAGCATCCGGGCGGATGCGGAACAGGCGTGTCAGGAGATTCTTATCATGGTTCTGGATAAGACGGAGATTCCGGAAGCCATGCAGGTGCGGTCTGAGGGCGAGGAGTTTGCGGCGCTGTGCAATCGCTGGGAGAGTATCAGAAAGACAGTATAAAATAAGAGAGGTGAAATAAAATGGCAGGAAATAATTTCTTTGAGAAGGCCAAGAGTATAGTGGGCAATGCGGGCAATGCAGTAATGCAGAGCGCCCAGCCCAAGTCGATCGGTAAATGCATTGAGGAAAAAATGAATGCCAAATCCAAGCTGTATGGCTATATAGGTATGGAAGTCTATGACCTGCATATGGCCGGGAAGCTGGATATGCCGGAGCTGGCGGGCTATTTTGAGAAGCTGCAGGTTCTGGATAACGAGGTAAGGGAGCTTCAGGCGCAGAAGCAGGCTGTGGAATTGCAGGCGGGGAATCGGACGACCTGTATCTGCGGCGCAGTGCTGACGCAGATGGACAAGTTTTGTCCCCACTGTGGCGCGCGCGTGAACAATGGCATGGTTACCTGCACTTGTGGAAATCAGGTGGAGAAGAATGCAAGATTCTGTAATGTCTGCGGAAGGGATATGCAGCAGAATCCCGTAATGATGCAGCCCAATGTACCGCCTCAGGCAATGAATAATGCGGCGGTGAACGTTGCGCCGAAGGCAATGAAGCAGTGTATTTGCGGGGCACAGGTGCCGGAAGGGCAGTTCATGTGTATGGAATGCGGAAGAAAAATAGAACAGTAAACGTAGAGGAGGAACGCAAAAATGGCAACTTACTGTAATGAGTGTGGGGCAATGCTTCAGGAGGGTGAGACTGTCTGCAGAAGGTGCGGCACACCGGTGGAAGGTCAGGCAGTGGAGAAGGTTCAGCCGCAACTGCAGCCGCAGCTACAGGAGGTATCTGAACAAACCTCCATACAGCCCTATCAGCAGGCGCCGATTCAGAATGTGACGCTTTTTAATGATCTGAAGCCGTATTACAGGGAGGAATTCAGTAAGATATACGAGGGCAATGGAAGCTATCGGGGAAAGTTCAATATGGCGGCCTTTCTGCTTTGGGGGCCGTGGTATCTGACACATCTCGGCGGGCTTAAGGGGATCATGATGCTGGTATGCTGGATTGTTCTGATAGTCACCGCTCCGGTCGGAGTTGGGATTCTGGGACTGCTCGGCGTGGGAGTGATCGCAGGGGTCAACAGTACAAGCCAGTATTACATAAAATATATGCAGAAGATCGGCATGCAGAAATAACCGTATGCCTGACGCAAAGAGGGCTGCACAGCGGAGAATGTGCAGCCCTCTTTGCGTCCATCCATAATAAAGCACGGAAAAAAACATACAATCCGAAAAAACATAGAATCTGTTCTGGCGGTCACAGGGACGCTGTGCTATACTGGAAATTACCGGGCAGGTTCGGGGATGCGTGCAGAGCATGAAAGTGTGAAAATAAATTTATGGAAAGAGAGAAAGTAGTATGGAATATTCAGCGTACCTTTTTGCACATTTTATAGGAGAACAGAAGGATGGAGAGCAGATTTATTTCTCGGTCAGCCGTGACGGACTGCACTGGAAGGATCTGGTGTCATGGAAGGGTCCCAAAGCACATACGATTGGTGTGGAGGGTGCAGGCTGCGTCTGGGCTCCGGAGGCAATCTATGATGAGCGCGAGGATGCCATTCTCGTGTTCTGGGCATCCATGGTCGAGCGCAAGCAGAGGATCTATGCAGCCTACACGAAGGATTTTCAGACCTTTGGCGATCCCTTCCTCTTTTTGGAAAAGGAAAACCATGTGATTGACAGCACGATTATCCGCACGGAAGAGGGATATTACCGCTACACGAAGGATGAGACGACGAAGAATATTGTTGTTGATTTTGCAAAGACTCTGAAACCGGAAGACTTTAAGGAAATACCGTCCGAAACTATGTCGGGGCTTTACGGCGTGGAAGGGCCGGAAATCTTTAAATTCAACGACCGGGAGGAATGGTGTCTTATTGCTGACAGGTTTGCCACCGGAAAGGGTTATCTGCCTCTTGTGACAAAAAGCCTGAAAACAGGAGCTTTTACGGTATTAAACGACACGCAATTTGACATGGGTGTCACAAAAAAACGCCACGGCGGCATTATTCCGATCACGGAGGAGGAGTATCAGCGTTTGTGCAAATGACTATGACAGTCAAGGAGTTGGGGAGGTATTATGAGGCGAAATGTCAGTCTGGATGAAATTTCAGATGGACGGCTGTACGGTCTGAATGACATGGTGAAGGCAGATTGCCATGGGTGTCAGGGCTGCCACAAGTGTTGTACCGGAATGGGAAATTCGGTCATTCTTGATCCGTTTGATGCATGGAGACTGTGTGCAGGGACGGGGAAGAGCCTGCAGGACCTGTTGGCAGAGGGCAGGGTAGAGCTGAATGTGGTAGACGGCTGTATCCTGCCGAACCTGCGCATGTCCGGCGAAGAGGAGGCATGCGGCTTCCTGAACGCGGGGGGAAGGTGCAGCATCCATGCCTACAGACCGGGTGTGTGCAGACTTTTTCCGCTGGGGCGCTATTACGAGAACGATGATTTCCGGTACTTTCTGCAAACAGGAGAGTGTGTCGGCACAAACCGTTCTAAGGTCAAGGTCAGCAGGTGGATCGACACGCCGGAGCAGGCGGCAAATCATGATTTTGTGTGCAGCTGGCACAGGCTGTTAAAGGATGTGGAGGAGGCTGTGAAGGGTCAGGAGGACGGTCAGCTTGCCAGACAGCTCAATATGGCGCTGCTGACGGGCTTCTATCTGGAGCAGCCGGGCAGTGGCGAGGATTTTTATATGGTGTATGGGGAGCGCGAGAAGCGTTTCAGGAGACAATATGGGATTTGAGAAAGAAAATTCCGGCATGGGGGAGGACAGGGAGCCTTTGGTTTCGATCATCGTGCCGGTCTATAATGCGGAAGCTTATCTTGCACGCTGCATTAACAGCGTCATGAATCAGGAATATACGAATTTTGAACTGCTGCTGGTAAATGATGGCAGCAGTGATGGCTCTGCCGGGCTGTGTGACAGCTTTGCCCAGAAGGATGCGAGAGTGCGTGTTATCCACAAGGAGAACACAGGGGTTTCGGACAGCAGAAACCGTGCGTTGGCAGAGGCGAAGGGAGAATATATCCAGTTTCTGGACAGCGATGACTGGCTGACACCCGAGGCGACAAAGCTCTTTGTGCGCAGTGCCGAGAACAGTGGCTGCGACATGGTAATTGCAGATTTTTACCGTGTCGCGGGAGAAAATCTTTCTCACAAGGGAGATATTGAGAAGGAGGGGCTGCTGACCAGACAGGAGTTCGCGGCGCAGATGATGGAGAACCCTGCGGACTTCTATTACGGTGTGCTGTGGAACAAGCTTTTTAAACGCTCCATCATCGAGAAAAACCGGCTGAGAATGGACCCGGAGATCAGCTGGTGCGAGGACTTTATTTTTAATCTGGAATACATCCGGCATTGCCGGAGCATTTATGCGCTGCAGGCACCGGTCTATTATTATGTGCGCACGAAGGGCAGCCTCGTAAGCAGTCAGGGCAGCAGCATCAATAATACCATCCGCATGAAGCTGAATGTGTTTGAGTATTATAACCAGTTCTATAAGGAAATTTATGACGAGGAGAGCTATGATGACATCAGGCTCCATGTCTATAAGTTTTTCCTGATGGCGGCGCGCGACGGCTTTGTCGGCCCGTCCATTCTGCCGGGCAGTGTAAAGCTCGGGGAGGAAAGACAATCCTTTGCACTGCCGGAGGCTGTGGAGGAGGATGGCGTTGCAATGGATTTCTACCGGTATCGCAAGCTCTGGGAGCGCTATTGCGAGGTCGTTGCGATCAAGAACGGACTGACGCTCGGAGAGGTTCTGGTTCTGCTGTATCTGAAGCAGAGCTTTGTTGTGACGGAGATCGGGCAGCTCTCCGATCTGATCGGCATAACAAAGAGAAGCGTGGGCGCAGCTTTGCAGAAGTTGGAGAAAAGACAGATGCTGCGCAGGGAGCCGATCAAGGTTGTCAGGGAGGCAAAGCGGGCGGCGAAGCAGAAGCAGGAGACAAAGGCGGCGAAGCGCGGGGGCTGGCGGTTTGAGCTTCTGCCAGAGGCGGAGCCGGTGCTGCGGGATCTGGAGCTGGCAGAGAAGGATTTTGAGGCGGTGCGCTTCCGCAGGTTCAGCGAGGAGGAGAAGAAGACCTATCTGGGGCTGACGGAGAAGCTGCATGGGAATGTGAAGGATATTTTGCGCGACCGCATTGTGGGTGAGGACTAAAATAAACAGAAGGGTATCAGAGCAGATATATGAGTGAGGAAAACAGAGTGGAGTCCGATGAGGAGCGGAGTCTGAGACGAAGAAAACGGATAGAGGAAATGAAGCGGCAGAAGCGGCAGGCGGAGCTGCTGCAGAAGTGTGTGATCCCGGCGGCAGCAGTCTTTTTGCTGATTGTTGTTGTGATTGTGGTGAGAATCGCCGGGAGCAGCAGGCGCGGCAGGGACGGAGAGGAGAGTTCCGCGTCGCCTGTGGGGCAGGTGGCATCTCAGGAGAGCGGCACAGCGGGAGAGGAAGATAGCCCGGAGAGCGATACGGCGGGAGAGGAAGATAGCCCGGAGAGTGGCACGGCGGAAAATGGCGATACCACGAAGAGCAATCCTGCGGGGAATGATGGCGCATCGGAGAGCAGTGCGGGGAGCAGCGAGGCATACGGGCCGTTCCCGACGGAGAAGCCGCAGCCGGAGACGTATCAGGCGGTCAGCACTGCGACGACAACCGGCTTCTCTGACAGTATCATCAGCGAGTATGGTGTGGTAATTGATGTCGCGGACAACAAGATTCTGGCCCAGAAGGGCGCAAAGACGCGGATCAGCCCGGCATCCATGACGAAGGTGCTCACGGTGCTCACGGCGGCGGATGCGCTCGGTATCGGTGGGGAGGACTGGGAGTCGAATCCTGTTCTGGATGAAAAGTTTACCATAACCATCCAGATCACGGATTACAGCTTTGTAAATGACTGCAGCAATGTCGGTTTCGATGTGGGAGAGGAAGTGACGGTCAGGGATCTGTTCTACGGGACGATCCTGCCCTCGGGCGCTGATGCGGCGCTGGGACTTGCCATGTATGTTGCAGAGACGCATGAGGGCTTTGTGGAGCTGATGAATCAGAAGCTGGAACAGCTGGGACTGTCGGACAGCTCCCATGTCACAAATTGTGTGGGGTTATATGACGCGGAGCATTACAGCACCGTCTATGATATTGGAGTAATCCTTAAGATGGCGGCGGATAATCCGTTCTGCCGGGAGGTGTTGTCAGCACATACCTACAATACTGCGCCGACAGAGCAGCACCCGGAGGGGCTGCTGCTCTCGAACTGGTTCCTGCGCCGTATCGAGGACAGGGACACGCACGGGGAGGTCATCTGTGCAAAGACCGGATATGTCGTACAGTCGAAGAGCTGCGCGGCAAGCCTTGCGGCGGACGGCAGCGGCAGGGAGTACATCTGCGTCACCGCGGGTTCCTCCAGCACATGGAAATGTATCGCCGATCAGGTCGAGCTTTACCAGACGTGGCTGAAGGCGGAGCAGGAGTAGAGAGGAAGGGATCAGAAGCCTTTCAGAGCTTCCTTATAAGAGAGACCGGTGGGAGTCGCGGCGAGACCGCCCCTGCCGGTCTCTTTGAGCTCTTCGGGCATGATGCGTCCGATGCTTCTCATCGCGTCAAAGACTTCGTCGGGCGGAATCCGGCTGCGGATGCCGGAGACTGCGAGATCTGCGCTTGTCAGTGCGTTGACGGCACCGATCACGTTGCGCTTGACGCAGGGAACCTCGACGAGCCCCGCCACGGGATCACAGGCAAGTCCGAGCAGATTCTTCATGGCAAGGGCGGCTGCATGGGCTATGACCTCGCTGTCGCCGCCGAGGAGGTAGGCGACACCGCCGGCAGCCATGGCAGACGCTGCACCGATCTCTGCCTGACAGCCTCCTGCCGCACCAGACACGGAGGCGCGCTGCGCGATAATTCCGCCGATGCCTGCCGCGGTATACAGAGCCTTAACCATCTCCGTGACAGGGTAGTTCCGTTCCGTCTCCAGCGAGAGGAGTACGGCGGGAAGAACACCGCAGGAGCCGGCAGTCGGGGCAGCGACGATGCGCCGCATACAGGCGTTGGATTCGCCCATCTTTACCGCCTTCTCCATGACAAGCCCGATAAAGGGGCCGCAGAGCAGTGTTCCCGCCTGTCTGGCGGCAGCAATTTTTTCGCCGTCTCCGCCTGTGAGTCCGCTCGAGGAGGTGAGGGACGGACTATAGGAGGTGTCCGCGCTGCGCATTGCTTCATATCTGTCCGCCATGCGATTGAAGGCTTCCTCCGCGGTGATCTCCAGTTCCCGGCAGTCGGCATCCCGGACAATCTCCCAGAATGTTTTCCCAGTAGCTTTCTCTATCTCTCGAATTTCCTCAAATGACTGATACATCGTATTTTCCCCTTTATTTTTACGTGTGTAAGTAATGACGCAGTAGAGATAATCATAAGTAATGCATAATTATAAGGTAATTTAAAACCCACAAATTTCTTATAACAGTTGCACGGAATGCACATGGCCACAAGCAGCGCACTCTGGAGCCGCCGGCACTTAGTTCCCGTACCGTGGGAACTTATGTGCCGCTGCGTGCGGAAGGTAGCGAAAGCGTGCCTGCGGTGGTCTGTGC
>USGM01000106.1 GCA_900554205.1 uncultured Lachnospiraceae bacterium
TAGAAAATAAATAATGGCGGTGTCAAGAATTTTTACTTGACACCGCTTTGTATCTGTAGTAAGATACACAAGGTTGGCAAAGGAAGCTGTTATGGATAAGATATATGAGCAGACAATGTTATTTGATTTCTACGGAGAGCTTCTGACAGAGCATCAGAGACAGATCTATGGGGATGCGGTTTACAATGACCTGTCGCTCGGAGAGATTGCCGAGGAACAGGGAATCAGCAGACAGGGAGTACACGACCTGATCAGGCGCTGTGACAGGATTCTTCAGGATTATGAGAACAAGCTGCATCTCATCGAACGCTTTGCAAAGGCGAAACAGACGGTCAGACGGATCCAGCAGCTTGCAGAGCAGGATCATGACGGACAGGATGTAAATGAGACACTCCGGCAGATCAGCGGGCTTTCCAACGAACTGTTGAAGGAATTATAAATGATTGGTGAAGGAGTCACGAAGTGGCATTTGAGAGTTTAACAGATAAACTTCAGAGAGTGTTTAAAAACCTGCGCGGCAAGGGAAGGCTTACAGAGGAAGACGTCAAGACGGCGCTCAAGGAAGTAAAGATGGCACTTCTGGAGGCGGATGTCAACTTCAAGGTGGTAAAGCAGTTCATCAGGTCTGTGGAGGAGCGCGCTGTCGGTCAGGACGTTATGAACGGACTGAATCCGGGGCAGATGGTCATCAAGATCGTAAACGAAGAGATGATCGCCCTGATGGGAAGCGAGACTACGGAAATTGCCATGCAGCCAGGCAAAGCGATCACGGTAATCATGATGGCGGGTCTTCAGGGTGCCGGTAAGACGACGGCGACGGCAAAGCTTGCCGGAAAGCTGAAAACCAAGGGAAAGAAATCCCTGCTGGTTGCCTGTGATATTTACAGACCTGCGGCAATCGAACAGCTGCAGATCAACGGAAAGAAGCAGGAAGTGGATGTCTTTTCCATGGGAACGGATTACAAGCCGGTGGAGATCGCCAGAGAGGCGATTGCCTATGCGGAGAAGAACGGATACAATGTTGTCATTCTGGATACAGCCGGACGTCTTCATGTGGATGAGGACATGATGGCGGAGCTGCAGGAGATCAAGAACAGCGTAGCGGTTCATCAGACTCTGCTGGTCGTGGACGCAATGACCGGACAGGACGCGGTAAATGTTGCAAAGGAATTTGACGAAAAAGTAGGAATAGATGGTGTTATCCTCTCCAAGATGGACGGCGATACCAGAGGTGGTGCGGCACTTTCCATCAAGGCGGTCACAGGGAAGCCGATCCTGTATGTGAGTATGGGAGAGAAACTTTCCGATATGGAACAGTTTTATCCCGACAGGATGGCAAACAGAATCCTCGGCATGGGAGATGTCCTCACGCTGATCGAAAAGGCGCAGGAGAACATTGACATCGATGAGGACAAGAGCCGCGAGATGGCTGGCCGCATGAAGAAGGGTAAGTTCGATTTTGAGGATTACCTTGAGAGCATGAAGCAGATGCGGAAGCTGGGTGGTCTGTCAAGCATTCTTGGTATGCTTCCCGGCATGGGCATCAAGGGAGCGGATATTGATTCTGACGCTTCCGAGAAACAGCTGAAGCAGTCGGAAGCAATCGTGCTCTCGATGACAAAGGAGGAACGGCGTAATCCCAAGCTGCTGAATCCCCAGAGAAAGCACCGCATTGCGAGGGGAGCAGGCGTGGATGTCGCGGTTGTGAACCGTTTTGTCAAGCAGTTTGAACAGAGCCAGAAGCTGATGAAGCAGTTCGGCGGCGGCGGAAAGCACGGCAAGGGAAGGTTTGGCGGCTTCCCCGGTATGAAGGGCGGTTTTCCGTTCTGAACAAACCAGAGATGAATAAAGAGCAGTCTCTCGGGACGGACTCTTTTTCATAGATAAATTAAGTTATTTTATGGAGGAAAAAGCAATGGCAGTAAAAATCAGATTGAGAAGAATGGGACAGAAGAAGGCTCCTTTTTATAGAATCATCGTAGCTGATTCTCGTTCCCCCAGAGACGGAAGATTCATCGAGGAGATCGGAACCTACGATCCCAGCACGGATCCCAGCACATTCACCATTAATGAAGAGCTGGCAAAGAAGTGGCTGGCTAATGGCGCACAGCCTACCGAGCAGGTTGGCAAACTCTTCAAGGCAGCTGGCATCGAAAAATAAATTTTGATTCTTTGGAGGTGGCTTATGAAGGAATTAGTTGAAGTTGTGGCGAAAGCGCTTGTAGACAATCCCGATGAGGTTGTTGTAACCGAAAAGACCGAAGGCAGAAATACAGTCATCGAACTTCATGTAGCTGCGTCCGATATGGGTAAGGTTATCGGCAAACAGGGCAGAATAGCAAAGGCAATCCGTTCTGTCGTGAAGGCTGCATCATCCAAAGATAACAAAAGAGTGGATGTGGAGATTGTATAGGGTTACTTACTGTAAAGGCAGGGAGGAACAGGCATAGGCATGTCCCTCCCTGTTCTTGCTTATAGAGTGCGGAGATTATAATGGAAGATTTTTTTCAGGTCGGAATTATTACCGCTACCCATGGGCTGAAAGGGGAGGTAAAGGTTTTTCCGACGACAGATGATGTAAAGCGTTTTAAGCGTCTGAGAGAAGTGATTCTTGACACCGGAAAAGAGCGGATCGGGCTGGAAGTGGAGAGCGTAAAGTTCTTCAAGCAGTTTGCCATCGTGAAATTTAAGGGGATTGATGACATCAGTGCGGTGGAGAAATACCGAAAGGCATCAATCCTTGTAACGCGTGAAAATGCGGTCAGACTCAAAAAGGATGAATATTTCATTGCGGATCTGATGGGTTTAAAGGTAAGAGACGAGTCGGATTCTGAGATCGGTGTGCTTCGGGATGTCATGGAGACCGGTGCAAATGATGTCTATGTGATCGATCTGACAGATGGAAGGGAGCTGCTGCTTCCCGCGATCAAACAGTGCGTTCTGGAGGTAGATCCGAAGGGCGGCTTTATGAAAATTCATATTTTGGAAGGATTGTTGGACTGACTATCATGAAGTTTCATGTTTTGACTTTGTTTCCGGAGATGGTAATGCAGGGGCTTGCACCCAGCATCATCGGAAGGGCTGTGGAGAAGAAACTGATTTCACTGGATGCCGTGAATATCCGTGACTACACATTGGACAAGCACGGCAAGGTGGATGACTATACTTATGGGGGCGGTGCAGGCATGCTGATGCAGGCACAGCCCGTTTATGATGCGTGGAATGCTGTGACACAGGGACGAAGGGTGCGCACGGTCTATGTGACACCGCAGGGCGTTCCCTTTAACCAGAAAATGGCTAAGGAGCTGTCGCGGGAGGAGGAACTGGTCTTTCTCTGCGGACATTACGAGGGGATTGATGAGCGCGTACTGGAGGAAGTGGTGACGGACTATGTCTCGATCGGCGATTATGTCCTGACGGGCGGCGAACTGCCTGCCATGGTGATGATCGATGCTGTCGCACGTCTGATACCGGGTGTCCTCGGAAACGATTCCTCCGCCGAGGAGGAGAGCTTCTTTAATGATCTGCTGGAATATCCGCAGTATTCCAGACCGGAGCGCTGGCACGACAAATGTGTGCCGGAGGTGCTGCTGTCGGGCAACCATGCGCGGATTACAAAGTGGAGGCTGGAGCAGTCGCAGACGCGCACGGAGCGGTTCCGCCCCGACCTTTATCGCAGATATCAGGAAAAACAAAAGCTGATACGGCTGCTCTCGAAAGAGAAACGCAACAATATCCATATGATAGAGGCACTGTCACGTGGCATTGGGGAGATCCTTTATCACGAGGGAAAAAATCTTCTGATCAAGGCAGGGGACAGGGGAAACTATATGATGACAGCCGTGGATGAGGAAGCAGCGGCAGCTTTATGCGCAATGCTTCCGGAGGATGTCCGGTGGGTGAATGTTACGCGGGACTTCCTGAAGGAGTATCTGTTGACGAAAGGCTTTGAACTATGGGGCGGCTGCAGCCAGTATCTCTACACTGCGAGGGAGACGCTTCCGGTGCGCTATAAGGACATCAGGACGCTGACGGAGGAAGAGCTTCCCTATATTATTCTCCATTATGAGCACGAGAATGCAGAGTATCTTGCAGAGCGTGTGCAGCTGGGATTGATGTACGGCGCTTTTTCTGACCAGAAACTGATCGGATTTATCGGCATTCACGCAGAGGGAAGTATGGGTATGCTCTACATCGACGAGGCCTTCCGCAGACAGGGAATTGCAAAAGCGCTGGAGGCGTACTGTGTGAACCGCTGCCTGGAAAGAGGATGGATACCCTATGGGCAGGTCGTGGAGGGGAATGAGGCCTCGGAGAGACTGCATGAGGGACTGGGCTTCTACAAGGCATCGGGGAAGGTATATTGGATCAAAAAGGTATAAAAAATACTTGCATTTCTGCAAAAGGTATGTTAAAGTTTTAATGTTGTGTAAACGAAGATGGTCCTCTGTTACAGGAATTGTATTAAGAACATCCATTTTATTTAAGGAGGCTCGTTATGAGTGACATTATCAAAGAGATCGAAGCAGAACAGTTAAAGGCAGCCGTTGATGAGTTTGAAGTTGGTGATACCGTAAAGGTTTATGGTAAGATCAAGGAAGGAAACCGTGAGAGAATCCAGGTATTCGAGGGTGTTGTTCTTAAGAGACAGGGCGGCAGCAACAGAGAGACCTTTACGGTAAGAAAGACTTCCAGCGGCATCGGTGTTGAGAAGACATGGCCGGTACATTCTCCCAATGTTGAGAAGGTCGAAGTAGTAAGAAAGGGTAAAGTAAGACGTGCAAAGCTGAATTACCTGAGAGACCGCGTTGGTAAGAAGGCTAAGGTTAAAGAGCTTGTAAAATAAAACGACGAAAGGACAATTACTTCTGTAGTTGTCCTTTTCTATTTCCGTAAGATATGCTATACTGGTAGAAACGCGTATAAAACAGGATAATTCAGATATGGCGAAAAGAGATAACGGTTTGAGCTTTTACAGGAGGAAAAAGAAGATCAGCCCGGCGATGATCCGGGAGGTTTTTTCGTGGGTGTTCGGAATCGTTGCAGCAGTGTTTATCGCTGCCGTTCTGGTCTTTTTCTTTGGAATGACGACAAGGGTGGTTGGCGTGTCCATGGAGCCGACGCTGGGCAATGGACAGCAGATCTTTGTCGATCGCTTCCTTTATGTACTTTCTTCCCCGAAGAGAGGGGATGTGATCGTGTTCCTGCCCAACGGCAACGAGAATGCCCATTATTATGTAAAGCGGGTGGTGGCAGTGCCGGGCGATCATCTACAGGTGCAGGACGGCGTGCTCTATGTGAACGGTTTAGAGAGCGAGTGGGTGACGGAGTATATTGCAGACCCGGGGATTGCGGCGAACGATCTGACGCTGGAGAACGGGGAATTCTTCTGCATCGGCGACAATCCCGGGAACAGCGAGGACAGCCGCTCGGCGAACGTTGGTCCGGTGAAGGACACAGATATTATAGGAAAGGCGTGGTTCCGTGCCGGACATGGCAGTCAGGGCATGGGCTTTGTGAAATAGAGTATGAATTATCAATGGTATCCCGGTCATATGACGAAAGCCAAGCGTATGATGCAGGAAAATATAAAACTGATCGACCTGATCATTGAACTTGTCGACGCGAGGATTCCCCTGAGCAGCCGCAACCCGGATATAGATGAACTCGGGAGGAATAAGGCGAGGATCGTGCTGCTGAATAAATCCGATCTTGCCGACCCGGTGTATAACAGGCAATGGATGCAGTTCTTTCAGGGGCAGGGCGCTTATGTCCTGGAGATCAATTCCAAGACCGGAGCCGGGATTAAGGCGATTAATGCAGTGGTGCAGGAGGCGTGCAGGGAGAAGCTTGAACGCGACCGGAAGAGAGGAATTGTGAACCGGCCGGTCAGGGCGATGGTTGTCGGAATCCCGAATGTCGGGAAATCGACCTTCATCAATTCCTTTGCGGGCAAGGCGTGCGCAAAGACGGGAAATAAGCCCGGTGTTACAAAGGGCAAGCAGTGGATCAGACTGAATAAGAATCTTGAGCTTCTGGATACGCCGGGAATCCTCTGGCCGAAGTTTGAGGATCAGACGGTGGGCATGAGACTTGCCTTCATCGGCTCCATGAATGACGAGGTGATCATCATGGAGGAGCTGGCGTGCGATCTGCTGGAATGCCTGAAAGCGCTTTATCCGTCCTCTGTCTGCGAGCGGTATGGCATCGAATGGCAGGAGACCATGCCCGCGACGCTGGAAAAAATTGCGGCCAGCAGAGGCTGTTTTAACAAGGGAGAAAGCCTTGATCTGAAAAAAGCCGCTGACATCCTCACGGATGATTTCAGGGGTGGACGACTGGGACGAATGACACTGGAACGTCCCGATACACAGGGAGAATGAGACGATGAATAAAGTAATGAAGGAAATGATAAGCACGCTGTTGTATCTGCTGGGAGTGCTCTGTCTGACATGGCTCGTGATCACCTTTGTCGGACAGAGAACCGAGGTGGATGGCTCATCCATGGAGCCGACGCTGACGAACGGCGACAATCTGATCGTGGATAAGCTGTCCTATCGTTTTCGTGATCCCGAACGGTTTGACATTATTGTATTTCCTTATAAGCACAAGCCGAAGACATATTATATCAAACGGATCATCGGTCTGCCCGGGGAGACGGTTCAGATCGATGAACAGGGAAACATCTACATAAACGGTGAGATCCTTTCCGAGAGCTATGGACGTGAGATCATACGACCGGAAAATGTGGGGCTTGCCGCAGAGCCGATCGTGCTGGGCGAGGATGAATATTTCGTCATGGGAGACAACCGGAACAACAGCACCGACAGCCGGTTCGCACAGGTAGGAAATATCAAACGGGAAGACATTATCGGCAGAGCATGGGTGAGAATCTGGCCATTCTCGAGCTTTGGAATACTGAAACACCAGTAGACACAAATTTGCTATGCGCAAAGAACGTGCGCAGAAATGGGGAAGTATGTTAAATATCGGTGAAATCAAGTCATGTTTTCAGGCAGCGTCTTTGGAGGAGCTGCCTGAACTTATAAAGAGATACAGTGAGGATGAGCGGGGCGGTGTCAGGAAGCTCGTGGAAGCCTCGGAGAAGAAGCTTGCAGCCCTGCAGCGGGAAAAGGAAAGAATCGAGAAGCTGCGGGTCTACGAGGAAAAGTACCGGGAGTATGAGTTCATCTGCGGAATCGACGAGGTGGGGAGAGGACCGCTTGCCGGGCCTGTTGTTGCGGGTGCGGTCATTCTGCCGAGGGATTGCCGTATTTTGTATATAAATGATTCCAAACAACTCTCCGAAAAAAAGAGAGAGGAGCTTTTTGAGATCATCCGCGAGAAGGCGGTTGCCTTTGCACTTGGCTACGCGACGCCGGAGCGGATTGATGAGATCAATATCCTGCAGGCCACCTACGAGGCGATGAGGCAGGCGATTGACAGACTGAAGGTAAGGCCGGACCTGCTGCTGAACGATGCAGTCACGATTCCCAAGGTGGATATTCCGCAGGTTCCTATTATCAAGGGAGATGCGAAGAGTATCACGATCGGTGCGGCAAGCATCGTTGCAAAGGTGACAAGGGACAGACTGATGGAAGAGTACGACAAGGTCTTCCCGGAGTATGACTTTGCGCGCAACAAGGGCTACGGAAGTCCGGCACATATAGAGGCGTTGAAGAAGTACGGTCCCTCGGTCATACACCGGAAGAGCTTTATTAAAAACTTTATCGAAGCGTAGGAGAAGGGAAACGGGAATGAATCTTTCACAGCTGTTCACAGGCGCATCACGGGGAGAAAGCCGTGTCGGGGAGATGACAGGCAGGGCAACTGTAGCGCAGAATCTTCATACGGCAGATGTCAACAGGCAGATCCGGTCACTGGTGCCGGGGCAGACTCTGCGGGGTGAGATTGTGTCCAGAAACGGAGGGGAGATTCAGATCAGAATATCTGAGGATATGGTTCTGAATGCAAAAGTAGATCAGAGCATTCACCTCGATATCGGGCAGAATGTGACCTTTGAGGTAAAAAGCAACGGAGCCGCGCTGTCGTTGAGCCCGCTGTTTACGAATATTTCCGCCGATGTCAATGTCCTGAAGGCATTGGAGATGGCAGGACTTCCGGTCAATGAGATCTCTGTTTCCATGACGAAGCAGCTGATGGAGGCAGGGCTGCCGGTGAACCGGAGCTCCCTGCAGCAGATTTACAGGGAGATCAACAGCTTTCCGGAGTATGAGGCATCGGATGTTATCAACCTGCACAGGCTGCAGCTTCCGGTCAATGAGACCAATCTTCAACAGATGGCTGCATATCGCAATATGAACCATCAGCTGCTCAATGCCATCTCCGATGTGCTGGAGCTGCTTCCACAGGCGGCAGAAGCAATGCAGGAGAGCGGGAGCACTGACGGGTGGACTGCCCTGTACCGGGCGCTGCTTCCACAGATGACGGGGGCGGCGGAAACGGCAGAGATGGCAGAAGCCCCAGAGGCTGTGCCGACACCGGAGACTGCGCAGACACCGCAGGAGATAGAAGAAGGCATGCGGCAGGCAGCGTCAGAGATCGCACAGGGGAGTCTTCCGGAAGCAGGGCAGACCACGGCTGAAAAAATTGTACAGGAGATCACTGAAGGCACGGTACAGCAGACCAGTCAGGAGAACAGTCAGGAGCCGCAGAGAGTCGGTGCGGATGTGCAGAGGATGCTCGGATTGATAGAGCGGATGGAATTATCCCCGCATGAGAAGACACAGCTTACGGAGCAGTTCTTACAGCTTGCGCAGGACGGTACGGAGAAGGGCAGCTTTTTCAAGCTGGCACAGAATCTGCTGGAGCTGGCAGACAGGGGAGGGCAGACCGGGAGAGCCGTCCGGGAGATCTTTTCTGACAAGGCATTTCAGAAGCTTTTCACGGAGCAGCTCAAGGAGCAGTGGACACTGCGACCGGAGGACGTCGCACAGTCTGAAAAGGTGGAGGAGCTTTACCGCCGGATGGATCGGCAGCTTAAGGGATTGCAGCTGGCCCTTGACACCGGGGGACAGGGGGAGAGCGCTGCGTTCAAGGCAGTGACCAATCTCTCGCAGAACCTTGATTTCATGAACCAGATCAATCAGATGTACAGCTACATCCAGCTTCCCTTGCAGCTGAAGGGCTCGGATGCCCATGGCGATCTCTATGTCTATACGAATAAGAGAAGTCTTGCGGAGAATGACGGCAAGGTCAGCGCACTTTTGCATCTCGACATGGAGCATCTCGGCGCGCTGGATGTCTATGTGACGATGGAGAGCGGAAAGGTTGCCACGAAATTTACCGTGGCGGATGACGCGACGCTTGATTTTCTGGAAGCGCATATGGATATACTGACTCAGAGATTAAAAAAGAGGGGCTATGACTGTTCTGTCTCCATGACGACAGCGGAGAAGAAAGAACCGTCCGCGGCGGGAGGTCTCGCTCCATTATTACAGCAGACCGGAGGCGGCCTGGTGACCAGATATGCTTTTGACGTCAGAACGTAGGATGCTGGGGTGAGCAAAATGGCAGAAAATAAGGAAAATAAAAAGGTACAGCAGGCGATTGCGCTGGAATATAATCCGGCGGAGGATGCGCCGCGGGTCATTGCCAGCGGGCGTGGTGTGCTCGCGGAAAAGATTATCCAGAAGGCGAAGGAGAGTGATGTCCCGATACACCGTGACGACAAGCTGGCGGATACGCTGTCCAGACTGGAGATCGGTGAGATGATCCCGCCGGAGCTGTATGAGGTGGTGGCGGAGGTGCTGATCTTTGTGGATGCGATGGATAAGTTGAAGAGTAAGATGTAGCGGGCAATTGCGCAAGTGACGTTGCGCAGGATGCACAGACCACCGCAGGCACGCTTGCGCTACCTTCCGCTCGCAGCGGTGCATAAGATGCCACAACACGGCATCTAAGCACCGGCGGCTCCAGAGTGCGCTGCTTGTGGTCAGGTGCATTCTGTGCAACTGTTATCTGAAATGGTTGCAGTTTGGCAATTATTTATCTACAGTGCTTGATGTCAAAGCAGATGGAAATTTATACAAGCTATTTGGCAGTACATTGTGTAGGATGGGATAGATGGGGTGAGGTATGAATACGAGGGCTGAGGGGGCGGCATGGGAGAAGCGCGCGGCGGAGTATCTGGCGGCGCATGGGATGAAGATCAGGGAACGGAATTTTCGCTGCAGGCAGGGGGAGATTGACCTGATCGGGCAGGATGGGGAATACCTTGTCTTTGTCGAGGTCAAGTTCCGCAGTACGACAGGCAGCGGATATGCGGCGGATGCGGTGGATGTCCGCAAGCAGAGAAGGATATGCAGAGTTGCCGACTATTACCGGACAATGCACGGACTCGGAGACAACACGGCAGTCCGGTATGATGTCGTGACGGTGCAGGGTGACGAGATCACATGGATCAGGAATGCGTTTCCGCACATCTATCAGCGGAGACAGCAAGGAGGCTTATGAATACATTTCTTACCTTTCCGCTTTTGGAACAGACAGGGATTGTCCGGCATCTCTTTACAACGCGACAGGGTGGCGTGAGCCGGGGAGAGTTTGCAACGATGAATCTGAGCTTTACCCGGGGAGACGATCCGGCATGTGTCGAGGAGAATTACAGGCGCGTGGCGGACGCGCTCGGATGCAGACCTGAGGATATGGTCGCCTCGCATCAGACGCACACGACAAACATCCGCAGGGTGACGGCAGATGACAGAGGAAAAGGAATCGTGCGCCCGAGGGATTATGAGAACGTAGACGGATTGATAACGGATGAGCCGGGGCTTGTTCTTGTGACATATTTTGCGGACTGTGTCCCGCTGTTTTTTTTCGATCCTGCACACCGCGCAATCGGGCTGGCGCATTCCGGCTGGCGCGGGACGGCGGGAAGAATGGGAGAATGCATGCTGCGGGCTATGCATGAGGCATTCGGGACGGAGCCTGAGGAGGTCTGCGCGGTCATAGGCCCCTGCATCTGCCAGGATTGCTATGAGGTGAGTGCGGATGTGGCGGAGCAGTTTGAAAACTATTCAGAGGCGG